>JBMOOR010000059.1:1099-27812 GCA_049324555.1 Pseudomonadota bacterium | reverse complement strand
TTGCGAATGGGCCGTGGCGCCGCGATGAGAACGCGCATGCGCTCATCGTCATGGCGATCGCGGTCGGCGCCGCGGGCGCGCGTCTTTCGTCGGAGAAATTCGATCTCGCCCGCACGATCGCGGAACAGGCCGCCGGCGCGGCGATCCTCGCGATCGGCCTCGTGCTCGTTCTCGTCGGCGCGGCCAGTGAGACCGATCTTTTTCTTTCCTCGTCGCAAGCTTTTGTCGCGACCGGAACCGCGATCGTCTTGCTTGGATGGCGCGGGGCGCGACGTCTGTGGTTTCCGCTCGCCATGACGCTCTACCTCATCATCTGGCCGGGCTGGGCGCTTGATGCGCTGACAGGACCGCTGAAATCGCTCGTGTCGGAAATCGTCAGCGAAGCGCTTTACGCGGCGGGACTTCCCGTCGCACATGCGGGCGCTGTCATCTCGGCGGGACCCTATCAGTTGCTGGTCGCCGACGCGTGCTCGGGATTGAATTCCCTGATCGCATTGACCGCCATCGGGGCCGTTTACCTCTATGCGGTCAAGCATGCGGATTGGCGGATCAATGCGAGCGTCATCGTTGCGCTCGCGCCGATCGCGATCGCAGCAAATATTCTCCGCGTGGCGGCGCTCGTGCTCATCACCTATTTCTGGGGCTATGACGCCGGCCAGGGCTTTCTTCATGAGGGCGCGGGGCTCTTGATGTTCGCTGTCGCGCTCGGCCTTGTGTTCGCCGTCGACTGGTTCGCGATGCGCTTGTTTTCCGGATCGAAAGGCGCCTTGCCATGAGCGCTCACGCGGTCCGCACGCTGTGGGTTGCGGCGCTCTTTGCGATGACGGGCGTTGCGGCGGGCGTCCTGAAGCCGGCGGCGGCCCCGCCGCATGCGGCGCCCGATCTTGAAGCGATGATGCCGGAAGCGTTCGGCGAATGGCGCAGGATTGACCTTTCGGACGCCGTGCTTCCCGAGGAGACGGAATTGAAACCCGGCGAGGCGATCGCCTATCGCGCTTATGAGGATGAACTCGGGCGCATCGTGACGCTTGTCGCCGCCTACGGTCCGCCCTTCGGCGATTCGGTCCGGCTGCATCGGCCGGAAACCTGTTATGTCGCGCAGGGCTTCGCCGTCAGGTCTAGAAGCGAACGTGAAGTCGACGCCGCGGGGCGGCGCGCGATCGTCATCAATCTCGATACGGAAAGTCCGTCCCGTCGGGAGGCTGTCACCTATTGGCTGCGCGACGGGCGAGGCTTCACGACAAAGTCGAGCGACAGCGGCCTCATGCGGCTGAAGCGCGGCGCGTCGGCTCCTGCGGACGGCGCGCTCGTCCGCGTCTCCTCGATCAATTCCCAGGAGCCGCAGTTTGATCTGCATCGCCGGTTTCTGACGGAGTTCGCGGCCGCTCTCGGCGAAGACGCGCAGCGGACCCTGCTTGGCGACGGGCCCCGATCATGAGACAGGAGAGCCGCTTCGGCGCTGTCATCGTCAATTACAATTGCGCGGCGCTTGCGCTCGATGCGGCGCTAAGCTTTATCGGCGCCGGCGGCGCGCGTGCGATCATCGTCGATAACGCATCGCCCGACGGATCGGCCGAATTCATCGAGAGCGCCATCGCGGGGAGAAGCGTCCATGAATGCGCGCCGCCGCCGTCCGCGATCGACGGCGAGGAGCCGAGCTTCGCCGATCTAAGGTCGCTTTCCGAGGGCGCTCTAAGGCTCATAAAATCTGCAAGGAACGGCGGCTTCGCTTACGGGTGCAATCTTGGCCTGCGCGCGCTTTCGGCGGCGCCGGGCGTCGACCGGTTCTTGTTGCTCAATCCCGACGCCGTCGTCTCAAGGCGCGCTCTTGGCTCCTTTGCAGAGCGTCTTGCGGACGATCGCGCCGGCCTTTGCGGGGCGAGCGTCGTCGGGTTTGAAGCGCCGCACGCCGTTCAGGCGTTCGGCGGCGCGCAGTTCGATCCCATATTGCTCATGGGACGGAACATCGGCGAGGGCGCGCGCCTCGATGAAGCGCCCGATCGCCGGCGCGTCGAGGCGAGGCTTGCCTACCCGCTCGGCGCCGCCATCGCGCTCCGGCGCGATTATCTTGCGCGCGCCGGCTACATGGATGAGCGCTATTTCCTCTATTATGAGGAGGCCGACTGGGCGCTTGCCGGCGGATCGGCGAACCGCCCGGCCTGGGCGCCGGGCGCCGTCGTCTATCATCGCTACGGCGCGGCGTCGCAAAGCCGCAAAGTCGACGCTGGCGCAGTCTCCGACCGCTCGCCGCTCGCCGATTATCACATGACCCGCTCGCGCATACTTTTCGCGGCGAAATGGCGCCCCCTGCTCGCACCGCTCGCCGTCGCGGCCGGCGGGGCGCAAGCGGCGACGAGGCTCATCCGCGGCCGGGGCGCGAACGCCGCCGCGGTCCTGCGCGGAGCGCTGCCAGGAAGCGCGCGCGAATTCACAAAGACGAGAGCCGCGAGCGCGTGATCGGCTGCAGCCCGCTTCGCTGCGTATACGGATGAACTATTCCGTCGGCGGCGCGGAGCGCCGCATTCAAATTATGTCAATTTGGCGGCGCCTAGATCGCCGCGCCAGGCCCGATAAACGGCGATGACGGCGCCTTTGTCATCGCCGATCCGATCCTGTATATTTCGCATGGGGACGGCCCAATTGGCCGGTATCGGGGCAGGTTGAGGAGATTATATGATCAGGACTTGGATCGTGGCGGCCGCGGCTGCGGCAGGGCTCGCCGCCTGTGCGACATCAACGCCTTACGGCCCGGCGACAGGCAATAACCCTTACGGATTTTCGGATCAGCGGATCGAGGAAAATCGCTACCGGATCGTCTTCAGAGGCAATTCGTCGACGACGCGGGAATCCGTCGAGACGTTTCTGCTTTATCGCGCCGCCGAACTGACGGTTGAAAGCGGGTTCGATTATTTCGTCGTCACGGAACAGGATACGGAAGCGAACAAGCGCTATTCGTCCTCGCCGAACCCGGCTTTTTACGGGCGCTACTACTACGGATACGGGCCTTATTGCTGCGCCTTCCCTTATTACGCCTATGGGTGGGGCTGGGGATCGCCCTATGACGGCTACGATACGCGCGAATACACGCGCTATACGGCGATTGCGTTCGTCACCATGCACAAGGGGACAAAGCCTGCCGACAATCCGCAGGCTTTCGACGCGCGCTCGGTCATGGACAATCTGAGATCCTACGTAGTCAAAGAACCGTCCGCCTGAACAAGCGAAAGGCGCCGGTCGCAGGGCCGGCGCCCTCATCTCTGACCGCATTCAGGGTCTATTTCAGACAGCGCGCAATTTCTGGATCGGCGTTGAGGCGGATTCCCTATTGGAAGCGCCCGGCTCGTAAATAGCAACGAAACCGCGGGCGGTATGGCGGATGACGACCGCGCGTTGGCGGCCGACATGGATTGAGGCGCCGACGGCGGGCTTGCGCGGGGACTCAACCGCCACTCCTGCAACCGACTGATCGAGGACGCGGACAAAGAGCGATCCGCCATCGGGCAATCTGCAAACCATGCGCTGCTCGGCGATCGGATGACGCGGCGCCGATCGCCGGTCGGCAAGGCCCGCCGAAAAAGACGGATTTGCGCGCAGCATGAGCTGTTCGGTCAGCAGGGTCCGGCGCCGGCGCGACAGAATGAACGATAGCGCAAAGCCGTCGGGGAAGGTGCGCACGATGCGCCCTTCGATGATGTCGAGACCGGCGATATAGATGACCGCGGCGTCGCCTTTGACGGTCTCCGCGCTGACTTGCACCGAGAGATCGCCCGGCGAAATATTCACCAGTCGCCCGTCATATTCGTCAATCCCGTTAACGATGACGCGAGCCGGAAGATCGAGCGCGATCCGGCGATAGCGGCGCTGCTCAGATTTTTGCGTTTTCATTGCCAACACGAAAGTTTGCCTCGGCGGGGTCAGTGCAGACTATGTGCCGGGGCTCAAACCTTCGCTAAATCATCGCCTACAAATTTAGCATTCCTGAGCGCCGCCTCATGCGGCGCGCGGGGTTGCATGCTTAACAATGGGTTCCCTGCACTCGGCGCGTCGCGAATCCCTAACGGATCGCCGCAGGCGGTCGCCTGCAATCGTTGCACGAAAACGGGACGCCGGACTATCCTGACGTTTGAATCGACGCTGTTCACGCGCCGCGACGCAAAAATGCGCGCGCCTTGAGGAGGGAATTCCCGACATGCTGAAGAAACTCGCTATCGCCGGCCCGGCGGCCGCCATTCTCCTTGCCTCCGCCGCCGCTAAGGTCATGGAAGATCCCTTTATGTGGCTTGAGGAAATCGAGGGCGAAAAGGCGCTCGAATGGGCGCGCGCCGAAAACGCGCGGTCGCTGCCGGTTCTCGAAAGCGAGCCGAATTTCGCGCCGATGCGCGAGGAAGCTCGCGCCATCTTGACCTCGCCCGCGCGCATCCCGATCGGGTCGATCCATAACGGCGCCGTCTACAACTTCTGGCAGGATGATGAGCGCGTGCGCGGAATCTGGCGGCGTGCGAGCGTCGAAAGCTATCGCTCGGGCGCGCCGGAATGGGAGACGCTGATCGACTTCGACGCGCTCGCGAAGGATGAAGGCGAGAACTGGATCAGCGATCAGTTCGACTGCCTGTCTCCCGATCATCGCCTCTGCATGGTCGAGCTTTCGCGCGGCGGGGCCGACGCCTCGACCTGGCGGGAGTTCGACACGGTCGCAAAGAAGTTCGTCGACGGCGGGTTCGCCCTTGAAGAAGCGAAATCGGACGTCTCGTGGCTCGATGAGAACACTCTGATTGTCGGCACGGACTGGGGCGAGGGCGCGATGACGGATTCAGGCTATCCGCGCATCGCGAAGCTGTGGCGCCGCGGAACCGCGCTCAACGAAGCGCCGACGCTTTTTGAGGGGACAAAAGAAGACGTCGCCGTCCGCTCCTATGTCGATCATGACGGCGGCGTTGCGCACGCCTTCATCCTGCGCGGCGTTTCGTTCTATGAGACGGAGTATCATTACGCCGCGGGCGCGGGCGCGTTGACGAAGCTGCCCTTGCCGCTCAACGCCGACATTGAGGGCGTCCTTGACGGTCGCGCAATCTTTTTCCTGCGCGAGCCATGGCGCTATCAGGACAAGGACTACGCGCAAGGCGCCGTCGTCGCTTACGATTTGAAAAGCGGCGCGGCGGAGCTTGTCTTGGCGGCGAATGAGTCGCAGTCGGTTGAATCCGTCGGCGTCGGCAAAACGGACCTTGTCATCCAGTATCTCGACAACGTCTCCGGCAAGGCGGCTCGCGTGACGCGGTCGAAAGAGGGCGAATGGAAAGCGGCCGAGATAAAATTGCCTGAAAACGGCGTTCTCAAGATCGCCTCCGCCGGCGGCGGCACGGATGACGCGATGCTTTCTTTTGAGAGTCTCACCTCGCCCTTGTCGCTCTATTATGTGACGAAGAAGAACAAGGCGTCGAAGATTTTTGAAGCGCCGGCCGCTTATGATGCGTCGGATGTCGCCGTCGAACAGCGCTTCGCGACGTCAAGCGACGGAACGCGCATTCCCTATTACGTCATGGCGAAAGAGGATGTTCTCGAGAAAGGGAACGCGCCGACCGTGCAGTACGCCTATGGCGGATTTCTTGCGGCGACTTTGCCCGTCTATTACGAGGATCCCTCGCGTCCGCAGCACGGCGCGCTCGCCGGGAAGCTCTGGGTGTCGCGCGGCGGCGTCCTCGTTCTTTCGAACATTCGCGGCGGTTCGGAATACGGACCGCGCTGGCACCAGGCGGGATTGAAAGCGAACCGCCAGAAAGTCTTCGATGACTTCATCGCGATTTCCGAAGACCTCATCAGGACGGGCGTCACAACGCCGCAAAAGCTCGGCGCGATCGGCCGCTCGAACGGCGGGCTCTTAATGGGCGTCATCGCCAATCAGCGCCCGGACCTTTACGCCGCCGTCGTCAACGGCGTCCCGCTCTTCGACATGCAGCGCTATACAAAGCTCGGCGCCGGCGCGTCATGGGTCGCCGAATACGGCGATCCGGATACGGACGAGTGGTCCTATATGTCGAAGTGGTCGCCGTATCAGAATATGAAAGCGGACGTCGATTACCCGCCCGTTTTCTACTACACGTCGACGAAAGACGACCGCGTCCATCCCGGCCATGCGCGCAAGGCGGCGGCGAAAATGAAGGAGCTCGGCCGCGACTATTTCTACTACGAGAATATGGAAGGCGGCCACGGCGGAACGTCGAACCAGGAACAGCTCGCCTATCGCATTGCGCTCGAATACGCGTATTTTGCAAAGCGGCTGATGGGCGCGGGGAAGGAGTAGAAGACCCCACCCTTGCCATCGCCCTCCCTCCAGCCTATAGACCGCCCCTCAAATCCGGAAGTTCGTCTTCCAGGCTTTGCCGGCACGACCCCCTGAGAAGAAAAAAGGGATGGGGCCGGGAAGCCGCCGCCGACGGGGTGACGCCCTCTCGGCGGCCGATAGCGTTTGGGTTAAGGGTTTTCGGTTCTGGGTTCTGAGGGTTCATGCGGGGTCCCCCAGAACCTAACACCTAAAACCCAGCCCCTTGAGAGGACTGATGTTCGAAAGTCTGAGCGAACGGCTTGGGTCGATTTTCGAGAAACTTCGGGGGCGGGGCGCCCTTGAGGAGAAAGACGTCGACGCTGCGCTGCGCGAGGTGCGCGTCGCGCTCCTTGAAGCCGACGTCGCCTTGCCGGTCGCCAAGGATTTCATCGCGAAGGTGCGTGAGCGTGCGGTCGGCGCGGAGGTCCTCAGATCGGTGACGCCGGGCCAGCAAGTCGTGAAGATCGTTCACGATGCGCTCGTTGATACGCTCGGCGGCGACGCCGAGGATGGCGCTCTTAATCTCGCCATGTCGCCGCCGGCGCCGGTCCTGATGGTCGGCCTTCAGGGTTCCGGCAAGACGACGACGACGGCGAAGATCGCGCACCGGCTGCAGACACGCGAGAAGAAGCGCGTCCTCATGGCTTCGCTCGACACGCGCCGTCCAGCGGCGATGGAGCAGTTGAAAGTCCTCGGCGAGCAGACGGGCGTCAAAACGCTCCCGATCGTCCAAGGCCAGTCGCCGCAGCAGATCGCGAGCCGCGCTTTGGAAGCCGCGCGCCTCGGCGGCTACGACGTCGTCATGCTCGACACCGCGGGCCGGCTCTCGATCGATGAAGAGCTGATGACGGAAGTCGCCGACATTCACCGTATTGCGCAGCCGATCGAGACCTTGCTCGTCGTCGATGCGCTGACCGGTCAGGACGCGGTCAACACCGCGGACCGCTTCAAGGCGCGTCTTCCGGTCACCGGCGTCGTCCTGACGCGCGTTGACGGCGATGCGCGCGGGGGCGCCGCGCTTTCAATGCGTGCGGTGACGGGAAAACCGATCAAGTTCATCGGCGTCGGCGAGAAGTTCGACGCGATCGACGTTTTCGACGCGCGTCGGATGGCGGGCCGCATTCTCGGCATGGGTGATATCGTCAGTCTTGTCGAGAAGGCGGCGGTCGAGATCGACGCCGAGAAAGCCGCAAAAGCCGCGAAGAAAATGGCGAAGGGCGAGTTCGACCTTGACGACCTCGCCGATCAGTTCCGCCAGATGCGCAAGATGGGCGGCATGGGCGCAATCCTCGGGCTTCTTCCCGGCATGGGAAAGATGAAGAAGGCGCTCGACGCGGCGGGCGGCTTTGACGACAGGGAAATCAAGCGTCAAGAAGCGATCATCAGCTCCATGACGAAAGAAGAGCGCAGGAAACCTCTCCTGATGAACGCCAAACGCAAGATTCGCGTGGCGTCTGGCTCTGGCACGTCGGTGCAGGACGTCAACAAGCTCCTGAAATCGCACCGCCAGATGGCGGATATGATGAAAAAGCTCGGCAAGGGCGGCATGAAGGGACTCGCCGCACAAATGGCCGGGATGGGCGGGGCGCCCGGCCTACGCGGCCCCGCTCCTGATCTATCCGCCCTCGGTTCCGGCAAGGCTCCGTCCACGGAAGAAGTCGATTTCGACGCGCTCGAACGCGCGATGAAAGGATTGGGGCCGGCGCCGCCGGGGTTAGGCGGACTGCCGGGCATTGGAAAGAAACGGTAGCGTTTTAAAAACTCAAGAAAGGAAAACTTGCATGTCTCTGAAACTTCGCCTCGCCCGCCGCGGCACGAAAAAGCGGCCCTATTATCACATTGTCGCCGCGGATTCACACGCTGCGCGCGATGGCCGCTACATCGAAAAGCTCGGCGTCTTCGATCCCTTGATGGGCAAGACCGACGAAAAGCGCGTGCAGTTCGACGTCGAGCGCGTCAAGCATTGGCTCTCGAAAGGCGCGCAGCCGACGGATCGCGTCGCGCGCTTTTTGACCGCGCAGGGCCTCGCGAACTGGAAGCACGGCGACAATCCGAAGAAAGCGCAGCCGAAAGCCAAGGCGCAGGAGCGCGCCAAGGAAAAGGCCGAGAAGGCCGCAGCGGCCGCGGAAGCGCCGGCGGCTGAGTAGTTTTGACACGGATGAAAACTCCGCTCCCCCGCCTGCGCGGGGGAGCTGTCACGCGCCAGCGTGACTGAGGGGGCTTTCTCCGCGGGGTGTCGCATGCGGACAGCGTGCCCCCTCAGTCGCTTCGCGACAGCTTCCCCGTAAACAGGGGGAGCGGGATTTGCGGCGAAATAGTCCCCATACGCCCTTTTGTTTATGGCGTTCAATCGCAGCGCTGGATCGGCGTTCTGGTTCCCGATAGGCTGGGCGCCGTCAGCAACGCCTTGCGGCGGGAGGGGATCAATGTCGCATCACATGATGAAGTTTGCGCTTGCGGGGTGTTCGGCGCTTTTTCTCATCGCCGCCTGTTCGCGCGAAGAGAACTACAAATCCGCGGCCGAAGCCGAGGCTTATGACGACGCAATTACGGTGTCCGCCGGGCGAGCCGCATCGCCCGCTGCGGCGCCGCCCGAGCCCGGTCCGGGCGGCGACGCCGCAAACGCCGGCGTCATGCTCGCCTACTCCTATTCGATGGGCGTGGAGGCGCCGAAGGAGGCGATCGCGCCGCTCGTATCCGCACATGAACGCGCCTGTATCGATGCGGGCGTCAAAATCTGCCAGGTCATGGGCTCGTCGGTGAACTCTTATGGCGAGGATCAGGTCTCCGGCTATTTGAACCTCCGCGCCGAACCGAAATGGCTTGAGACCTTCCGCGGCTCCGTCGCGTCGGATGCGACGAAAGCGGGGGGAGAGCTGACGGCTAACACCGTTTCGACGGAAGATTTGACCCAATACATCATCGACACCGGCGCGCGCCTTGAAGCCAAGAAAACACTCCGCGAGCGGATCAAGACGCTCCTTGAAACGCGGGAAGGCTCGCTCAGCGACGTGCTCGCCGCGGAACGCGCGCTCAGCGAGGTGCAGGGCGAAATCGATTCGATGACGGCCTCGCTCGAAGCGGCGAAGGCGCGCGTTGCGATGTCGGCGCTCTCGATCTCGTATTCGTCGGATCCCGAAACCTCCTACAGCATGTTCAAGCCGCTGACGGAGGCGCTCAAGGCCTTCGGCCGCACGTCGATGCTCTCGCTCGCTGAAACGGTGAATTTCGTCGCGCGGGCCTGGCCCTTCTTCATCCTGGGCCTCATCGTGCTCGGCGTCCTGCGCCTGTGGTGGACGGGCCGCCGTCGGCGCAAGGCGTGACCGCGGATTGCGCGCCGCCCTATGGCGCCGGCGTCAGCCGAAGCACTTTTCCCGTCGGCGCGCCGTCGTGGTCTTCGGTCGTGACGTAAATCGCGCCGTCGGGCCCGATGCGCACATCGCGGACACGCTCGCCGACGAGATAGCGCTCTTCTCCGATGACGGCGCCGTTTTCCATGTCGATCCGGTGAAGAGCGGTCCTCGCAAGCGCGCCGACAAGAAGATCGCCCTTCCATCCGGCGAAGAGTTCGCCCTCGTAGATCGCAAGGCCCGACGGGCCGATTGACGGGCGCCAGAACTTCACCGGCTGGCGCGTTCCTTCATACTCCGTGAACGGAGTGATCTGCGCGCCGGAATAATCGAGCCCGTAAGTCGCGATCGGCCAGCCGTAATTTGCGCCCCCCTCAAGGATGTTGAGCTCGTCCCCGCCCATCGGTCCATGCTCCGTCGCCCAAACGGTTCCTGTCGCAGCATCGATTGCAAGGCCCTGCTCGTTGCGGTGGCCGTAGGTCCAGATTTCGGGAAGCGCGCCTTCCCTTGAGGCGAAGGGATTGTCCGCCGGAATCGAGCCGTCGAGATTGACGCGAACGGTCTTGCCGAGGCCGCTCGAAATATCTTGCGCCTGCTCACGGAACTCGAAGCCGTCGCCCACCGTGATCAGAAGCGTGCGATCGGGCAAGAGCGCAAGGCGGCCGCCATAATGAACGGGCGTATCCTTCTTCGTCTTCGTCTCGAAGATCGTCTTGATATCGGAAAGCGTCGCGCCGTCGAAGGCTGCGGAGATGACGCGCGTCGCGTTCGACTCTGGCGTCCCCGCCGCATAGGAGAGAAAAATCGTCCGATTGGCGGCGAAATCGGGATGGAGAAGCACGTCGAAAAGACCGCCCTGACTTTTCACGTAAGGCGCCGGAACGCCGGCGATCGGCGTTTCGACGAGCTTGCCGTCTCGAATGATGCGCAGCTTGCCGTCACGCTCCGTCACGAGGATCGATCCGTCGGGCAGGAACGCGAGGCTCCACGGATTGACGAGACCGGCGGCGAGCGTTTCGATCTTGAGCGCGGTCGCGCCTTCGGGCGCCTCCGCGATCGGGGTCGTTTGCGATTTGCGCGCCTCGCTCTCCGGGCCGCTGCAGGCGGCGAGGAGGCTCGTCAGCGCGAAGAGGGAAACGCGGACCGTCTGTTTCATGGAAGCTCCCTGATGAGCCGGCGGTTGGCCTTCTCCGGCGCAGGGAGTAGTATCCTTTGAAATCGAGGCGCGGCAAAGAGGGGCTTCATCGTGACAGTCGTTCGGATTGCGTTTGGATATGCTCTCGCCGTGATCGTCGCGACGATGCTTGCGTCCTTTGCTCACACCCAAATGATCGTCGAGGGCCTTGAGAATTCCGGCGCCGCCGTGACGCTGAAGCAGCGGCTCTCCATGAGCGCGGGCGATCTTTCGGGCCTTGCCCCGCAATACGGGATCGTCATCGCGATCGGCCTTTTCCTCGGCTTTCTGGTCGCCGCCGCCCTTCGGCGCGTCTTGAAGCCCCTGGCGCCGATCGCCTATCCGCTCGCCGGCGCGGCGGCGATCGCGACCGCGCTCGTCCTGATGCCGATCCTCCTCAAACTCGACGGCATCACGCCGATCGCCGGCGCCCGGACGAGCCTTGGTTTTGCGCTGCAATGTCTCGCGGGGGCCGCCGGGGGCCTTGCTTTTGCGCTCGTCGCGGTGCGCAAGAGCGCCTGAGCTTTCATCGGACTGTCATCTGCGCTACAGGGCGCGCGGATGGCCCGCACCGCACCAAAATCCCCGAAGACGGCCCCTAAAATCGGGATCGTCAGCCTCGGCTGCCCGAAGGCGCTCGTTGATTCCGAGCGCATCATCACGCGCCTCCGGGCCGAAGGATATGAAATCGCGCCCGACTATCAGGGCGCCGACGCCGTTCTCGTCAACACGTGCGGTTTCCTTGATTCAGCCCGCGCTGAATCCCTTGACGCCATCGGCGAGGCGATCTCCGAAAACGGGCGCGTCATCGTCACCGGCTGCCTTGGCGCTGAAGAAGACGTCATCCGCAAGGCGCATCCGAAAGTTCTCTCCGTCACCGGCCCCCATCAATATGAGGCGGTGATGGAAGCGGTTCATGAGGCCGCGCCCGCGCCGCACGATCCGCTGTTCGATCTCGTTCCCCCGCAGGGCGTCCGCCTGACGCCGCGCCATTACGCTTACTTGAAGATTTCCGAGGGCTGCAACAATTCGTGCTCCTTCTGCATCATCCCCTCGATGCGCGGGAAGCTGAAGAGCCGGCGCATCGACGCGGTCCTCAAGGAAGCCGAAAAGCTTGTCGAGGCGGGGGTGAAGGAACTCCTCGTCATCTCGCAGGATACGTCCGCCTACGGACTTGACCTCAAATACGCGCCGTATCAGTGGCGCGGCGAAAGTTATGATACGCGGTTCAAGGATCTTGCGGAGGGGCTTGGTTCGCTCGGCGTCTGGACGCGGCTCCACTATGTCTATCCCTACCCGCATGTCGATGACGTTATCCCGCTGATGGCGGAGGGGCGCGTCCTTCCCTATCTCGACATTCCCTTCCAGCATGCGAGCCCGAAGGTGCTGAAGGCGATGCGCCGTCCGGCCCATCAGGAAAAAACGCTCGACCAGATCCGACGCTGGCGGACGATTGCGCCGGACCTCGCGCTCCGGTCGACTTTCATTGTCGGATTTCCGGGCGAGACGGAGGAAGATTTCGCACTTCTTCTCGACTGGCTCAGGGAAGCGCGCCTCAATCGCGTCGGCTGTTTCAAGTTCGAGCCCGTCAAGGGCGCCGCCGCGAACGACCTTCCGGGCGCCGTTCCGGAGGACGTCAAGGAAGAGAGGTTCCATCGCTTCATGGCGACGCAGCAGGAAATCTCGGCGGAGATTCTGCAAAGCTGGATCGGGCGCGATCTCGACGTTCTCGTTGACGAAGTCGATGAGGAGGGCGCCGTCGGGAGGTCCTACGCCGATGCGCCCGAAATCGACGGCGCCGTCATTCTCGAAAGAGAAACGGCGCTCAAGATCGGCGACATGGTCCGTATAAGGATTACAGGCTCCGACGAATACGACCTTTGGGGCGAACGGGCTGCGCGTTAGAAAGAAGCGGAGGAAACCGGATGAAACTGTCAGCAGCGGCGGCGTTCGCCGTCCTCGTCCTCGGATCGGCGTCGGCGGCCGAGAGCGACAGCCTCGACGCGATCATTAGCGATCATTGGGCGTGGACGCTCGAAGAGAATCCGACCCTCGCAACGACGCTCGGCGTCCGCGACTTTGACGACCGGCTCGATGATCCCTCGCTCGCAGCGTATGAGGCGGGCGTCGCCGCTGAGGCGCAATTCCTGCGCCGCCTCGATGCGCTCGACCGGGGGGTGCTCTCCGAGGGCGAGAGACTGAACTACGACCTTCTCGCCCTCGATCTCCGCAATGACGTTGAGGCCGCGAAGTTCGGCGGCAAATATCTGGCGATCACCAATCGGGCGGGCCCGCACACTTTCATAGCGGGACTTGCCGACGATCTGCCGTTCTTCACGAAGGCGGATTACGAAAGCTATGTGACGCGGCTCGCCGTCGTTCCCTCCTACATCGACGCGACGATCGCGCGGCTCGTGGCGGGCGTTGAAGCCGGCTGGACGCAGCCTTGCGAGGCGATGACCGGCTATGAGCAGACGATCAGATTTCATGTCGTCGACAAAGCCGCGGACAGCGCGCTGATGAAGCCTTTCAGATCGAAACCGGCGGCGATCTCCGACCGCGACTGGAAAAAGCTCAAGGCGTCCGCTGAATCCGCGGTGACAAAGAGGGCCGTTCCGGCGATCGCGAAATTCGCGGACTTCTACGAAACGACCTACAAGCCCGCCTGCCGGACGACGATCGGGGCTTCATCGCTTCCGGACGGCGCGGCCTATTACGCCTTCCGCGCGCGCCGCTTCACGACGACGGACATGGCGCCCGATGAGATCCACGCGCTCGGCCTCAAGGAAGTCGCGCGCATCCGCAAGGAGATGGATGCGACCATCAAGTCCGTGAAATTCGATGGCGACTTCAAGGCGTTTCAGGAGTTCTTGAGGACCGACCCGCGCTTTTATGCAAAGACCCCCGAAGAGCTGATGGAGAAAAATTCGCTTGTCGCAAAAAGGATCGACGGCGAATTGCCAAAATTGTTCACGCGCCTGCCGCGCATGCCCTATACGCTGAAGGAAATTCCGGCCGACATCGCGGAAGGAACGACGACCGCTTACTATGAGCGGCCCGCGGGCGATGGATCGAAAGCCGGCGTTTATCGCGTCAATACGTCAAGGCTCGAAACGCGCCCGCTCTATGAAATCGAGGCGCTGACACTGCACGAAGCGGTGCCCGGTCATCATTTCCAGATCGCGCTCGCGCAGGAACTGGACCTCCCGAATTTCCGCAAATTCGGCGGCCTCACCGCCTTCGTCGAAGGCTGGGGTCTTTACGCCGAAAGCCTCGGCCTCGATGTCGGCTTTTATAGCGATCCGTATGCGAATTTCGGCCGTCTCTCTTACGAAATGTGGAGAGCCTGCCGGCTTGTCGTCGACACCGGAATGCACGCCAAAGGCTGGTCGCGCCGGCAGGCGATCGACTTCATGAAGGAGAATACCGCGCTCTCCGAGCACAATATCGAAGCGGAAGTCGATCGCTATATCGCCTGGCCGGGCCAGGCGCTCGCTTACAAGATCGGTCAGCTCAAATTCCTCGAATTGCGTCGGCGCGCGGCGAAGGAGCTCGGATCGCGCTTTGATCTGAGGCGTTTCCATGACGCTGTCCTTGAAGACGGCGCGCTGCCGCTGTCTCTCGTCGAGGCGAAGATCGATCGCTGGATCAAGAACGAGCGGGCGCGTTAAGTGACCGCGATGCAGGAAGATCTCGCCGCCCTGATCCGACGAACGGCCGCTCGCGTCCGCGCGCGCGACTTCCTGTGGTCGTCGGCGATCACGGCGGGCATCGGACTTATCATTATCGCTTTCGGGCCGAGCGACGCGCACTTGTTCGGCTTGCCGCGCCACATCTGGATGCCGATACTCGCATGGATTGTGTTTCTCGCCTCGCTCGGCGTTCGCTATCGTTTCTCTTCGGGGCGCGAATGGGCGCTGCCGGTCGAACGCGTCATCGCGAGCCAGATCAGCGCGCAGCAGGCCGAGCTCGCCTCGCTTCGCCTGGCCCGCGGCGTCGCGCAGGCGCTGCCGGAGCCTCTTTTCATTATCGACGCCGCCGGCGTCATCGAGCACGCCAATCCCGCCGCCGAGGAATTCCTGAACTCGAAAGGGCTGGAGGGCCGGCATTTTGCAGCGGCGCTCCGGGCGCCGAACGTGTTTGAGGCGATTGAGGCGGTCCAGCATGGCGAGGTCGGCCACGCCGTCGACTTTTCGACGACCGGTTCTGTCGAGCGCCACTGCCGCGCGTTCGTCGCGCCGCTCGACGAGGAGACGCCGCGCGAGCGCGTCCTTGTCTATGTCCGCGATCTGACAAGCGAAAGGCGCGTCGAGCAGATGCGCGCCGACTTCGTCGCTTCTGCAAGCCACGAACTCAGAACGCCGCTCGCCTCGCTCCTCGGGTTCATCGAGACGCTGCGCGGCCATGCGAAAGAGGATCCCGAAGCGCGCGAGAAATTCCTGACCATCATGCAGGCGCAGGCCGAACGCATGCAGCGTCTCGTTGCAGACCTCATGTCGCTGTCGCGCATCGAGCTCCACGAACACGTGCCGCCGCGAGCGGAAACCGACCTTGCCGCGATCGCGGAGGATGTCATCGAGAGCTTGAGGCCGATGCTGGAACAGTCGTCGGCGATCGTCGATTTCGAAAATCTCGCGGACGGGCCGATCATGGTCGCCGGCGACCGCGACGAGCTTTTCCAGGCGATCCAGAATCTCGTCGACAACGCCACGAAATACGGCGGCGAGCCGGCGATGATCAAAGTGAAGACGGGGCGGGGCGCCGCCCCCTCCCTGACCCAGGACGGCGACGTCGCGCATCGGACGGGCGACACCGCCGCGCAGCTCTCCGGGCGGCTCGGTTGCCGGCTTGAGGATCTCGCCTATGTTCAGGTGCGCGATTTTGGCCCCGGCATCGAGCGCGCCGACCTGCCGCGCCTCACCGAGCGCTTCTACCGGGTCAATGTCGAACGCAGCAAAAAGACAGGCGGCACCGGCCTTGGCCTCGCTATCGTCAAGCACATAGTCAATCGCCATAAGGGCGGGCTGCAGGTCGAAAGCCGGCTCGCCGGCGGCACGGCGTTCACCTGTTATCTGCCCGCCTCGCACGCGGCCGCTTCCTGAACGTCCCCGGTTCCTCCTGTGCAGCCTTTGCGCGCCCCGGCGCACGAAATGCGTAACTATTTCCGTCGGCGACAAGAATCTGTCACACATTTCAGGGATTGAACCCCGTTGGAGCCCAAGAACAAAGAGATCAGCACATGGCGATTCCCGCCGCGGCCGCCGCGCCAGTCAGTCTGCGCACTCTTGAGGTCGATTTCGCGCAGATCGCGGCTCTCGTCGAGACCCAGCTCAGCGAGGCGATTTCCGCCTTTGAACGGCGTGATGTCGCCGCCGCTGAGCGCATCGTGAAAACCGACGCCAAGGTCGACGCCCTCAATCGCCTCGTTGACGAGCGCGTGTTCGCCGTCCTCAAGGCGGGCAATCTGACGGATCGGCAGCTTCGCCAGGCCGTCGTCTATCTGAAGCTCGCCGGCGAACTTGAACGGGTCGGCGACCTCGCAAAGAATGTGGCCAAGCGGACGCTCGTCGTCAGCCGCGAGCAAGCGGCGCAATCCTCGATCGCCGGCGTCGTCCGGATGGGCCGCGCGAGCCTGCGTCAGCTGTCGGACATTCTGAGCGCTTTCCAGTCGCTGAATCTTGCCGCCGCGGAGGCGATCTGGGGCGGCGACAGCGATCTCGATGAGCTCTACAACTCGCTCTATCGCGACCTCATGCAGTCGATGTCGACCCATCCGGACAGGGTGTTCGCCTGCTCGCATCTCCTGTTCATCGCGAAGAATTTCGAGCGGATCGGCGATCACGCGACGAATATCGCCGAAGCGATCCATTTTGTGGAAACAGGAACGCCGTTTGCGGAAAGTCGGCCTAAGGGCGATGAGACTGCGGCGGTCAGCGGCCCGCAGGCGCGGCCCTGATGCGGCGCTGAACAGGCAAGGACCGGAACGATGGCGAAAACCAAAGTCCTGATCGTCGAAGACGAAGAGTCGATTTCGACGCTCCTCGATTACAATCTCACCAGGGAAGACTTCGACACGCGCACCGCGATCGACGGCGAGGACGCGCTCTTAAAGCTTCAGGAATTCCATCCCGACATCGTCATTCTCGACTGGATGCTGCCGAAAATATCCGGGATCGAGGTTTGCCGGCGCATTCGTCAGAATCCGGAAACGCGCAATCTGCCGATCATCATGCTGACGGCGCGTTCGGAAGAGGCCGACCGCATTCGCGGCCTCGACACCGGCGCCGACGATTATCTGACCAAGCCGTTTTCAACCGCGGAACTGATCGCGCGCGTCAAGGCGGTGCTGCGGCGCATCCGCCCAGCCCTTGTCGAAGATGTCGTCGCCTACGGCGACTTGCGGGTCGACCGCACGGGCCACCGCGTCTGGCGCGGCGATCAGGAAATTCATCTCGGTCCGACCGAATTCCGCCTTCTCGATCACTTGATCCAGCACCCGGGCCGCGTCTTCTCGCGCGAGCAGCTTCTTAACGCAGTCTGGGGATCAGACGTGTTCGTTGAGGTGAGGACCGTCGACGTCCATGTCGGACGGCTAAGAAAAGCGCTGACGAAATACGATCATGACGATCCGATCCGGACTGTTCGCGCGGCGGGCTATTCGCTCGATCTTTCCTGACAGGTTGCGTTTTGAGATCCCGTCTGTAGACCGATTGATCCGCCTGAGACGCAGAGCGACAGTGCGTGCGCGGGGCCGGATGTTCAGCCTGCGCCTTGCAGGAAAAGCGCGCCCGGGATGCGCCCGGGCGCTGCGCTCCGTGTAGCCGTCAGTTCGAGGCGCGGCGCCGGGCGGCGTCGGCGATCACTCTCGCGGCCGGCTGGACCGGACGATCCGGGCGGCGCTGCGCAGGCTGGAACGCCATCTGAGCGTGGTAGGCGCAATAGGGCTTTCCTGTCGGCGCTGACTGGCCGCAGAAATGGAAATCGTCCTTGGCGGGATCTCCGATCGGCCATTTGCACATATTGCCCTTGAGCGTTGCGACCGTCGCCATGTCGCCTGTCGCCAGGATCGCCGGCGCGATGAACTCAGGCTCGACGATCAGCCGTTCGATCTCGCTTCTTGCATGAACGACAGGCGTCTGATCCTCTTCGATCCGGCACTCGGGATCGCAGCCGCGCTGCGGCTTGGCGGGCGTCGCCCGGCCCGAAAGACCGAGGCGATGGACCTTGCCGATGACCGCATTGCGGGTGACCCCGCCCATTTTCGACGCGATCTGGCTCGCCGAAAGGCCCTCCGACCAGAACCTCTTCAACAGCTCGACCCGCTCGTCATTCCACGCCATAGGACTGCTCCTTGCTTCCCTCCGAAGGGCCGTTCAGCGGCCGGAGAACGCCCGGCGGTGGCCCTCGTGCTGATCACAATATCTTGTAGCGTCTGGAAATCGCCGTCTAACGCACTCAAAATATAGTAGCTCAGCGCCCAAAAAATACAACATGGCGCCTCGATCGAATTTTGCACACAACATCTAGCGGCTTCCACAGGCCGATTTTCCGCGGCCCTCCTTGACCGGCGCCGGAGCGCGCGCGACATCGGCTTCATGACCAGCGAACAACTGACAATCGACGCGTTGACCAAGATCCCGCCGGCGGCGGCGCATGGCTTTGGCGAGCGGCGCTTCGGCGCCGTCAACTGGCTCGGCCTCAAGACGCTGATTGCGAAGGAAGTCCGGCGCTATTTGAAGGTCTCGTTTCAGACGATTTTCGCGCCGCTGATCTCGACGATCCTGTTTCTGATCGTCTTCATTCAGGCCGTCGGTTCCGGGCGCGCTGCGATCGGCGGCGTCCCCTATGTCGAGTTTCTCGCGCCCGGCCTCATCATGATGGCGATCCTGACCAACGCTTTTGCGAATTCCTCGTCCTCGATCATCATCGGCAAGGTGCAAGGCTCGATCGTCGACATCTTGATGCCGCCATTGTCCGCATCCGAACTGACCTTCGCCTTCGTCGTCGGCGCGGCGAGCCGCGGCCTTCTTGTCGCGGTCGTCACCGCCGCGACCAGCGCCGTCTTCATGGCGATGTCTTCAACGCCGATGCATGTCAGCGATCTTTGGGCCGTCGCCTATTTCTCGACGGCGGCTGCGCTGATGTTCGGCATGCTCGGCGTCATCGGCGGCGTCTGGGCGGACAAATTCGATCAGCTCGCCGCCTTCACCAATTTCGTCATTACGCCGCTCACTTTTCTTTCCGGAACGTTTTACGCGATCAACAATCTGCCCGAGCCGTTCCTGACGATCAGCCGGTTCAATCCCGTTTTCTACCTCATCGACGGATTTCGATACGGCTTCATCGGCCATGCGGAAGCCCCGCTCGTTGTCGGCGTCCTCACAACGCTTCTGATCAATATCGCGCTCGGCGCCTGGTGCTATGCGCTCCTTAAGAGCGGCTACAAATTGAAGAGCTAGGAGCGATGCGGGAACGCGACGACGTCATCATCCCCTTTCAGGTCGGCGACGGCGCCGTCCGCGGGCGGATCGTGCGCCTCGGCGCGTCGATCGATGAAATCCTCGCCGCCCACAGATTTTCAGATGCGGCCTCGGAGCTTCTTGGAGAGGCGGCGGCGCTAACGGCGTTGATGGGCGCCTCGCTCAAATTCGACGGCAAGCTGATCTTTCAGGCGCACGGCGACGGCGACATCAAGCTTCTTGTCGCCGATTATGTTTCCGACGGTTCGATGCGCGCGACCGCATCGATCGCCGGCGAAGCGCAAACGCGCGGTCTCGCCTCGCTGATGGGCAAGGGCCACCTCGCCCTCACGATCGATCAAGGCCCGGACATGGACCGGTATCAGGGCGTGACGCCGATTGAAGGAAAGACGCTGGAAGAGGCGGCCGTCGCTTATTTCGACCAGTCGGAGCAAATTCCGACAGCGGTTCGCCTCGCCGTCGGAAAGGTCGTGCGGCCCGGGGAAGCTGCGGTCTGGCGCGCCGGCGGCGTCATCGTCCAGTTCATGCCGGGCGAGGGCGGGGCGCGCGAACGCGGCGAGGCGGCGCTGAAATCGGCGGAAGACCAGGAAGCGTGGGACCGCGCCGCAGCGCTGTTATATACAACGCAAGCGGACGAACTCATCGATCCGGCGCTCGCGCCGGAAGAACTCCTCTACCGGCTCTATCATGAAGACGGCGTGCGCGTCTTTTCCGAGCAGGCCGTGCGCGCCGCCTGCTCCTGCAATTCAGGAAAGATCGAAGCCGTCCTTTCTCGCTATGGGGCGGAAGATCTCGCGGACCTCGCCGAGGAAGGCCTCATCAAGGTCAGCTGCGAATTCTGCCGGCGCGATTATTATTTCGACGCCGAAGGACGCGAGGCGAAGCAATGAACGAGCAGGAGTTCGAGCAACGCATCGACGATGTCGAATTCGAACTCGCAAAGCTTCAGGAAACCGTTTCGCGCAAAGGGCTGAAGATCGCCATCGTTTTTGAGGGCCGCGACGCGGCCGGAAAAGGCGGCGTCATCAAGACGATCCTTAACCGGATGAATCCGCGCGTTTGGCGCGTCGTCGCTTTGCCCAAGCCCTCCGACCGCGAACGCACGGAGTGGTATTTCCAGCGTTATGTCGCACACCTGCCGGCGGCGGGAGAAATCGTTCTCTTCGACCGCTCCTGGTACAATCGCGCCGTCGTCGAACCTGTGATGGGGTTTTGCACGGCGGAACAGCACGAGGCCTTCATGCGCGAGGTCCCGCTGTTTGAAAAGATGCTCGTCAATTCCGGCGTCGTTCTTGTCAAATACTGGATCGACGTCGGCGCCGAGGAGCAGGAAAGGCGCTTTCAGGACCGCGCCAGCGACCCGCGCAAGCGCTGGAAACTCTCGCCGGTCGATCTTGAGGCGCGCCGGCGCTGGACCGAATTTTCCGAATATCGCGACAAGATGTTTAAAATGACGCATACGGAGTATGCGCCATGGCGCGCGATCGACGGCGACGACAAGGAAAAAGCGCGCCTGAACTGCATCCGTTCGATCCTTGATTGCGTTCCTTACGAATATAACGAGGAAGCGTTCCGGCCGATCGAGCTGGCGAGCCGTCCGGCCGGCGAGGAAGGAGAGCGAAAGCGCTTCGGCATCGCGAAGAAGCTGTTTGTAAAAGATTATTACGCGGGGGTTTGATCGTTGCGAACGAAAACGGCGTTGCGCGCCGTATTCAGCCGCAGTCGGTAACCGGTCCGCCGGACGAGCGCTTCCGCTGACTCCCCTTCGCGGTCGTGCGATGTTTCAAGAATTAGGACCGTCGGGCGGAGGGCGGCCGGCGCATCGCGGAAAAACGCGCTGAGCGTCTGATGCTCATGCCCCTCGATATCGATCTTCATCGCATCGACGCGCTGAAATCCCGCTTCCTGGAGGATCGGCGCAAGCGGGCGCGCTCGAACCTCGCACGCGCCGTTCCCGGCGATGCGGCTCAATCCCCGGCTTTTGCGGTCGACCGAAAATCGGAGCGTCGTTTCCGCATCGGACGCGGCGCAGTTGAAGACCGCGATTCCCGCCGCAGCGGCGGACGCCTCGATGTTGAAGCGAAGGCGCGCGGCCATTTCCGGATCGGCCTCGATGCACGCGGCCTTCAGCCTTGCGCCGGTCCGCAGCGCCTCGGATCGCGCAAAGAGCGTATAGAGCCCGGCATTGGCGCCGACATCGACAAAGTTGAAAGTCCGACCGCCGAAGGTCGATATGAGATCGCCGAGAAAGGCGCGCTCCGCGCCGTCCCAGAGCTGCGGCGTCAGATAGACGCGCTTTTCGCAGATATTGTCGTAAGGGTGGAGGCGGGCTTTCTGCGAGGCGAAAACTTCAACGTCATAGGCGCGCGGCGCGCGCCCGCCCGCGGGCCCGAGCAGCACAGAAGCGGCCTTGCGGCCGAAATAGTTTTTCGGCAACCGCCGAGCGAGCGCACGCACGCGCTCCTGAAACGCGGAGGGGCGAAACGCGCCGAAAGGCTCGCTCACTTCTTGCGCTCCCGCATCCGTCTTTCATACATCTTGACGTCGCGCATCCAGCGACCGAACCCCGACATCACCGAGAACGCGAAACCGTAAACGCCGCCGCGAATAAGCCCGTCGAGGAGATAGCGCTTGGCGACATAAAACGGCAGGCCGAAAAAGATGCGCAGGATGAGGAGCGGCGCCGGCTTCGGCTCGAGGGCGCGTGCGCGCGTCGATGAATTGCGGTTGAGCTTGTCGATGAGATGCGCCGCATCGCTGAAAGCGTAGTGAAGGATCGGCGCTTTGAGCGCGCCGGCTTTCACGCCCTCCGGAATGTCGAATTGATCCCAGGCCTCGTGATCGGGTGCGCGCAAGACGCGCCGGTCATAGAGTTTGTGGCGGATGACGCCGCCAAATCCGATCCAGGGCTTTCCAATCGGCGGCGCGATAGCGACCGGCGTCCGGTAGACGCTGAATGTCGGCTCGCCCGCCGCAAAGAGCGTGCGGATCTCGGCGGCGAGCGCCGGCGTCAGCGCCTCGTCGGCGTCAAGATCGAGGAGCCAGTCATGGCGGCATTGGTCTTCTGCAAAGCGCTTCTGCCTGCCGCCGCCGAGCCAATCCTGACGGACGACGCGCGCGCCCGCAGCTTCTGCGAGCGCAACCGTGTCGTCATCGGATCCTGAATCGACGACGACGACTTCATCCGCGGCCTGAAGCGCCGCCTTGACGACGCGCGCGATCATCCGCGATTCGTTCCGCGTCCGGATGAAGACAGAAAGGGGCGGCGCGGCGTTGTTTGGAGCAGGCATATGACGGGACGCGTTCGCGCTCAAAGTGGAAGGGGGCGAATCTTGGAAC
This sequence comes from Pseudomonadota bacterium, assembly GCA_049324555.1. Lineage (GTDB taxonomy): Bacteria > Pseudomonadota > Alphaproteobacteria > Caulobacterales > Parvularculaceae > Amphiplicatus. The sequence continues at coordinate 5,150 of JBMOOR010000059.1, read as the reverse complement.
TGGGACGAATTGGTATTTCGAAGACTGATCCGCCGCGCACCAACTTGGATTGCGCATCGAGTTTGTCCCACCAAAGGAGCAGCCGCGCGGTTTGCTCAATTATCGGCAACTTCTTCCAGCCACTAGCCAAAAAAAAGCCGATAAGCGAGGTGCTTCGCCAAGCTGCGCGCTCTGCCTTGTTCCTCGTAATTCGCCGATCGGCGGAGATGACCACCCACCCACCTTCAGCTTCAAGTGCTCGTATCCAGTCCAAATCGGCTGTTTTGGGGTCGAATTTGTCCCTGAGTGGTGTCGCCAAATGGCCGTAAGGCAAGACAACCTGGCAAATCGCTCTCGCGATATTTGGTGAAATATCGTTGTCGAAGAACGCTTTCACGCGGCCAGTTTTTGCTCGAAATGCAGCGCGTTGCGCACTGATCGGACGCTTACTCCAAACACCGCCGCGGCTGCTGTCTCTGACCCCTCCGCAGACACTGCGTCGGCTAAAGCGGAAGTGGGCACCCCCGAATCAAAATCTATCGGTTTTCCAAACGAGCGTGTCGGGTCGACAACGATCCGCTTTTTCTGAGTGAGAGGCCACCAGCGAACAGCGGCGCCCGCACCATCATACTCAAGGTTCTTGAAGCTTGGAGCGATAAACCGATGAAACCCGCGCTGCCTAGTGAGCACGTCCACTAATTCTGGTTCCTCAGCATCCGACCGAATCTCGAGAAAAACTGAGCGTCCATCGGTTTGAAACTGCGATGTTGAGAATGGGTGCAAATCGTTCGTGAGATCTCTTGCGGCAACGATTGCCTTGCGAATGGTTGACAAACCAAGCCCAGCCTTCCGCAAGGAGTCCACGACTCTCACTTCGATCAAATCTCTAAATCCCAAATGGAGACCAAAAACATTTGCAGGAATTTGCGATTGCCAAAGCGGCGGCATATCGCGCAACTTACCCAGCGGGTCTCGATATGAATATCCGCCAAGCCACCGGCGAATCCGCGGAACGGGAACGCCTATAAGCCTAGAGGCCTCGGCCGGTGCATATATGCCGATGCCCAATAATGGCTGAGATGGTTGACCGCGCAAGGCCATACTCAATCATTCTGGAAACTGAGTCTTGTGGCAAGGGGCCGAAGTGCGTCATAGCCATTCATTTAGCATATTTAGTCAAATGCGAAGCTGAACGGCGCCGCGAGACGCCGGTGTTCATCGACGATGAGGCGCCGGCGGAGCGGGGGATGGGCCCTCGCCGCGCAGTCGGGCCGCTCGCAGAGGCGGCAGGTGACGCCGACCGGCGTCATCGGCGCGGTTTCGAGGTTGATCCCCTGCGCATAGACGAGGCGGCGCGCGTCTTCGAGCGCGCAGCCGACGACGACAACGCGCTCGATATGGGGCGCCGCATAGCCGCCCGCGCCCGACGTCACGGTCCGCGCGATCGAGAAATAGCGGCTCTGGTCAGAGAGCTGAATGATCTGCGTGATGATGCGGCGGGGCGTCCTGAATGCTTCGTGTACGGTCCACAGGGGGCATGACCCGCCGTAACGCGCGAAGGGGAAGATGTCGCCCGAAAACCGCTTCGAGACATTGCCGGCGGCGTCAACGCGCAGGAAGAAAAATGGAACCCCTTCCGCGCCCGGCCGGCGAAGCGTCGTCAGGCGATGCGCGACTTGCTCGAAGCTCGCGCCGAAGCGGCGCGCGAGAGCCTCGATGTCGTAGGAAAGTTCCTCCGCCGCCGCGAGAAACGGCCCATAGGGCAGCATCATCGCCGCCGCCGCGTAATTGGCGAGCGCGGCGCGCGCGAGGCGACGCCCCGCATCCGTTTCAAATTTCGCGGCGTTGACGATGCGATCGAGTGCAGCGCTCTGCTCGATAAGGGCGAGCTGGAGAGCGAGGTTGAAGGTGCGGCTCGCCTGATCGAGCGCTTCCGAGATTGCGATGTCGCCCGAATGGCGATTGAGCCGCCGCCATGCGCCCGCCATGACGTCTGCGGGAAGGATGCGCACGCGCAGGCGATGCTCGCGCTGAAACCGCTGGCCAAGCGCATCGATGAGGGCGCCAGCTCCCTTTTCGGCGGCGATCCTCTCGCCCGCTTCGTCGATCTCGGGGAAATGGTTCCGGTTCGCGTGAAGGAAGGTGCGCGCCTCCTCGACCGGATCCTCAGAGCCGCGATTGCCGGCGATCCGCGCTTCGGTGATCTCCTCCTCGGCGGCGCGCCAGGCGCGGAAGAGAGAGATAACCGCCGCCCCGAGGACAGGATTGCCGGCGGCGAGTTCGAAGGCGTCTTCCCGTGTGACGCCGGCGTCCTGAAAGACCGGATCGGCGAAGGCGGCGGCGAGGGTGGCGAAAAGCTCATCCGTCTCTCCGCCGCCCATCCGCGTAAGGTCAAAGCCATAGATGCTGGCAAGGCGCACGAGGAGATCAGCGGAGACGGGCCGCTGGTTGCGCTCGATGAGGTTTACGTAAGACGAGGAAATCTCCAGTTCGGCCGCCATCTCAGCTTGGGTGAGGCCTTGGTCGCGTCGCAGCCGCCTGATCTGCGGACCGAGAAAAAGCTTACGTTTTTTAACCATTCCGGGAACCAAACGAGCATAGCCATCATGACGGATAATCGCAGAAAATGACAAAAGCCACAAAAATACAAAAAAATTAGTATCTGAGATTACAATGCGACGCGTCATTGCTCGCTTCGCAGGCGCAAAAATGGTCTGTTGCACCATCCCCGCGCTAATGCGGGGCGCAGCGTTCTGTGGACGGTCATTCCCGGCCGCGTTCGAGGAGGGCATTTAATGACGAGCTTTGACGATCTCATCCCGTCCGCGCCCAAAGGGCGGTTCAACGGCATCAGGCGGAATTATTCCGCGGCGGAAGCCGAGCGCCTGCGCGGCTCGATCGACATCGCCTATTCGCTCGCCGAGCGCGGCGCGAACCGTTTGTGGGAACTCTTGAAGACCGAGCCCTACGTCAACGCCCTTGGCGCGCTCTCCGGCAATCAGGCCGTGCAAATGGCGAAGGCGGGTTTGAAAGCGATTTACCTCTCAGGCTGGCAGGTTGCAGGCGACGCCAACACGGCGGGCCAGGTTTATCCCGACCAGTCGCTCTATCCGGCGAATGCCGGGCCCGAACTCGCCAGGCGCATCAACAATGCGCTCCGCCGCGCCGACCAGATCGAATTTTCCGAAGGCAAGGTGAAGCGGGATTATTTCCTTCCGATCGTCGCTGACGCGGAAGCCGGCTTCGGCGGGCCTTTGAACTGCTTTGAGATCATGAAGGCCTATATCGAAGCGGGCGCCGCGGCCGTTCACTTCGAGGACCAGCTCGCGTCGGAAAAAAAGTGCGGGCATCTCGGCGGCAAGGTTCTCATTCCGACGAAATCGCATGAGCGCAATTTGAACGCGGCGCGGCTCGCCGCCGATGTCTGCGGCGTTCCGACGCTCGTCGTTGCGCGCACCGACGCGGAATCGGCGAAACTCATCACGTCGGATGTCGATGAACGCGACCACCCCTTCATCGATTTCGATCAGGGAAGGACGCCGGAAGGGTTTTATCGCCTGAAAGAGGGGACGGGCGTCGATCATTGCATCGCGCGCGGGCTCTCCTATGCGCCGTATGCGGATCTTCTCTGGTGGGAAACGTCGCACCCGGACCTCGATGACGCGAAACGCTTCGCCGAGGCGGTCCAGAAGGCGCACCCCGGCAAGCTGATGGCCTACAATTGCTCGCCGTCCTTCAACTGGGAGGCCAATCTCGACAAGGAGACGATCGCGAAGTTCCAGCGCGAGATCGGCGCGATGGGCTACAAGTTCCAGTTCGTGACGCTCGCCGGCTTCCACGCATTGAACTACGGCATGTATTCGCTCGCGCACGGCTACAAGGATCGCGGGATGGCGGCCTATTCCGAACTTCAGCAGGCGGAATTCGCCGCGGAGAAGATCGGCTATGAAGCGACGCGCCACCAGCGCGAAGTCGGCACGGGCTATTTCGATCTCGTCGCAACGACGCTCTCTGGCGGCCAGTCCTCGACGACGGCGATGAACGAATCAACGGAGTCCCATCAGTTCAAGGC
>JBMOOR010000059.1:0-1089 GCA_049324555.1 Pseudomonadota bacterium | reverse complement strand
ATAGACTGCCCCGCGCGAGAAACGCCCGCGTCAGACGGGCCGCCTCGCAAGGCCCAAGGCGAGTTTCTGGGAGGAAACTAGCCGGAAAGCCGCCCCGTCCGCGGGGCGGCTTTTTCTTTCTTCAACCCGGTCTTCGCCTGCGACCGCCGCCTTGCGGGCGGTCGGGACGTTCGCCGAATGCGCTTCGCTTTGCGTCGCGCTTCGGTCCTTCGAATTTTGCAAGCATGATCGGCGCGAAGTCTTTAGCGAAATTTTCCGCTTCCGCGATATCGGCTTCGTTCAGCGAGGACTTGAGCCCCGGAACGAGGGTCGCGGGAAGCGGCGCGTAGCCGTAGAGATCGGCGGTCGGATTCTTCCCATAGATGAGCGCCCACATCAGAGCGCCTTTCGGGTTGTGGAGCGCGCTCGCGGGCGAGGCCATTTCAAGGACGAGCTTTCGCTGCGCGCGCGCGTTGCCGGCGAAGGCGGCGCGCGTCAGCCAGAATTCGCCCTCCTGCCGGAAGAGGGCGGTCTCAACTTCGCTTGCCCCTTTGAGTTCAAGGAGGCACTCGCCAAGCTCGTGCTGCGCGGCTTCCTGGCCCTCGCCCATGCCGGCGATGACGCGGAAGGCGGGCGAGGCCGCCGCGCACCCCTTCTCCTCGCGAAGGTCGCGGGCGAAGGCGATGAGGCGTCCGGCGTCATCCTGATGGGGCGCGGCGCCCTTCAGCGACTCCGGCGCGTCTTTCGTGATTTCGCCAGCGCCCCCCGGCGGCGGGGGAGGCTCTTGCGCAACAGCGAAGGACATCAGGGCGGCGGCGGAGGCGGCCGCAGCGATCAACAAACGAGTCAAAAATTTCTCTCCATCAGCACGACGATGCACGCCTGTGACGCCCGCCCTGTCGAACTCTAACGCGCGAAGCGGAAAATTCCGTCGCGAAAAAAATAAAAAAATCTGCGGCGGAATTGAGACGGCCGCCCGTTGAAACCTCGGTCCCGCGCGGGGTGCGCCCTCCCCGAGCCCGCGCGGGGCGCATCGCGAAGCCTTGCTATCCCCTCGGCTGACGCGATTTCAACGGCGCCGCGGACGATGACGCCCCCATCGTCCGCGGC
>JBMOOR010000058.1:0-27868 GCA_049324555.1 Pseudomonadota bacterium | reverse complement strand
GCGCGAACAGGGATTGCGGGACGCCGGCATGACGACGGCGCATGTCCTGTCATCCGGCGACCGTCCCGGGTCCGCCGACGCGCCGAAACTCCGGCAAGAGGATGACTAGAAATGTTTAAGCGCGCCTCCGTTCGCTATGGCGAAACACCCGTTCCCGAAACGCCGTACCAGAAAGCGCAGGCCGCCTGGGACGAGCGCATCGGCGCAGCGCGCGTCCAGGCCGCCAATTGGCGCCTCGCCGCTTTCGGTTCGATGGCCATCGCCGCCGCCTCAGTCGGCGGACTCCTCTGGCAGTCGACCCGCTCGATCGTGACGCCCTATGTCGTCGAGGTCGACATGGCGGGCGCCGCACGCGCCGTCGGGCCGGCGATCGCCGCCTATGAGCCGACCGACGCGCAGATCGCGCATATGCTCGCGGCCTTCATTCGGAATGTGCGCTCGATTTCCATCGATCCTGTCGTCGTCCGCGAGAACTGGCTGAAAGCCTATGACTATGCGACGGACAAGGGCGCGATCGCGCTGAACGACTACGCCCGCGAGAACGATCCGTTTACGGATATCGGCCGAAGGAATGTCACCGTCGACGTCATGAGCGTCGTCCGCGCCTCGAAGGACTCCTTCGAAATCCGCTGGGCGGAGAAGACCTATCAGAGCGGGCAGTTCGAGAAAGTCGAACGGTTCACGGCGCATCTGACCGTCGTCGTCTCGCCGCCGAGAAACGCCGACGCGCTCATCAAGAACCCGCTCGGTCTTTATGTGCATGGCGTCAACTGGTCGAAAGATCTTTCCTGAGGGGAAAAGTCATGAAGAAGTTTGCATACATACTCTCCGCCGCCGCGCTTTCGTCCTGCGCGTCAGCCTACCCCGACATCACGCTCGACAAAGCGCCGATGAAGCCGGCGAAGATTGTCGCCTTCGACGACAGGAAGCCGGTCAGGGAAATTGTCGAGACGTCGACGCCGTATCCGCTGCCGGGTCAATTGAAGCTGATCGAAGAGACCGGAGAAGAAGACGGCGGTGCGCCCGCGCTCGCGCCTTCGGCGCGCATCGACCATGCGAATGAGCGCGCCAAGATCGAGCCGGATCTGGAGCGGTTCGTGAACGCCGTCCAGGTCTATCCCTTTATGGAAGGCGCGCTTTACCGGCTTTATGCGGCGCCGGAGCAGGTGACCGATATCGCGCTTGAGCCCGGGGAACGGCTCAATTCCGTTTCCGCCGGCGACACCGTGCGCTGGATCGTCGGCGACACGACGAGCGGCGGCGCCAATGGCGAGCAGGTGCGCATTCTCGTGAAGCCGATCGCGCCGAACCTTAAAACCAATCTCGTCATCACCACGGACCGGCGCGCCTATCACCTCGAAATGCGGTCTTTCCGCGAAACCTATATGGCGGCGATCTCCTGGACCTATCCGCAGGATCATCTAGCGCGCCGCCGCGAGCACGCCGCGGCAGCGAACGGCAAGGCGGACCAGGTCGTCGCTGCAAACGTCAACGCCGCGGACCTGAACTTCCGCTACGAGATCGAAGGCGACCGGCCGCACTGGCGTCCGGTGCGCGCTTTCGACGACGGCAAGCAGGTGTTCATTCAGTTTCCGGAGAATATCGCGCAGGGCGAAGCGCCGCCGCTGTTCGTGCTCTCCGCCAGTGGCGCGCCCGAGCTCGTCAATTACCGCATGCGCGGGAACTATTATGTCGTCGACCGGTTCTTCGCCGCCGCCGAATTGCGCCTCGGCGAAAAGCGGCAGCAGGTCGTGCGCATCATCCGAACCGATCTTGGAAAGAGGTCCGGATGACGGCGGTAAAGCAAAACGCTGAAGCGCTGGAACTGCGCGCGAGGCCGCGGCCGGTGACGCGCCTGAATAAAAAGGCCTTGATGATCGCTGCGGGCGGCGCGGCGCTTGTCGTCTTCGCGGCCGCCGGGCTGGCGCTCAAACCGCCCCGCGCCATGGGCGAAGCGCAGGGAAAAGAACTCTATAATGTCGAAACCAAGCCGACCGCTGAAGGCCTCGATGCGCTCCCCAAATCCTACGCCGACGTAAAGCCGAGGCTCGGCGCGCCCTTGCCCGGCGATCTCGGCGCGGCGTTGCTGCAGGCGCAGAATGATGTCGCGGCGACGGGCGCAGACGGCGCGCTCGATTCTTATGACTACGCCGCATTGTCGCCGACGCCGTTTCGGAACTCGCCGGAGGCGGACGCGGCCCGCGAGGCCGCGCTGCGCGAAGCCCAGATCGCGGCGGAGGCGCGCGAAGCCGGCGTCTTCTTTCAACTCGCCTCGCAAAGCCAGGGCCTGATCCCGCGCGGAGGAAGCGATGCGGGCTCAGCGCAAAGCATGCCGTTCGATTTCGGACTCGGCCCGCCGGCGCCCGCCTTCGGCGCCGAGCGGCAAGACGACCCAAGCCGCCAGATCAGGAAGATGCAATTCCTTGAGGAGCCGGACCTTTCGCTGACGGATAATTCGGCCCGCATCGAGGACCCGATCACGCCTTTCGAGGTGATGGCGGGGACTGTCATCCCGGCGAGTCTCATCACTGGCGTCAATTCCGATCTGCCGGGAACGGTGATCGCGCAGGTGACGCAGAACGTCCGCGATACGGTGACCGGCCAATATGTCCTCATTCCGCAGGGAGCGCGGCTCATCGGCCGCTATGACAGCGTCATCGCCTTCGGCCAGTCGCGCGCGTTGCTGGTCTGGACGCGCATCGTCTATCCCGACGGCGGCTCGATCGTCATCGACAACATGCCGGCGAGCGACGTCGCCGGTTATGCGGGACTTTCTGACAAGGTCGACTTCCACACCTTCCGGCTGTTGAAGGGGATCGTCCTCTCGACTCTCCTGGGCGTCGGCACGGAGCTTTCCTTCGGCGACAGTGAAAGCGATCTCGTCGAGGCGTTGCGCGAGTCGGCGCAGAACTCGGCGAACCAGGCGGGCCAGCGCATCGTCGAGCGCAATCTCGATATTAAGCCGACCATCAAGATCCGGCCCGGCTGGCCGTTGCGCGTCATCGTTCACAAGGATTTGGTCCTGCGCCCCTACAATCTTGAGGAGGCGGCGCGATGAGCCTGAAACTCGGACCTCTGCCCGACCGCAATCCGGTGAAGCTTGCAATCTCGCTGACGCCGGAGGTCCATGACGCGCTCGGCGACTATGCAGCGCTTCACGCGAAATCCTATGGCAGGCAAGCGCCGCTCGCCGATCTCGCGGCGCTGATGATCGAGGAGTTTCTCAATCGCGATGCGGCGTTCAAACGCGCGCGCAAGGCGCTTGGAAAGAACGGAAGCAGTAAGGAGTAAGACCCATGAGCATCATTGGAACATTCTCGAAGACCGCCGACGGTTACGCCGGCGTCATCCGAACGATGACGATCAATGTGAAAGCCAGGATCGTCGCCAATGACAAAAAGGGCAATGACAAGGCGCCGGATTTCAAGATCTTTGCCGGGGGCACCGAACTCGGCGCGGCGTGGAGGACAAAGAGCAATGGCGAAGGCGGTCGGGATTTCCTGAGCGTCGAACTCGACGATCCAAGTTTCTCAGCGCCGGTGCGCGCAGCCTTCTTCGAAAATCCGGGCGAGGAAAAGGCCGCCCTTATCTGGACGCGGCTGTAGGGGAACATGGTCATGCTCAGCCCTGCCATTGACGCACGATACTTCGACGTCGAGCCTCAGCGCGGCAAGCTGTTATCCATCTCAGAAGTCTGCGCGCTTATCGGCGTGAGCCGCTCCATGATCTATAAGTGCATGCGGGAACGCGACTGCCCGTTTCCGGCGCCCTTGAAGATCGGAGCGCTTTCCAGATGGCGGCTAGACGACATTGTTGAGTGGGCCTGCGACCTCAAGAGCCGCCAGCATTCATCAGCGCGTCCTTCCCGCCATTGAACGCGCCGAGTCTCAGCCTCCCTCATCGCTCAGATCTTCGTCGTAGTCCGCCTCGCGCTGGGCGATCATCTGTTCAACGTGGCGTGTTTCTGCGGCGATATCGCGGGCGAGGGTCTTGCAAGTCCGTGAAGCGAAGGCGGCGACAACGGGACTGTCGTCGGTTGTCCACGGCTCGATGTCTTTGAGACGGGCGACCAGTCGATCGCGGTACCCATACTGCCCTGAGGAAATGCCGCTCGGCATTAAGATAATGAAGAAATCTCCTTCGATGTCCGGACTGACCTCGATCAGCCGAGCCAGCGACTTGACAACGGGAAGAACGGCTTCACTGCCCTCAAAGCGACGCAAGATCAAGAGCGCTAAGCTGCGCTTCTCACCCGGATCTTCCTCAACGAAGCTCCTCAGCTTGTCAGCTAAGGCCAGCGGCAAGTCGCCGTAGCACTGCTTGATAAAGCGGGCCACTTGCTCTAGCGCCCGCTCGCCGTCGGGTCCACGCCACTCAAACGTCATATCGACAACTTCGGACGCGGGCGCGGATAGCGCCGCTGGAATCTTATAAAGTCGATAAGGCATGGGTTCGTAAGCGCTGTCGCCGGAGAGCACCGTTTCCCGCGCCACGCGCTTCCCGAAATATTGGACGATCTGTACACCAAAAGTCGCCGCAAGCGGTGCGAGCATCGCCTCCAATCGGTGATCGACTTCTGGCGCTGCGACGAGATTCTCCAAAATCTCCGCGACTTCTTCGGGCGAAAAATGAGCGAAGAATTCCCTCCCTTGAAGGCGCAAGGATACAACACGACTCCAGCGCCATTCCCCTTTCTCGTGAAAGTAGGAAAAGGCCGGCCAGAAAACTCTGTCTATCAACGGACGCTTCCCGTCCTTGATCCGTTTCGCGGCGGCGCCCATGGCCAAATGGAGGGTCCAGTCATCACCCACTTCAATGGCGCGTTCAGTCGCGCGCGCAAGCAAGTCGAGGTCTAGGACCTCCCTCTCTTGTGCGCGCACGACTATCGCCCATAGGGATCGGCCGGCTTGAAGCCAGTCATCCGTCACCGTCTCGACCAAATCCGCCCGGCCCGAAGCTTCAACGCCTTCGAGGAGCGTGGCGGCGAAATTGACGACTGCATTTTCCGGTTCCCCCAAGAGCGCCGCCGCAAACTCCGGCCGCTCAGCGCCAAGACGTTTCAGGAATTCATGAAAAGGCGGAAAAGTCGCAAGGTCCCGCGACTTTGTTGACGCGCATCGGCTGAGGCGCGACCGCCAAACGTCGTATGTCTCCGGCGTGATCGATTCGATGAGCGGGGCGTGCGCCTCTGTGCGATAGCGCTCTTCCGCCTCCCATTCGAACGACGGATCTTCCCAGGCGGGCGGGAATACGGACTCGAAGCCAACGAGAACTCTGTAGACTTGGAAATCTTCGTCAGCATCCAGCGCCGCGCGGAAGGCTCGTATGCTTTCGCCTAGCGCGGCGCAGACTTCGTCTCCCACACGGTTCAGTCGCCGATGTACGTAATGCACTTGATGCTCAATATGTTGACGGAACGAGAAATCGGCCTCAAGGGCGGCGTCCCTTAGAAATACAACGATGTCCGCCGCGTCCCTGACAAGAATCGCACGCAACGAATCGCTTGAGTGATCGGGCTCATAGGTTCCGTGAAGAAGGATGTTGATGAGACGACGCCGCTCTTCTTCGGACTCCGCGCGACTGTAGTAGCCGATGACGCAGGCGATCGCCTTTGCGCGAACAGCTGCGAGTTCGTCGCAAGGAATGACGGAGCCGCGATGCAGAGTCATCGTCGCGGAGGTTTCGGAGGTTCGCTCCGCTTCGCTGCCGAGCGTCTCCTCCGCGACAGTCAGGGCGATTTCCCGATACCGGGTTCGGGTAGGCGCATTCCAGCTTGAGATTGCAGCTACAAGGTCGGTTTGAACGGCGGGGCCTGCCCGCTCCCAGACCGTGATGTGATGAGCGGAAAAGGTTTTAACCGCGCCAACTATCTGCTTTTTAGCGGCATCGCCTTCAGCAAGGTCATATAGGCGACAATAGGCGGCGAATGTCAGGCCGACGTCGATATAGCGCAGTGTGCTGATGATACTCGCCGCTTGGCCCACAATCGCGTCGGCGTCATGGCCGCGATATGCGCCAAAAGGCGTATCAAGTTCCGGCGCGGTATCGGTTCTCGCCGCGTCCGCCGCGCCGAGCAGCGCAGCAACAATATCCGCATGCTCCTCGCGCGCCGTCTCAAGGTGCGGGAGGACAAAGTCCGCATAGTTTTGAATGAGTTCGTAGCGCTCATTGTTATCGTGGCAGTTTGCGAGACCATTCAGCCCGCCACGATCAACAATTTCGAGACCTCGTGAAAGTCGGTCGAAATCTCGGCGGACCTTCGAGAAGGCGTGCCCGGCCGGGACGATGTGCTTCGCCATAATGTGGCGCATGCGCTTTTTTATGTCAGACATAAGCTCGCTTCCAAAGCGGTCCGTGGGAAGCGGTTTGTAGATGATATCGTGTGCGGTTTCAGACCAGGCGTGTGTCAAAATAGTCTGGAGCTGAATTTCGCATCGCAGCCCGGCGAAGCGCCGATACTCCGGCAAGGACGCGCGACCCTCTTTGAGGCGAACCACATAGTGAACGCCGCGATAGAGATCGTTGACGTCAGCAGTTTCAACGTCGCCATGATGGATCTTGGACAGGTCCCAATCGACGTCGAAGCACTCGGTGATCACATGGCTGCTTCGGAGAAAGTCTATATCAGCGTCGTCAAACAAGATCACCCGGCAGCCCGCAAGGTCGACGATTCGATCTTCAATGTCGCTGCTTTTAAGCCAATCCCGAGCTGCCAGCTTGTTCCGTAGGGAGACGACTGTCTTTGCGCGATGACGCATATAGCGCAGCAGCGGCCGGTCGAGATCGGCAAGGGCGCTATCCACTATGACAGCGACCGCGCGCGCGAAGTCTGCGTAGAGCGCTTGTTTCTCTCTGGCGTATTCGTCGAGGTTCATATGACTTTGCCGACTTAAGAGCGCGCTCAGCGCCAGTCCACTCGTTCGGCCTCCTCATCGTGGCGCCGCGCCTCGATCTCATAGTCGGCGGCGACGCGTTCAAGGACTGCGGCGACCCTCGGCCATTCGATCGCGGCCGCGCGGGCGAAGTCGCGATATCGAGCGGCTTCGTTCCGCTCAAGCGCGCCGCCGTCCTGCATGCCGCGCACCGTGACGCCCCGGCGATTGTAGATGCCCACGGCGAACCCTCGCTCAAGCTCTTCACTTCTGAGCTCTTCGATCTCGTCCCTTATTGGGACGAGCGGCCATGACCCGTCCTCTTCGACGGGCGAGGCAGAGAACATCTCGCCGATTTTGATATCTGCGATCTCGGCGCGACCGCATTCTGCGGCGAGGCGTCGCGCATCGCGCAGCCAGGCCTTCAGGCGACTGGCGTCGATCTTTCCCTTTTTATCTGTCCCGGGCACACGATCCCAAAGTCGAAACAGATCCCAAGCGCGCCTCGCCGCCGCCTCGGCGGCATCGCGACTTTCCGGTTCGGGCTCGACGATTCCGCTTTCCTCGCTCGGCTTAAAGGCGGCGCGCAGGACTTCGACGAAGAGCTCCGGCTGTTCAGAGAGCGCCCTCGACAGCGCTTGCGGCGGCCTTTCGGAATATTCGAGAAGCGGCAGATAAAGCCATTCAAGACGGATCAGGACACGCGGATCGACATCGTCGCGGCCGTCGAGCGCTTTCAGGATTTGCGCGACCGAGTAGCGGAACATTGTCGGCTCATTGCCATCCTGGGATTTGAATGGTTGATTCGCCGCCTCTTGGAGAGTCTCGACGAGGACAGCACTCGCGATTGAGCCCGCACGGTCATGGCCGAGCAGATGAACGGCATGACGCGCCCTCCCGACCGCAATCAGCTTTCGCGCCGCGAGCTCGTGGTCGGCCGCGTCGCCATCGATCCAATGAAGCGCTGCTCGGCGCCAGTATTCTTGTTCGACGGCGGGTCCCGCCTCGCGGGTGCGATCCCACGTCCACCGCGTGTTTGGAAGGGCGAGCAAAATCGTGACGAGCGCCTCTGTCCCCCATTCCTGGGCATGTGAGAGCAACCTTTCGGCCCATTTCTCGCGACGATCGCGGAAAAGAATGAACGTCATGCCGTAGGCCAGATCGCGGTCGCGCTGGTCATCGCTCCTCAGCGCTCGCTCCAGCACGGCGTTGAGGGTCCCGTCATCGACCTCCGCCAAGGCAAGCGCGCCGCCGACGAAGCCTGGGCCTTCGACCTTGCGAGCGAACTCGAACAATGTGTCGACGCCGCCTGCTTCGAGGATTTCGCGGACCGCGCGCCGGCGCTCCTGTTGGACTTCCTCCTCTTGCTCTCGCCAGCCGGATACGGTCGGGTTAGGCAGATGCGCGCCTTGTCGGAAGAGCCAGGCGAAGCGCTGCGTGGGATCATCCGGCTCGAGACTGTCGTAGAGTTCCTCGAGCGCCCCTAGCGCCGGCTCCTTCAGCGACCATACCACATCGGGAAACTGTCGATGTCGGTGCAGCACCTGGCGCAGCGCGGCGCGCAGCTCTTCTATCGCTTGGTCGTCGTTTCGATATTGACCGCGTTTTCGAGCGAGAACATCTCCAAGTGCGCCAATGGCCTGGTCCGGGCTAGGGGCCAAATCATTGAGTCTCTCAACGAGTTCCGTCCAACGGCCAAGAGTCTCGCCTGCGTGCTCAATTACGAGCTTGGTGATCTCGACCGCGCCGCGGTGAAGCAGCGGATAAGTTACGCGTTCGGCTTCTTCGCCCGAGAAGTCGCGCCATCGCGGCGTCGAACCTCGGACCGTGGAGTCATGAGTTTTCGGCAGGATCGCCAAGAGCAGCTTCCAAGCCGGATCGCCGCGCCTATCCATCAGGCGTCTCAGCGCTCGCAAACGTTCATCAAGGCTTGCGCTAGTCTGGGGCGACCACAGTAGAAAGATCCGGCGCAGGCTCTCGCCAGGACGGTTTGAGAACTGGCCGCCGGGGTCGATCTCGTCGAGTCTTGCGAGCACGTCGACGACAGCGCCGAGATAGGACTTGGACCAGGCGAGCGTCTCCAGCGCCCAGAGCAGATCCGAAAGATGCTCGCCGCCGCCGAACGGCCGGTCGTCCGTTTCGAACAACGTCTTGATCGGTTGATCGTCGCGGTCAAGCCCGCGGTTCACAGCGTCTAGAAATGTGTCCGGCGCAGCTTCTGCAAGCAGGCGAAAATCCCGCGAAAGCGACCACCATCGCTCGGGCTTCGCATCATAGAGGAGCGACCGCACGACGGCGCAGGCGCGCGCCGACCCGTCCGCCGCATCGAGCGTGCGATCTCCGAACAATGCGAGAAGAATGAGCATCTCTCCGAGGCCCAACCGAAGCCAACCGGAGTAATCAGGTTTCACGCCGTCCAGTTCGGCGCTCCATCGTGAATCCGTATCGAGACCATACCGCGGATCGGCGGCGCCTAGGACATCGACGACGGCCGATTGATAGCGGTCGATATCGGCGACCGTCAGGCGCTTCGCGAGAAGGAACCAGGCGTCACGCGGCGACGCCATCCGCCACACGAACCCAGATTTGCGAAGAGGGCTGTCGAGTTTGCCGACGAATTCGGCGAGCTCAATTTCGATGGTCCCATAATCAAGCCCGCCAGCGAGCCGCTCCAAGATCGCCCGGTCGCCCGGCGACTTGGCGCTCCACGCTCCTGCGAGAAGCGCGGCGATGAGAGAGCGCGGCGGCGCTCGCTCCGCCCAATTCGGAAGGCGCCCCGGCGCGCTCGGGATCAACCGACGCAGCACAGCGAGGCTCCGCGCGCAATCTTTGGCGAGGATTTCGGCGCGCGCTGACGGAATTCCCGCGTTTGTCAGCGCCGTCTCGATGCCTTCGCACGAAGGACGGGCCAGCACGCGCGTGTCGCCCTCCGTACGCGGGCGGTCCCCGTAAGCGAGCAGGACGTGATGGCCCGCACGCGCCATCGCCTCGGCAAGACCAGGTTCAGGATCGAGAAGCACTATGATAAGTGGCGTGCTGTTGTCGGCGAGCCGGCGCGCCGTGTCGGCGTCGTCGGCGACGATTGCCCGCGCGAGATAGTGTTCTGCAATGTCCTCCGGCAGCGAGGTCACGACCGCGTAGAAGAACGCCGCGACGTCATCCGCGGACTCTCCTTCTAGCGCCAGCGCAGTTGGCCTCTCGCGCAGCCATTTCAAAACAAACGCCGCGTCTTCGTCGCGATCGGAAAGGACGAGGTCCTCTGTGAGCGGCCATTCGGTCGCCAGCGACCATTCCCGCCACAGCTCGCTCAGCTGGTGCGCGCTTTCCGGACGCCGGCCCATCTTAATCGCGAGCCAGTGCCCGACCGCGGGATATTGCTCGATCCAATGGACGAGATCATCGACGTCGTAGGCGCGCACGTCACGCCACGGGCCTTCATCGCGCTTGGCTTTGGCCCAAGCGTCCTTCCCCGGCCAATGCCGGGGCGTGACGAAGACGAAGGTCGAGACGGTCGGATCGAGCGGCGCGGGCGCTGCAGATCTTTTTTCAAATTCGTCCTGCGCCTTTCGAGCGATCGCCACTCGCTGCGCGCCGAGTTCCCAGCCGGCCGCGCCGGCCGGCGCATAGCCGCAGCCGGCGCCGATTTCAGTGACGCCGTCCCAGCCCGGATGATGGACGCCTTCGTCTGCCGGAAACCGTAGCGATGCAGCGGGACCGGCGGCGGCTCGGATCAAGCGGGCGAGCAATGTAGGCAACGCTCCCTGACCTTCGCGCCGGTCGCTCCACTGTTCGATGTCGATGGCGTTGACCCAACGGAAGGGCGCGCCGCCGCCCTTGCCGGGCCCCAAGCCCTCGATGGGTGGGCCGATGACGGCGCCACCCGGCGGAAACCGCACGCCGGCGTCGGTCAGGGCCGTTCGCATCGCTACGATGTTGTTGGGGACGGGCGTCCGTCGCCCCCGCTCGAAGTCGGCGACAGTCGACTGGGCGACCCCGGCCGCCTTCGCCAGATCCTGTTGCGACCAGGCAAGCAGCGCCCGCGCGGCGCGGATTTGCCGGATAGTTAGCGACCCTTCCTTTGCGTTGGCGGCGTTCATATGTCATACTTTCTATATGACCTCCTATGAACGAATCAAGAATCAACTTGGCCATATTCGAATGTCGGCATTTATTAATAACTGCCGACATTATATAACACAGAGATGAGCGACGCCGGCACCCATACCTATAGGGCCCTTGAGGTCGCGCGCGACCGCGGCATCGCGCGCGCGCGCGACTTCGAAGCCGCTGGGATCCCTCTCGCCTATATAAGACGCCTTTGCAACGACGGACGTCTTATTCAACTGGGGCGCGGACTTTATCAACTTCCCGATCTCGTCGGCGCAGACGCCGAGCATGACCTCGCCGAAGCGGTCAGACTCGTCCCGCATGGCGTCGTCTGCCTCTTTTCCGCGCTCCGTCATCACGGGCTCACGACCCAACTGCCGCAAGCCGTATGGCTCGCGATTCCGCACAAGGCGCGCGCGCCGAAAACCTCGCATCTGACGCTCGAATTCGTGCGGGCGAGCGAGCCGGCCTATTCGGCGGGCGTAGAACGCGTCGTCATCGAAGGCGTCGAGACGCCAATCTATGGCGCCGCCAAGACCGTCGCCGATTGCTTCAAATATCGTCGTCGCGTCGGACTCGACGTCGCCGTCGAGGCGCTCCGCGACGCGCTTCGTCTTCGCATAGCGACAGTCTCGGAGCTTGCGCATTTTGCAGGGATCGATCGCGTCGCCAATGTCATGCGTCCCTATCTTGAGGCGCTCGCATGAAGCGCGCGACGAACATTCCGGCGTCCATCAGACACCGCCTGCTCAATCATGCGCGCCAAACGGGCGTCGACTTTCAACGCGTTCTTGTCCGCTACGCCATCGAACGCCTTCTCTATCGCTTGTCGTTGCACGAACAGCGCG
The DNA here is from genome assembly GCA_049324555.1 of Pseudomonadota bacterium. Taxonomy (GTDB): domain Bacteria; phylum Pseudomonadota; class Alphaproteobacteria; order Caulobacterales; family Parvularculaceae; genus Amphiplicatus. The sequence goes on along the minus strand of JBMOOR010000058.1, from coordinate 16,041 downwards.
ATCGCTTCTGCCTGAAGGGGGCCATGCTCTTCCTTGTGTGGCCGATCGCTTCGCCGCGGCCGACAGGGGATCTCGACCTGCTAGGTCACGGCTCGTCCGACGGCGAACAGATGCGCGCGCTCTTTGCTGAGATCTGCGCTATCGAGGATGCAAGCGACGGCCTCTCGTTCGACCTCGACTCCTTTCGTGTGGACACGCTGCGCGAGGAAGAGGAATATGAAGGCTTGCGAATTCATGTGAATGCGACTCTCGCCGGAGCGCGGATTCCGCTTCAAATCGATGTCGGCTTCGGAGACCGCGTCCATCCCGAACCGCGCATCATCGATTTTCCTTGCATCCTGCCGGATCTCAAAACGCCGCACATTCTCGCTTATCCGAAAGAGACCGTCGTCGCCGAAAAATTCGAGGCCATGATCCGTTACGCCGAAGCGATCAGCCGGGTAAAGGACCTTCACGACATCCGAATGATCTCGCAGACCTTCGAATTTGAGAAGACGACGCTCGCCGAGGCGGTCGCCGGAACGCTGCGCCGGCGGCGTACGGACTTTCCGACAGAGACGCCATACGCGTTGAGCCAGCCATTCGCGAGCAATCCCCAAAAAGTGCAGTTGTGGGCGGCCTTTCTTCGTAGGAGCGCGCCGGCGGATGAAGGTCTTCCGCTAGGCGCTGTTGTCGACGATCTGCGCCGCTTCTTGGGGCCGGTCATTATCCACCTGTCGCGGCCGGACCGCGCTCTCGGCACATGGACCCCTTTGAAGGGATGGTCCTTGTAAACTGAGAAGGACGTCAATTGGACAGTTCAGACGAGCCGGCGGCGCAACCCATCAACGTAGACGAAATGCGGCGCGCCGAGATTGAGTTGCACGAGCTCGAAGGAGCCGACCGGCGGTACACATTCTACCACGACGAAACGAACAATATCCGGAAGCTGCATGTCGGCGCCCTAGGCTTGAATGTCGCCGAATTGAAGGTCTTCGTCCTTGGCGGCGTCGTCCATGAAGGAGCGCCGTGTTCGATTGACCTAGAGCCTTTGCGGGACACCCTCAACATTCAGCTCTCAGCTCGTGAAATCAAGCTGAAGCATGTCGCGAAGGGGAAGTTTCTCGACGCCTTGCAGTCGACAAAGCTCACAGCGTTTCTGCGCTGGCTCGCTGAGAGCGACCTTTTGATCCAATATCAAGAACTCGACCCGCTCTTCTGGTCGATCGTCGATATCGTCGACTCCGTCCTTGCGGGCCGGCGTAACCTCGCTCACCTCATCCCTTTTCACTTGCTGCTCAAGAGCGATCTTGTGAGCCTCTTGCGAGCGGATCTCCCGGCCGCCATCCGGCTATTTCATGCTTATGGCTATCCGAGCCTCGCCGCGGAGGAGCGGACGGCGTTCCTCAACGACTTGTTGGACCTCATCGAACGCAATGCCGAGTTGATCGACCACTTCAACTACATGATGCTTAGGGGCGTCATCCAGGCTGGACGCGGCCTCGACAGCCTCGCATTCATCGAGGACAACGTCCGTCACTTGCTGATCGAAGAGTTCAGCGGCTCTTTTAGGCATCGCATCATCCTCTTCAAGAATTCGAGCCACATTTTTGACGAGGAGGAGTCCATTCGCGAGCGCTTGGTCGCAACGCCGCTCGCGAGCGGCGGAGCGCCCTTCATCAATTATCGCTTCTCGGATTCCGAACACGAGCCAGGCATTCAGGTCGCTGACATCGTCGTCGGACTCCTCGGAAAAATGCACAGTTATCTCGTCGATGCGGCGGCGGGCGAGGTGAGCGCTGCGCGGCAATCGCTGTCGGGTCCCAGCCTCGAAAATGCGCTGTTGTTGCGCGACCTGATTTCAAAGTCCGACAAGACGAACAAAGCCTTCCAGCAGCACATCGCGAGCCTATACGACCGCGACAAAACCGACCGGTTCCTGCGCTTCAAAGATGGTGCCTACGCCGAGTGAAAAAGACGCCAAGAGGCCAGTAAGACGGAAAAAATTGCCTGGCGCCCGCGGGTGCCCCACTACTCAATTTCGACCACGCTCGCCCCCGCTACGGGGAGTTACCGAGAGTCTGATTTTCTTCGCGGTTCGAGTTCGAACTGGTGTTGAACGTCGTAAAATTTGTAACTTCTTGAAATCAAACGTATGCGTCATGAGTTTGCTCGAACCGGATTCCTGGCGGAAACGCATCGCTCGGACTTCAATGGGTCACTATTTTCACGCTGAAATCGGAAAAGCGTTTTAGGAACAAGTTCATACATTGTCCGGGTGACCCAGTGCTAGAATTTGGGTCACTTTTGGGTCACCTGGGGAGAAAATTCACGCGCATTTCTGTGGACGCCCGTGGAAAACGGTGCAATAAAAACAAACGGTTATGGACGCCTGTAAACGTCCGTGCACCCATCAGATTCGACTCATAACCGCTAGGTTGGGGGTTCGAATCCCTCCGGGCCCACCAAAGCAAAGAAAAATCAATCCGCTGGATCGAAAGGCGTTGCCAATCGTCGTTATCGTCTTGACATGTTCTTGTTTTGTTCTTCTCATAGGTCTATGCAACTGAGCCTACCCATCACATCGGACGGTCGCCTCGCCGAGATCCATCGAGGACTGCTCGATGCATTTGGCGCGCCGCCTGCGTATTATCGCCTCGATCCTGTGAGCCAGCTCGTGCTGACAATGCTGAGCGGCAGAACCCGCGAGCCGATCGCCAAGCGCGCGTTTGCAAGACTGGCGAACCGCTATTCGAGCTGGGAAGATTTGGCGCATGCGCAACCAGAGAAAATCAGATGGCTGATAAATCCTGTCACTCATGCGGAGCGCAAAGCGGTGTTTCTGCCGACCGCATTGCGACTGATAATGTGTCGGCGTGGCGCGCTGAACTTGAATTTCCTCGACGTGTGGCCTGCCGAAGCGGCTGTCGCCTGGCTTGAGACTTTGCCCGGAATTGGCCCCAAGACCAGCGCCGCGATTTTGAACTTCAGCCCCTTGCACAAGCCGGTTTTGGTTGTCGACACGGCCCATTGGCGCTCGGCGCGCCGTCTTGGCCTTGTTCCGATGAACGCCAGCTTTGCGAAGGCGTCCTGTTTATTGGCTCGGCAAATCCCGGATGATTGGACGGCTGATGATATGGAAAATCATCATATGCTGATGCAGCGCCTCGGGAAAACTTATTGCACGCATGCTGATCCCGCATGCGGCGTATGCCCTCTTCACCTTATTTGCCCTTATGGCCGCCATGAAACCGCGCACTGATCTGCGAGCGCTGCGGGAGCGCATAAGAACGCGCGAGCGCCACGCCGCTCATGCGTGGCCGCTCCTATCGTTGGGGTCGCCTAAATCAGACGATGCGCTTGCCGGGCAAGAACTGGCGACCGGGGCGTTGCATGAATTCCTGCCCGCGTCTTATGGCGATTTTTCCGCGACGGCCGGCTTCTGCTTCAGCTTGCTGGCGCGCACGCTCCGTATACGGCGAGGTTTTGTCCTCTACGCCGCCCCGACATTTCATCTGTTTCGCGAGGGCGCGCCTTTCCCGCCGGGGTTCATGGCGTTCGGCTGCAGCCCCGATCAATTCATCGAGGCGCGCGCGCGCAAAAGCGAAGACGTGCTTTGGGCGATGGAGGAGGGGCTTGAAAACGCCGCGATCGCCGCGGTTGTCGGCGTCCTTCCAGAAAACGACCGCGCCTATGATTTCACCGCCAGCCGCCGTCTCGCCATGCGCGCCTCCGAGCATGGCGCGACGGCGTTCCTGCTTCGCGGGCGACAGGATGTCGAACTTGCGACGGCCGCCGATACGCGCTGGCGGGTTGCGGCGGCGTCGAGCGCTCCGCGTTCCTGGCCAGGCAGACGGACGCCAGGATTGGGAAATCCGCAATGGCGGGTTGAACTGACGAAAGCAAGAAGAGGCGCGCCTGGGGCTTGGCGCATCGTGTGGGATGATGAGACGTTTTCTTTCCGTTTGGCTTCCCCGCTGGCCGATCGAAAGACGGTTCCGGCGCACGGCGGCGATCTGGGTGAAAGACGGGTTGGCGCCCTTTGACGCCGAACCGGTCGTGCTCGCCGCGGCGTCGCAGCGCGGACCGCGCGTCACGGCGGCGACCACAGCGGCCGAGCGGCTCGGGATTTGCGTCGGCATGCCGCTCGCCGATGCGCGCGCCCTGTATCCTTCGCTCATGGTCGCAGCCGCCGATCCGCAAGGAGATCTCGCGGCGCTGAGCCGGCTTGCCTTGTGGCATCAGCGCTATAGTCCGTATGCGCGCATGGACGCGCCGGACGGCATCGCTGTCGACATTACGGGTTGCGCTCATCTGTTCGGCGGCGAAAAAGCGATGCTTGCGGAATTGGCCGATCGTCTGGATCGGTTCGGGTTGACGGCGAGACTTGCGATCGGCCCGACCATCGGCGCCGCCTGGGCGTATGCGCGTTATGGGGCGAGCGCGCAGGCGATTATCGCGCACGAGGCGCTTTGCGACCATCTCGCGGCCCTGCCTGTCTCAGCTTTGCGTCTGGAAGAAGACACGGTCGCGGCTCTTTCAAGATTAGGACTGAAACGGATTGGCGATCTCCTCGGCAAGCCGCGCGCCCCGCTCGCAGCGCGTTTTGGGTCAGAACTTATTTTGCGCCTGGATCAGGCGTTCGGCTGGCAGAGCGAAGTTTTTTCTCCCTTATCGCAGCCGCCTTCATACCACGCGACGTGTCGCTTCGTTGAGCCGTTAATAACGGCGCCCAGCATAGAGCTCGCCGTCCATCGTCTCGCCGAAACTTTGACCGTGAAGCTCACAAGCGCTGGAAAAGGCGCGCGTAAACTAAGCCTTTCCTTGTTCAGGCTCGACGGCTGGGTCGAAACGCTGGATATCCAGACAAGCGCGCTCGCCTTAAGCCACGACGCCGATCACCTCACGCGGCTTTTCGGCGAGCGCCTTGAAAGAATTGAGAGCCTTGCCGGTTTCGGATTTGAGGCGGCGACGCTTGGCGCTTTTTTCGTTGAAGACTTGATCCCGCATCAGCCGGTTTTGAAAAATGGCGAGGAGCGGAAAGAAGGTTCAGATGACCTCGCGCGCCTGATCGACCGGCTCGCCATCCGTTTCGGCGCCGAGAATGTGGTCCGCTATGCGCCGGCGATGAGCTATCTCCCGGAAGGGTCGGCGCGATCTTTTCCCGCGCTTCAGGGCGCGGAACGTTGCGATTGGCCGCGTCATGCGCGCGCATTACAGGGCGGAGAGCATTTCGGCAGGCCTCTCCTGCTATTCGCTGCACCCGAGTCGGTGACGACCCTTGCGGAAGTTCCTGACGGTCCGCCCGTCAAGTTTGAGTGGCGCCGGATTTCTCACCGCGTGATGCGAACGGACGGACCGGAACGCATTGCGCCGGAATGGTGGCGCCGATCCGGCGCGAAGAGCCGGAAGACCCGCGATTACTACCGGGTTGAGGATGAGGCTGGACGGCGCTTCTGGCTCTATCGCGAAGGCTTGCATGAACGAGGCGGCGATCAGCCGCGCTGGTTCATTCATGGGATGTTTGCGTGATGAGAACCGCTTACGCCGAACTCGCCGTGATGACGAATTTCAGCTTCCTGCGCGGCGGCTCGCATCCTCATGAACTGGTGGAAACAGCGGCCCGGCTTGGCCTTTCGGCGATCGGCGTCGCTGACCGCAATACGCTCGCCGGCGTCGTGCGCGCTCATATCGCGGCCAAGGATCTTGGCGTTCGTCTTCTCGTCGGGACCCGGCTTGTTTTCGTCGATGGGTTTGAAGCGCTGTGCTTCCCGACAGGCAGAGACGCCTACGGACGATTAACGAAACTTTTGACGATCGGCAATCGGCGCGCCCCGAAAGGGGAGTGCTATTTGCATTTTGAGGACTTGCTTCCTTTCGGCGCCGGCCAGCGTTTTATCGCCATGCCGCAGTATGAAATTATATCGGGATTTCATGAAAACCTGGCCCGCCTTGCATCGGCTTTTCCGGGCGCCGTCAATCTTGGCGCGAGCGTTTATTATCGCGGTGACGATCACGCGCGTCTCGCCGCGCTCGCATCCCTGGCGCACTCCGCGGGAACGCCTCTGGTCGCCGTCAATGATGTTCTTTATCACGATCCATCGCGCCGCCCGTTGCAGGATATTCTCACCTGCATCCGCGATCATTGTACGATCGACGAGGCCGGTCTTCGGCTGCAGCAAAACGCCGAACGGCATCTCAAATCGCCGCAGGAAATATTTCGCTTGTTCTCCGGCTATGAGGAAGCCGTTTTAAGGGCTGGCGAAATCGCCGATCAATGCCGGTTTTCCCTGAGCAACCTTTCTTACGACTATCCGGATGAGCCGAGCGGGGATAGCGCAAGTCCGCAGGAAGAGCTTGAACGGCTAACCTGGCTCGGGGCGGCGCGACGCTTTCCCGAGGGCGTCAGCGATGCGCTGCGCCGGAGAATCAATCACGAATTGCAGTTGATCGCGTCATTAAAGTACGCGCCATACTTTCTGACCGTCCATGACATTGTGCGTTTCGCGCGCGGTCAAGATCCGCCGATCCTTTATCAGGGCCGGGGATCGGCGGCGAACTCCGTCGTCTGCTATTGTCTTGGGATTACGGCGGTCAATCCGGATGAAGTCGATCTTCTATTCGAGCGATTCGTGTCGGCGGACCGCGGCGAGCCGCCCGATATCGACGTCGACTTCGAGCATGAACGGCGTGAAGAGGTCATCCAGCATATTTACAAAAAATACGGCCGCCATCGCGCGGGCATCGCCGCAACCGTGATCAGTTACCGTTCACGCAGCGCCCTGAGGGAGGTCGGTAAAGCGATGGGGCTTTCGCCCGACATTATAGGCGCGCTCGCGGGTCTTAGCTGGGGCTCTTCGAGCCGAAAGCCCAAGGAACAGCGGATCCGCGAAGCGGGGCTTGATCCTGACGACTGGCGGCTCGCGCAGACATTAACGCTCGCCGGCCAGATCATCGGGTTTCCGCGCCATCTTTCTCAACATGTTGGAGGCTTCGTCATGTCGCGCGGGCCTCTTGATGAGGTCGTTCCCATCGCCAACGCCGCCATGGAAAACCGCACCATGGTAGAATGGGACAAAGACGATCTCGATGCGCTCAAGATCCTGAAAGTCGACGTTCTCTCGCTTGGCATGCTGACATGCTTGCGCAAATCCTTCGATCTTCTGAAAGCCCATTACGGCCGCGAGATCGGCCTTGCGAGCGTGCCGCGGGAAGACCCTCAGACCTACGACATGATTCGGAAAGCCGACACCGTCGGGGTTTTTCAGATCGAAAGTCGCGCTCAGATGTCGATGCTGCCGCGGCTTCGCCCGGAAAATTTCTATGACCTTGTCATCGAGATTGCGATTGTTCGTCCAGGTCCCATTCAAGGAGACATGGTCCATCCCTATTTACGCCGGCGTCAGGGCCTTGAACCGGTCGATTATCCCTCCAAAGCTTTGCGCGACGTTCTCGAAAAGACTTTTGGAGTTCCGCTGTTTCAGGAACAGGCGATGAAGATCGCCATCGTCGGCGCGGGCTTTACGCCCGCCGAGGCGGATCAACTGCGTCGTGCGATGGCGACCTTCCGGCGCACCGGTGACATCGGCAATTTCCGCGAAAAATTCATCAAGGGCATGGCCGAAAACGGTTATTCAGCCGATTTTTCCGAGCGTTGTTTCCGACAGATTGAAGGGTTCAGCGATTACGGCTTTCCGGAGAGCCATTCGGCGAGCTTTGCGCTTCTCGCTTACGCCTCCGCTTGGGTTAAATGTCATTATCCGGACGTTTTCGCCTGCGCGCTTTTGAATTCGCAGCCCATGGGCTTTTATTCTTCATCGTCAATCGTGCGCGATCTCCGCGATCATGGCGGCGAGATCAGGGCTGTCGATATCAATTACAGCGACTTTGATCATACGCTTGAAAAGGTCAACGGCGCCAACAGTGGCGCTCATGGTTATGCGCTGCGGCTGGGCTTGCGCCAGATCGGCGGCCTTCATGCGGATGCGGCTCTCAAGATCATGAAGGCTCGAAAACGCGGCTTTAGCGATATTCGCGATTTCCATATTCGCGCGGATGTCGATATGCGCTCGCTTGAGCGCCTCGCCCATGCGGATGCTTTTCGTTCGATCGGTCTCGACCGGAGGAAAGCCCTATGGGCGATACGAGGACTGAGCGGTCATTTGAGCAAGCCGGCTGCGGTGGAGAGCTTGCCGCTTTTTGGGAAAGCCGAGGACGCAAAAACGCCATTTCAGAGGGAGGAAAAAATCGCATTGCCGGCGCTTCTGCCCGGCGAGCATGTGATTGACGACTATGACGCTTTACGGCTTTCGCTGAAAGCGCACCCCGTTTCGTTTATTCGCGACAGTTTGCGCAATAGAGGCGCCGTTTCCACGTCAATGTTGCGCGATCCCCCAAATGGACGAAGAGTCGAAGTCGCCGGTCTCGTTCTGGTGCGTCAAAGGCCCGGCACCGCCAGCGGCGTTATCTTCATGACGCTGGAAGATGAAACCGGGATCGCCAATATTATTGTCTGGCCCAAAGTTTACGAGGAATTCCGACGCATCATTATCGGCGCGCGCGTAGTTGCGGTGAAGGGCGTTCTGCAAAAGGAGCAGGGCGTAGTCCATGTGATCGCTGGAAGGTTTATCGACCTGACCGCTGATCTCGTGACGGCGATGACAACAGCGACCGCGCCGCCGCCTCACTTGCCTCACGCAGACCCTGCGCACAGACACCCGCGTGATGTGCGCGTTCTGCCTAAAGGCCGCAATTTTCATTAACGCCACGACTTGGCTTGATCCGCATTGTCAGGGTCCTCCTACAGAGGCCGCGAGAGTGCTTGGACGCCTATGCTCAGTCTGCGCTTCGTCGCTTATAGGGCTCAAAGTCAGAATTCCGTTTTGGGGAGACGATTTTATCGCCGTCATGGCTCTCTCCATTTGGCGCTGAGGGATATCCGAGTCGCGAGCGCAATTGTCCATATAACGCGGGCAATCCGGCGCGCCGCCCATCGGCGAGCCTGCCATTTTTCGAGGATCGTTGTAGAATTGTCCGTACTTGGCGAGGATCGAAACAGTTGGCGACAATTCACGTATTTGGGGCGCTCCTCGCTCAACAGGCGTTCACTGCGCAGCAACAATGCGCCGCGGGGCGAACCATGATTCACTTGTCAAAAAGCCGGAAGCGCGCGGCTTTCGCCGCTCTGATGCTTGAACGCCCGAGATGGGGAACTCCGTCGCGCCTTCAAGAGGCAATTTGCTTGCATTTTCGGGCGCGGATTCCCGCAGAAGGCGAACATCGACCGCAGGCGTAGTCGACAATGTTCAAGCGTCAGCCGGCATCCATTTCACCTTGCGCGCCCTTCGTAGACTTGAGCAATGCGGTCCGCATCAGCTGCGCATAGACGCGGCCGGCGGGAAGCGTGACGCCGCAGCGAAGGACGACCTCAGCGCCGCCAAGCGATTTGTTTCTAAAGGACTGGATTTGACTGACACGCGCAATGGCGCTTCGATGAATGCGGACAAACTCACCCGAGGGCAGTTTCTCCTCCAGCTTACGGATGGACATTCGGATGAGGTGCGAACGCCCGGCGACATGAATTCGCACATATTCGCCTTCGCTTCTCGCGTATTCAATGTCGCTGATTCGCACGCGCACATGGCCTCCGCCGTGATTGTGCGCCCAGATGTCGTCGACGGGGGGCTTCTGCGATTGGCGAATCTCCGCACGAAGCTGATCGATCGTCGCGCGCAGGTTTGCGAACTTCTCCTCAGCGTCCTTGAGGGCGAGGTTTTTGCGAGCGCGTGCAAGCGCGGCTTCAAGACGGCGCGTTTCAAGAGGCTTCAAAACATAGTCGGCAGCGCTCGATTCAAAGGCGCGCACCGCGAAATGATCAAAGGCTGTGACAAAGATCACTGCAGGCGCACTGCCTTCCGGAAGGCGTTCGAGGAAGTCAAACCCGGTTCCATCGCGCATGCCGATATCAAGAAGGACGACATCCGGTCTCAGTGTGGCGAATTTGGAAAGCGCCTCCTCGCAGCCGGCCGCTGAACCGATGCATATTGCGCCCTCGATCTTCGCCAGCGCGATTGCAATGCGGCGAACCGCGAGCGGTTCGTCATCGACAATCATGGTTCTGAGCTCGAACATCTTCATCGAACAAGGGGAATGCTGATCAACGCCCTGAAGCCGTCGTCGCCGATCAGACCTGTGTCAAGCGCTTGCTCGGTTCCGAACCTGTTGGCCAACCTTTCTCGCACATAGGATAGACCAAGGCCGGCGCCGTCAACCTTGGCGCTGGCTGACTTGCGAACGCCAAAATTCTCGACCGCAATTATAAGGCGATTTTCAGCGCGCTTCGCGTTGACGACAATGCGGGCCGATGCGGGCGACTGCGAGACGCCATGCTTGATAGCGTTTTCAACGAGCGGCTGGAGCAAGAGGGAAGGGACCTTCGCATTTTCCAATTCCTTTGGTATTTCAAATTCAACTCGAAGATCGGGATAGCGCGCCTGTTCGATCGCGAGGTATTCGAGCTGAAGCCTGATCTCATCGGAAAGAGGTATGTCGTCAAACGGATCGGCGGTGAGCGAGAGCCGGAAGAAATTCGCAAGACGTGTCACCATCAGGTCGGCGTCTTCGATACGGCGGTCGAGAATGAGCGACGACAGCGAATTCAGACTGTTGAAGAGGAAGTGCGGATTGATCTGACTGTGCAACGCACGCAGCTTCGCCGTCTGCGCCAGAGCCTTGTACTCGGATAAGCGAAGTTCATCGTCGCGGAGGTCGAAACTGTATTCGAGCGCGAAGACAAGACTCGCCCACGCGAAGAACAGCCATGCGTAAAGGGCGAGATAAGTGATCGAACCGGTCCAGCTCGCCGGTAATTGGATTGTGTCGCCCGTGGCGATTGTGAGCGCAATATAGCTGATCCAGGCGAATATCTCGCCGGCGACCGGCGCAACGAGCGCAAGTGCGATCGCCCGCGAACGCAGCGAACGAGCCGGCAATCGACGAAGGAGCGCCAGAATCGCATAACAAAAGAGAACACCGACAAGCGAGATGCCGATGCGCGCCAGCGCGACCGTCTGGAAATGGGGCCTTGCGTCAAGTGCATTGGATAGCGTGAACGCCGTCCAATGCACCGCCCAGAAAGCAAGCGTAACGAGGAGGACCGCTCTTGATCTTTCGCTCGTCACGGTTGTGCGGCCTCCTTCCCGCTGTGCATTGTCCGCTCTTGAAGTCCGCCGGGGAAGCACCTTTCCGCGACGGCCGATTTTGGCAAATGATCCGCTCGCAGTCGACCGACGTTCACCAGCAAAAAACTGACGTTCACCGCTGAGCACTTGACGTTTAGAACGGTAGGCGGCGGGCCTTCCGACCCGCCGCCCCTAAGTCGATCCGCAGTCGACGATTAGAAATCGATTGTCGTGCCGACGAACAGATACCGGCCCTGCGCGTCGTAAGTCTGCGGATAGGTGTTGCCATTGGCGAAGCCGGCCGTCTGCGACGTCAGCGGCGGATCTTTGTCGAGGAGGTTGTTGACGCCGACGCGGACGTTCCATTTCTCGGTGACATTATATGATGCGGCAACGTCGATATAATGGCGGCCGTCGAGCGTGTGGTTGCGGTTGACGCTCGGATCGGGTGCGGCGACGCCGAACTGATCGACCGAGGAGAACATCCGCCAGGTGACCGACGCATCGACGCCGATCGGGGTCTGCCACGTCGTGCGAAGCTTATGACGCCAGGCAGGGAGCGGGCCGCCGGCTGCAAGCGACGAACAGGTTCCCGCATATTTGCCTTCGCAGGCGACGACCGGACCACCCGGCAGCTCCTGAATGTCATAGCTCAGCAAGTAGGTTCCGACGAAGTCGAAGGAAAGTCCGCCTGCGCTCCCAAGTCCGATTTCGTCGAGATCGAAACTGTAATTGCCGTTGATGTCGAGGCCCGAGGTCGCAAGCGAACCCGTATTGGTGTTGGTCGAGAGGAAGCGGCCCGAAGGCTGCAGCCAGAGCGAACCGGCGCCGTCGCGCGTGATTAGGTTACAGAACGTCGGATCGCCTGAATCGAGGCAATTCGTGAGCGCGGTGTTGGCTGTGATCGTCCCGACAAAACCGTCAACCGTGATGTCGAAATAGTCGACCGACAGGAAAAGGTTGCCTGGGACGAATTCCGGCGTGAGGACGCCGCCGACCGTATAAGTGTCCGAGACTTCCGGTGCGAGGTTCGGATTGCCGCCGAAGACCGCATTGTACTGCTGAGCCGGGCTCGAGGAGATTGAACCGTATTGACCGGCCATGACGCCCGTATTCGCGCACTGGGCCAACGTCGCAAGCGGGACAGGTCCGGCACAGGGATCGGACTGACCGTTTGCGAGCGTCGGCAGGGTGGTGAGACCCGTCGACTGCGGTGAGAAGGCTTCGATGACGTTCGCCGCGCGCGCCGCACGCTGCCAACCGCCGCGAACGCGGATGTCTGGCGTCAGCTGCCAGTCGCCTTGGAGTTTCCACGTCGAGTAGGAGCCCGATGTCGAAACGTCCGAATGGCGATAACCGCCATTGAACTTAAGAAGCTCGGCGAACGACTGACCCGAGATCAGCGGAATTTCCGCCTCGACGAAAAAGTCAGTCGTCTCGATCGTGCCTTTGGTCGGCGGCGTGGTGCCGCCCTGACCCGCAAGGTCCCCGGATTGAAAGAGCGCGTCAGGCCTGAAATCGAGCCCGTCCTTGCGCCATTCGAAACCGCCGGCGATGCCGATGCCCGATTCCGCCCACGGCGATTTCAAGCCGTATTGACCGAGATCGCCGGTGAGGCTGATCTGGCCCATATACTGGTAGGTGTTGCCGTCCTGGAATGAAGGCAGCGAAACATAGGCGACTGCCGCCGGGGTGACGCCGCCGATCTGGAACATGTTGAAGGGAACGCAGTTCGGATCCGTTCCGTCGACGACCGAGCGGCAGGTCGGAACGCCGCCGACGTCGATGACATCAAGCGCCCTCAGCAGACGAGTAGTCGAGACGTCGTTCTCGAACTGGGAGGCCATGTGCGAATTGCCGTACTGGAAGAAGGCGTCGTAATTCCAACCGTCCGCGATCTCGCCGCGGACGCCTGAAACGATCCGGAAGCTCTGCATCCGCAGATTGAAATTGCGGGGAAGTCCTTCGACGAGGCGTTTGCCTGGATAAAGGGTCGCGGTTACAGGCAGGCCCGCATTGGCGCCGCAGATGATCGACGCCTGTTGCGCCGACATCAGCGGGTTGTCGCAGTTGATCGAGTTCGGAACGAAGAACGTGCCCGAATAAGCGATCTGGGCGTCCGAGTGATAATCATAGAACATCGCCTGCGAGTAGACGTCCGCGTGTTCGTTAATTTCGTAGTGAGCGAATGCGCCGAGCGTATAGCGCTCGTCCGGACGCTGATAGAAGTTTGTCGGCGCGAAGTTGTACGCGTCCGCCGAGGTCGGATTGACGAAGACGTCCGACGGGCGGAACGTGTTGCCGGGGCCGTTTTCATCGAGCGTGAAAGTGCCGGTCGGCGTCGCGAACGTGCCGTTCGGCGAAGTCGCCGACCCGCCGCACGCAAATCCAAAGGGGCGCGACGGCGTGAACGAACCGCCGCCATAGGCGCACGCGGAATAGTCGCGGTCGGCCTGCAGGATCGCGTCGTTGTTGCGATAGCCGGCATAAGCCGTGACATTCCCGCGGCCATCTTCCGAGTTTGCGCCAACGATCAGCGTAAGCTCCTGACCTTTACCGTCGAACACGCCGCTTTCCGGCGGTGCGAAATTGCGGGCAGCGAGGATCGCCTGTGCATCTTCGTTGTTGTTTGAGTGCTGATAGCCGGACAACTGGCCGTCGATGCGGACGCCTTCGAAGTCCTTGATCATGATGAAGTTAACAACGCCGGCGATAGCGTCCGAACCGTAAACGGCCGACGCGCCGCCGGTCAGAATGTCGACGCGCTCGACAAGCGCCGACGGAATCTGGTTGAGGTCGGGGGCCGACGAGATCGGCGCTCCATATTGCAGGCGGCGGCCGTCAACGAGGACGAGCGTTCGGTTGGCGCCGAGACCTCGGAGCGAGACCTGGGCGGTGCCGGTCGCGCCGTTCGAGGTGTTGGCGCCCTGAGCCGCAAAGGCTTGCGGCAGGGTGTTGACGAGGTCTTCAACCCGCGTCGTGCCGCGGATGTCGAATTCGACGTTGCCGATCGTGGTGACGGGGCTCGTCGCGACCGCGTTCGCCGAAGGAATGCGCGAGCCGGTAACGATGATTTCGTCCGCCGATGCTTCATCCTGGGCGACGGCAAATTGCGGTGATATGGCGGCAACCGCGATGATGGCAGTCGCCGACGCTTGCAGGCGCAGGTCTTTTTTCTTCGTTCTGGTGATCATATGTGCCCTGTTCGTTTTCATTCAGCTGACGCGCAACGGCGCACGATCCCGACTGGTTTCGTGCTCTCGAAGTTTGCTGCGCACTCTTCAGAAACCGCGGTCAGCGGCTTCAATCACAGCGAACCAGAGCTCGGCGGTTTTGTGTTGCCGGGAATCTACAGGGACGCTGCGGCGGAGCGATTAGGCGACCCGCGCGAAAAACGGCCGGAATGCGCGTGGCATTCCGGCCAGTCAACTGGATGTCTACGAATAGGAGCTTCGTGACGGAGATTTGAAACCGTGGGCGCGCCGCCACCTCACGTGAGCAGGTCAATTCAGCGACGGCTTCGCTGCGCGCAAGCGTTTGAGAGCAAGGATCATGTGCTTCTCAACGGCGCTTTTTGAAATGGTCATTTTTGTCGCGATCTCGTCATAAGTAAGGCCATCGATCCGGCTCAAACGGAAGGCCATTCGCGCTTTTGCAGGAAGCGAATCGATTGCGTGAAGCGTTAACAACGCTTCCTGCCGCGCGCTCGTCATGCTTTCGGGCGTCTCCGCTTCCGCCGTTGCGCAAGAGACGCAGTCGCTTTCTGGGATATCGTCGAACAGCGTATAATTTCGCGCCCATCTGCGCCGGCGTCGAATTTCGTTCGCAGCAAGCCATCCCGCCGTCTTGAACAACAGCGCCTGCGGATGACTGACGCTCGTTCGCACGGCGAAGTCGAACAGATAAAGAAACGCGCTTTGCGCGATGTCCTGCGCCGTTTCCGGGTCGCTGACTTTTAGCGCCAGCCAGCGAACAAGCGGCGCACGGTAGGCCCGGAACCAAGCCTCCAGTTGATCTTTCGGCGTGATCCGTTCCTGCGCGGCGGAGGCGCGGTCGTCTATCTCCCTCATAACCGTATCATCGAACATGCCGTATTGAATGGCGTCCTAGATGACGCAGTCGCAAACGGGTTGTCGGCGAACGGCTGCGTCATATGCGCGAATGCGCGACACGTGCGGCGAATGTTGGGATTTTGCGGTCGAACGCATCTGCACGTCGGCGGGATCGCCTTGCGCGCTTAGGTCATTCGCAACGCCGCGCGCGATGCGTCTCAACTCGCTATCGTGATGCGAGGTTGGTCGAGTGTCGGTTTCCTGATGTTAAATGCGCTTCAGCCGGCTTGCGAAGACCGCGTTGGCGCAGTCGAATGAAGGCGATGCGGACGGAGCAACAGATGAGCAAAGCAGTTGATGCAAATCGCATGGCGAGCTGGCGCGCGGCGCTTGGCGTTATCATCGCCGCCGGTATCGCCGGCGGGGTTGTCGACGCCATCTATTTTTCCACGATGTCGCTGCTCAACGGGCGATCGCCTATCGCCGTTCTGCAAGGCATTGCGTCATTCTGGCGTGGAGCCGCAACGAGAAATGGCGGCGTGGCGAGTGCGGCGATCGGACTCGCGACGCATTTCGGATTGGCGACGGTCATGGCCGGCGGCTATTTCGTCATCGCTAAGATGATCTCACCTTTCCGGCGGCGGCCGTTGGCCTTTGGAACCGTTTATGGAATTCTTCTATACGGCGTCATGTATTTCATCGTCTTGCCCCAGCGGTGGCCGGCGCTTTATCCGCGCTTTGACGGCGCGAGATCCTTCCTTGACATCGGCGCTCACGTCGGCGTCGGCATTGCGATTGCGGGGGTTGTATCGACCGCGCTTTCGTCCCGG
>JBMOOR010000057.1:0-3036 GCA_049324555.1 Pseudomonadota bacterium | reverse complement strand
GGCCGGTGCGACGTAAGTAGCCGATTTGCTCGATGAATACGCTCCAAATCTCACCCGGCAATCGGGCTTATTGAATAGAATGTTTCAGTGATTGGTGGGGTGCGATATAGACATCGCATGGAAAATCTCGACGAAATCGACCGCAAGATCCTGGCGGCGTTGCAACGACAGTGCCGCCTTTCGGCGCAGGAGCTGTCCGAAGCGACGGGGATTTCCTCGGCGACTTGTTGGCGGCGGCTGAAGGCGCTCGAAGAGGGCGGCGTCATCAGGGGTTATCGCGCGATCCTAGATCGTGAAAGGCTGGGGCTCGCTGTCATCGCTTTCGTGCATGTGACGATCGAGCGGCAATACGCGAAGGCTGTCGCAGAGATTGAAAAGAAGATCCGTACGCGGCCAGAAGTGCTCGAATGTTACGCGACGACCGGCGACGCGGACTTCACGCTTCGCATCGTCGCGCGCGATATCGCGGACTATGATCGGTTTCTCCAGAAGTTCCTGCTCGAACTTCCGGAGGTGAGGCAGGTTCGCTCCTCGATCGCGCTGCGCGAGATTAAAGCCACGACAGAACTGCCGCTTTGACGGAAAAAGGGCGCAACAGCGCTGCGCCCTTTCTGCTGCGTGGAAAACAAGGTTCAGTCGACCGGAAAGCCGCGGTCGCGCAAAAGCGCCGCCGTATCGACATCGCGTCCCCGGAACGTTCTGAAGCCTTCCACAGGATCGATCGAGTCGCCGACCGACATGATATTGTCGTGCAATTTCTTTGCAGTCTCCTTGTCGTAAAAGCTTCCCGCTTCAACGAACGCTTCGGCCGCGTCCGCCGTGATCGCATCCGCCCAGAGGTAGCTGTAATAGCCGGCGGCGTAACCTTCGCCTGCGAAGATGTGCCCGAATTGCGGCGTCCGATGGCGCATGACGATTTCCTTCGGCGCGCCAAGTTCCGCAAGCGTCACGCTTTCGAACTTGTCTGGATCGATGTCCGCATCGCCCGCAGTGTGAAGCTTCATATCGACGAGCGCGCTCATCAGATACTCGACCGTGATGAACCCCTGATTGAAGGTCTTCGCCGCCTTGATCTTGTCAATAAGCGCCTGCGGCAACGGTTCGCCGGTTTCGTAATGAACAAGAAACTTGCTCATCACTTCTGGCGTCATCAGCCAGCGTTCGTTGAGCTGCGAGGGGAATTCGACGTAATCGCGCGGCACGCTCGTCCCCGCCTGCGAGGGATATTTCACATTGGAATTGAGCCCGTGCAGCGCATGGCCGAATTCATGGAAAAGCGTTTCCGCATCATCCCATGAAATGAGGACCGGCTCGCCCGGTTTGCCCTTGATGAAATTCGAATTATTCGAAACGATCGGCTTGATGTCGCCGGTCAGTTTCTCCTGGCCGCGATATTCGGTCATCCATGCGCCGGAACCTTTCCCGGTCCGCGCATAGGGATCAAAATACCAGAGGCCGACAAGGTCGCCCGCAGGATTGAGCACTTTCCACGCGCGAACATCCGGGTTGAAGACCGGAACGTCGCTGATCGGCTCGAACCTGAAGCCATAAAGCTCGCCCGCAGCCCACATCATCGCCTCGCGCAGTTTTTCAAGCTGCAGATAGGGTTTCACCTCGTTGAAATCGAGATCGTACTTCGCTTTGCGCACTTTCTCCGCGTAATAGCGATAGTCCCATGGCTCGATCGTGATCCTTGCGCCTTCCGCATCGGCGATCGCTTGCATGTCGGCGACTTCTTCTTTGACGCGTGCGACGGCCTTCGGCCAGACTTTAAGCATCAGGCCCAACGCCGCCTCCGGCGTCTTCGCCATCTGCCGCTCGATCGCCCAGTGTGCGTAGGTCGGATAGCCGAGAAGCTTCGAACGCTCGGCGCGAAGCTTCAATGTCTCGGCGATGATCGCGTTGTTGTCTTCCGCGTCTCCATTGTCGCCGCGGTTGACAAAGGCGCGCCAGATTTTCTCGCGAAGCGCGCGACTGTCGGAATAGGTGAGGAACGGGTCGGCGGCGGAGCGCGTATTCAGCACGGCCCATTTTCCCGGCGCGCCGCGCTCCTTAGCTGTTTCCGCCATTCCGTCGATGATGGATTGAGGGAGTCCTTTAAGATCGGATTTCTTCTCGATCCATGTGGCCGTCTCTTCGTCCTTCAAGAGGTTTTGGGTGAACTGCGTTCCGAGCGTTGCAAGTCGCTGATTGATTTCGGCGACGCGCTTCTTGCCCGCCTCGTCAAGATTGGCCCCGTTGCGGACGAAGGACTTGTAGTGGTCTTCGAGAAGGCGGCGCTCTTCAGGCTTCAGCTTCTTCGCCTTCTTGCTCTCATAGATGGCGGCGACGCGCGCAAAGAGCGCTTCATTCTGGTTCACTTCATCGCCGAACGCGGCGAGCTTCGGGTAGACCACGAGTTCGATTTCCGGCACGTCTCCGACATTGAGATTGCCGGAGTAAACGCCGAATACGTTCTGAAGGCGCGTCAGCGCGGCGCCGGATTTTTCAAGTGCGGCGATCGTGTTGTCGAATGTCGGCTTATGCGGGTTTGACGTGATCGCTTCAATCTCGGCGCGAGCGTCGGCGATCGCCTTGTCGAAAGCGGGGATAAAATCTTTCGTCTCGACCTCGTCCCAGGGCGGAACGCCGCCATAGGGCCCCGTCCACGGCGCGATGAGAACATGATCGGCGGCGAGCACCGGCGCAGCAGCGGCCTGCGCGGTCGGCGTCGCGGGCGCTTGTTCCTCGGCCATCAGCGGCGCGCCCCCGAGCGCGATGACGATTGCGATTGCCGATACGGCAAGACGTTTTCCCATGATGTTGTCTCCATTGATCTGACGCTCAAGATTCGATTAGGCGGCGCCGGTTCATAGCCGCGCCTTAGAGGCGGCGAAAAGAGGTGATTTTCAGGCGCCGGGTCAGGTTGCGATGATTATCGCCGGAAGCTGCAGGAAGAGGTCGTTTTCGAGCGTTTCCTGCTGCATGGCGGCGAGGTCGTCTGCAAAATATCGATCCTGATCCCAGAACGCGGCTTTCGCGCGCACCACTGCATGA
>JBMOOR010000056.1:927-3049 GCA_049324555.1 Pseudomonadota bacterium | reverse complement strand
ATTCTCAAGGGCTTCGCGACCGCGGAGGAATGCGCCGCGCTGAAACGTCGCGCCTTCGAACTGATCGACGATTTCGACATCGACGCGCATCGGACCGTCTTTTCAACGACCTCGCAGGCCCACGCGGAGGACGACTATTTCCTCAACTCCGGCGGAAACATCAGTTTCTTTCTGGAGGAAGAAGCGTTCGGCGCCGACGGAAGGCTGAAGCGCTCAAAGCGCAAGTCGGTCAACAAGATCGGCCATGCGCTGCACGATCTCGACCCCATGTTCTCGGCCTTCTCGCATTCGAAAAAGATGGAAGCCGCGGCGCGCGGGATCGGTTTTGAGAAGCCGCTGTTGTTGCAGTCGATGGTCATCATGAAGCCGCCGGGCATCGGCGGAGAAGTGACCTGTCATCAGGATTCGACGTTCCTCTATACCGAGCCTGAAACTTGCGTCGGCTTCTGGGTCGCATTCGACGAAGCGACGCTTGAAAACGGCTGCATGGAGTTCATTCCTGGCGAGCATAAGGGGCCCTTGCGCCGCCTTTTCCGGCGCAAAAGCGGCGGGACCGAGATGGCGCTGCTGACGGATGATCCGTATCCGGAGGACAAGCGCGTCGCCGCCCCCGCCGCGATCGGCGATCTCGTGATTTTTTCAGGGCGCGCGCCGCATATGAGCCGCGCCAACCGCTCGGCGAAACCCCGCATGGCCTATACGCTGCACATGATCGAGGCGTCGGCGCATTACCCCGCCTTCAACTGGTTGCAGCGGCCGGCAGGAATGCCGTTAACGGGATTTTGAACGCGGCGGCGCATCAGCGCGAGCGGCGATGAAATTGCGGATATCGCGCGAAAGTTCGGCAAGCGCTTTCTCGTTGAGATACATCATGTGGCCGCCTTCATAGCGGCGCATTTCGAGCCGCTCCGGCGGCATCCCCGCGCGCGTCAAGGCGGTCTCAGCGCCGAAATACGGGGTAACGAGGTCGTAAAGGCCGGAAGCGATGAATACGCGGAGATCGCCGTTGCGCGCAGCCGCGGCGGCGAGGTCGGAAGCCGCCCGGTTATTGCCGAAGGAGCGGGATCCCCTCGGGTCGTTCGAAAAATATTCCCAAGCGAAGTTCGCTGATTCGTTGACGAGTTCATAGCGCCGATCCGGCCGCTTCATTGAAAGCTCCGTGCGCAGATAGTAGTTCACGCCATCGACGAATGCGCCGACGATACGTTCATTCGACGGATCGACGATTCCGCTTTCAGCCGCAGCGATAAGGCGCGCGTCGTAGCGCCCGAGAATCTTGTCTTCATCGGCGAGCAGGGAGCGGGCGAAAGTCGCAGGGTCAATGAGGAAATCGCGCTCACGCCAAACGCCAGCAGAAAGGCCGGTCAGCGCTTCGGCCCGCCCGGCGAGCGCTGCAGCCTCCGCCCCATCAAGCCCGTCGCCGAGAAGGATCGCGCGCGGAAGCTCCCTCACGGCAAAATCCTCAACGCTTTGAAGTTCGCTGCGGCGTTTCCGGTTCGGCTTCGACTTGCCGTGAAAGCGCGCGACAGCGGCGTAGGTTGGAAATAGCGCGACGGCGTTGGAAGTTTCGTCGCGCCCGGACCAAATGTCGCCCAGTCCGATCCCTGAAGAGACGAGGATCGCGCCGTTGAAGGGAAGGTCAAACCAGTCTTCGGAGATTTCGCTGAGGATCGTCGCGGCCCGGACCGCGCCATAGCTTTCGCCGAGAATATAACGCGGGGCGTTCCACCGCTCGTGCTTTTCGACCCAGGCGAGAATGGTGGCGGCGACCGATCTTGCGTCCTGCGACCGCCCGCGCCAGCGCTCGACGTTATCCTCGTCGGCGACATCAAGCGTCGACCAGCCGGTTTCGATCGGATCGATGAAGACGAGATCCGCGACGTCAAGCAGCGTATGCGGATTATCGACGAGGTCGAAGGGCGGCGCGCCGAAATCGGTCGGCCCCTGCGGGAGAGCGAGACGGCGGGGCCCGAAGGCGCCGATGTGAAGCCATGCCGAAGAGGAGCCCGGGCCGCCGTTGAAAAGGAAGATGACCGGACGGCGGAACGGCGCGCCGCCGGACTGGGCAAGCAGATAGGACGTGACGAATATCCGGCCGCGGTCGCGCTCAATGTCCGCGCTG
>JBMOOR010000056.1:0-917 GCA_049324555.1 Pseudomonadota bacterium | reverse complement strand
GCCAGCCGCCTTCGCATCCACTTCGAATTCTTCAGCGATGATGCGATAGGCGAGCGCGCCTTCGCCAAAGCGGATGGAGCCGTCGCGTTCGGCGAGGAACGGGCCGCCAAGGCTCGCTGGTTCCCTAATCTGCGTCTGCGCCGCGCCGGTTGCGACGATCGACGCGACCATCGCCAAAACGGCGAGAATAGTTTTCATCAACGCCCCCTCGACCCCACACGCAAATGCGCACCCTGAAGGAGGGCCAGTCTGCCGCCGCGCGGCGTCAATTCCAAGTCGCGATCGGTTATCCCGCTTTGCGCGCCTGCTTCCCCGAGCGCCAGGCTTCCATCGCCTGCGAAATCGCGAAGGTTTCTCGGTACTTCGGGGAATCCGACGGGCGCGGCGCATGCTGCGAAGTGAGCGCCATGATCTCGGCGAGCTTGTTGTGCGCGGCGCCCGCTTGCCCCGCGCCGATATAGGCGTGGAGCTCGATCAGCGAATCCGACAAGGGGTCGTCGGCGCGGATGACGAAATAGGGCTCGTTCTCGGCGAGGTCGTCATAACAATCGAATTTTGACGGATTGGCTTTCGAGCCGACAAGGGCGATGGACATGGGATGCCTCTTGGAAAATTTGCGTATGCAGCATGGCGTGATTCTCCTGGGGCGAGCTCGCTCCCCGTTTGCGGCCGGGCGAGCGGCCAGCGACGAGGTGCTGCGGGCCATCTGGCCGGAGAGCCTGCGTACCAGCCACGGCAAGCGTGATCAGCTGAGCGGCTTCGTGCGCGGTCCGCTGCTGGCCCTGCCGGCGGGGCCGCTGGAGGCCATCGCCGGCGTCGAGACCGGGCGGGACAGCTACGACAGCAGCATTCCGGGATCGTTCGCCATCGCGGGCGAGAGGACCCAGCGGGCCGTCTACGCCGAGCTGCGCGCGCCG
>JBMOOR010000055.1:0-3049 GCA_049324555.1 Pseudomonadota bacterium | reverse complement strand
TACGATCCGACGCGGAAATTCGCGCAGAATTTCCTCGCGCGCTTCGGCGTCGAGACTGCATTCTACGATCCGCTGATCGGGCCTGAACTTGCCGGCATGATGACGCCGAATACAATGATCGTTTTCGCCGAATCGCCGGGATCGCTGACCTTCGAGGTGCAAGACATTCCGGCGCTCGCGAAAGTCGCACACGCCGGCGGCGCGAAACTCATCGTCGACAACACCTGGGCCGCCGGCTTCTTCTTCAAGCCGATCGCGCACGGCGCCGATGTCGTCGTTCAGGCCGCGACCAAGTATCTCTCCGGCCACTCCGACTGCCTCCTTGGAACCATCACGTCGGCGGACGAGGAAACCGCGAAACGCATCTTTCTCGCGCTCCTGCAGATCGGCTCAAACGTCTCCGCCGACGACGCCTATCTGACGCTGCGCGGCATGCGGACGCTCGCCGCGCGCATGGCGGCGCATGAAGCAAACGGCCTTGCGCTCGCAAAATGGCTGGAAAAGCGCCCTGAGGTCGCGACCGTCCTTCACCCCGCCCACAAGTCCTGCCCCGGGCACATGAAATGGGAGCGGGATTTCCGAGGCGCGTCAGGGCTTTTCAGCGTTATCCTCAACCCCGTTCCGCTGCCCGCGCTGAAGTCCTTTTTCAACACCCTTCGCCTCTTCGGGATGGGATTTTCCTGGGGCGGCTATGAAAGCCTTTGCATTCATGTCCATCCGGAGAAGAATCGCTCGGCGACGAAATGGACGGCCGATGGGCCGGTCCTGCGCTTTCATGCAGGCATTGAGGACGCAGACGACCTTATCGCTGATCTTGAGAACGCCTTCGCCGCGATGAAGTCGACAAAGGGGTGAGCGCCATATGATCCGCACAAAGACCGTAAGCGCCGCTGTCGCGGCGCTCGCTGCGTCCGCCTGTCAGACTCTAGGTTTGGACAACGGCAATACGCTGACGCTGGTTTCGAGCGAACCGCCAGGCGCTCTCGTCCGCGTCGAAGGATTTGGCGAGTGCGTCGCGCCCTGCACGATCGAGATTGATGCGCCGCGCAACATCACCGTCGCCAAAGCCGGCTACAATCCGCAGCGACTGGTCCTTCAGCCCGGCAAGAAGAAGGTCAACGTCGTCCTCGAACTGTCGGCGCCGACGACCGAGGTCGATGAGACGGAACTTCCAGATCTTTGAGCGACGCGCGCCTCACCGGCGGTCAAGCTTTTCGCTGATTTCACCGAGCCGGTTATACATGCCGAAAATTGCGATATAGAGCTCGCAGAGAAAGCGCCAGAAAACGATGCCGATAGCAGCGACGATTGGAGCAAGGACGAGCGATCCCAATCCCGCCATAAAGCCCTGTGAAAATCCGCCGAACGCTGCAAGCAGCGCGCCGAGGGCGATAACCGCGATCCCGACCCAGTAAAGAACCTTGATCAGTCCGGTGGCGATCAGTTTGTCGAAAGTCATGAATCTGGCGAGCAAGTCGTTCATTGCGTTTCCTTTGCGCTATTGGCGTTGACCAAACGCTACGCAACGACACAACCGGCGTAGAGGCCGTTTCAGGCCGCCGTCCGGAAACTGACGATTTTCGACGGGTTTCGCGGCGGCTCGCCGCGCTGAACCTTGTCGACGTTTTCCATGCCTTCAACAACCTTGCCCCAGACCGTGTATTTGCGGTCGAGAAACGAAGCGTCGTCAAAGCAGATGAAGAACTGGCTGTCCCCGCTGTTGGGGTCGGATGAGCGCGCCATCGAACAGACGCCCCGCTCGTGGCTGACGTCGTTGAATTCAGCGGGAAGCCTCTTGCCCGACCCGCCCGTGCCATTGCCTTTGGGGCAGCCCATCTGCGCCATGAACCCCTCGATGACGCGGTGGAGCTTCAACCCGTCATAGAAACCCTGATCTGCAAGCTCCTTGATGCGCGCGACATGCATCGGCGCCTTGTCCGGAAAAAGCTCGATCACGACATCGCCGGTGTCGAGCGTCAAAATCATCCGGTCGCTCATAGTTCAATCTTTCCCTTGATCCGCCGCGGCGGCTTGATGTCGCAAAGATCCTTGACGAAGCCTGTATCGTCGACGAAGCCCGCTTCCTTGATGTATTGCAGGAACGCGGGCGCATCCGATTTCATCACCTCGATCTTCGGCCGCTCCGCCTCCGGAATGTCGGCTGCGATCCGCATGCGGACGATCGGCGTCGGCCGCTTCGGCGGCTCGCCGCGCTCGATCCGCCGCGCGTTGTTCATGCCGCCGACGATCCAGCCCCAGACCGTATAGCGTTTGTCAAGGCTTTGCCGGGCGTCGCCGATGACGAGAAAGAACTGGCTGTTGGCGCTGTCAGGATTGGTTGAGCGCGCCATCGACATGACGCCGGGGCAATGCGCGCCCCAGAGGGTCACGGTGCGGTCCGTGCGGAGCGAGCGCAGCGATTCCGGCTGCGCCGCCGCCGGGACGCCATCGACGAGCCCAACGCGCGCCGCCTGCCGGTCGCGGCCGATCACCGTGAAATCATGGACGGCCTGCGTGTCGCGTTCAAACTCGGCGGCAATGTCAGGAAGGTCCGACCCGCCGGTCCCGTCGCCCTTGGGGTCCCCGCCCTGCGCGACGAAGCCCTCGATCACGCGATGGAACGTCAGGCCATTGTAAAAGCCCCTGCGGACGAGCGCCTTGACCTGCTCGACGTGCTTCGGGGCGAAGTCAGGGCGCAACTCGATATAGAGAGGCCCCGCCGGGAGATCGACGACCAGGAGATTTTCAGGATCGATCCCCCGCCACGCGTCGGCCGGCGCATCGAGAACCGATTGATAGGCGGGCCTCGCCGGCTCCTTCGCCGCAATCGCCGGCGTCGCTGCGAGAGCGACAGCCGCCAATCCTGCAGAAACGATACGCATCACTCGCTACTCCTCATCAATTCCGGGCAAGCCCTGAGCCTCAATTGTGACCGGCTTTCGGCGGCGACGCCCACTCTTCTCATTCCCGCCCCGGCGCCGCAAGGCCGCGCCGTTAAGGACGAGGCGGTCAGGTTCCCAAGCTTTTCGCAAATTTCTTCCTCAGTGCG
>JBMOOR010000054.1:0-28133 GCA_049324555.1 Pseudomonadota bacterium | reverse complement strand
CCCTTCGCCGCTATGTTGAAACGCTGGGGAGCCGCTAATGGGCCTCTTACGCAAAATCGCCGACGCCTTCGATCCGCCGGCCGCGAATGCGGCTTGCGAAAATCCGGCCGCAACCGCCCGTGTCCAAAATTCGGACACGGACAATCGGGACCGAATCGAAAAGCGCAGCGTCGATCCGAGCTGGGCCGCGCTCGCCAGCGGCTCACCCGACTGGCTGCAAGCCAAAGCGACAGGAACGCGCTATGTTACGCCTTGGCTCGCTGAAAATCTTGCCGCCTATCTCGCCGCGATCAATGCGATCGCGTCGGCGATCGGGGCCTTCCCGGCGCTCATCTATCGCCGCACGCAAACCGGCCGCGAGGAGGTCGAGGACCATCCGGTCGCGACGCTGATCCGCGAAGGGCCGAATGAAACGCAAGGCTGGCCCGATCTTGTCGAAATGCTGGTCGCCGAAACCCTCGGGCACGGCAACGGCCTTGTCGAGATCGTCGCCGATCGCCGCTCGGGCGCGGTGACGGCGCTCCGGCCGCATCCATGGCGCAGCGTGACGCCGTTGATCCTTCCGAGCGGAAGGCTCGTCTATGACGTGCCGGAAGGGCCGGCGCCGGGCGCCCCATCGGCGCGGACGAAGCGGCTTCTCGACAGCGACGTCATTCACCTTCGCGACCGATCCGACGACGGATTGATCGGCCGCCCGCGCCTTTCAAGGTGCGCCGCGCCGGCGCGCGTCGCGCTGACGATGCAGAGCTACGCCGAAGAGCTTTACGACAACAGCGCGCGGCCGAGCGGGATTCTCTCACTCGAAGCGAATATCTCACAGGAAGATCTCGAAAACATGCGCGCGCGCCTCGATCAGGAATATATCGGGCCGGCGAACGCCGGGAAGCTCTTGCTCCTCAGCGGCGGCGACGTGAAATATTCGGCGCTTGCGACTTCGCCGGAGGATATGGAGATGCTGTCGGCGCGGCGATTCGGCGTCGAAGAGATGGCGCGGATTTTCCAGATACCGCCGCCGCTCATTCAGGACTACACCCACAACACGTTCACGAATTCGCACGCGGCCTCGCTGTGGTTCGCGCAGCACACGCTGGGGCCGTGGGTGCGGAAAATCGAGGAGACGCTAAAGCGCGCACTCTTTTCCGAAAGCGAACGGCGAACGCTTTCAATCGAATTCGACATGTCGTCGCTGTTGCGCGGCGACGCGGCGCAGCGCTGGACCGCTCACGATATCGCGGTCCGCAACAACATCCTTTCGGCCGATGAAATCCGCCAGATTGAAGGCTGGAACGCGCGGCCGAAAACCGAAGCGCCGCCAAGGCCGGGGATCGCATGACGCGCGCATCGCCGCTTCCTTCCGGCTCGCTGCCGCGAGGCCTTCGCCGCCCGGAAGCCGCCGCCTATGTCGGGCTCGGCGAGACGAAATTCGATGAACTTGTCAAAGACGGCCGGATGCCGCGCCCGAAAAGGATCGACGGGCGCGTCGTTTGGGACCGCCGGGCCCTTGACGCCGCTTTCGACGCGCTCGGCGCGGATTTGGAGGCGGATTTCGGAACTGCGGCGCCGGAAAATCAGGGGGCGAAGTGATGGGGGAGTTCGTCGCAATTCCGTCGCTGTTGACCGAAAGGGAGGCGGCGGCGAGACTCGGGATAAGTCTTTCCATGCTGCAACGATTGCGCCGCCTGGGCGAGGTGTCTTTCATTCAGATCGGGCGACTGATCAGGTATCGCGAAACGCAGCTTACGGATTATTTGGAGGCGTCGACGTGTCCGAGAAAGAGCGGCCGGGACAATTCGGAAAATACTGGATTTCAAAGCGCAAAAATTCCTCGAATTGGTGCCGGACATGGTTCGACACCGATACTCGACAGACGCGCCGCGAAAGCCTTGGCGTTACAGACATTGAGGAAGCAAAGCAGCAACTCGCCCGATGGGTCATTGAATACGGGGACAGACCGCGCCAGCGGGCCGAGCAAATGACGATCGCGGAGGCTGCGATGCGCTACTATTCTCAGCACGCGGCGCATCTGAAAGGGCCGGGCGCCGGCGTGCAGCGGCGCAATCTCGAAATCGCAATCGAGCACGTCGGCGAGGCGACCGTCGCTGAGTTTACGCGCGCGAAGCAAGAAGAATTGGCGCGCGCGCTTGCGCAGAAATACCGGCCGGCGACGATCCGAAGGATCTTCGACGCCGTTTTCGCCGCGCTCAATCGGTCTTTTCAAAACGAGGAACTGGAGAGGGTGCCGCCGCGAATTCGGCTCCCCGATTCGCCGCCACGCGAGTTTGTAGCGACCCTCGATCAGCTCGCGAAATTCTGGGATGCGCCGAAGCCGCCGCAAATGCAGATGTTTTTCGTCCTGCTTCTCGCGACGGGTGCGCGGCCGAGCTCGGTCCTCGAGCTGACGCGCTTTCAATGCGACCTTGAACATGGACTGATCGATCTAAATCCGCCTGGGCGAATTCAGACGGCGAAGCGGCGGCCGGTTGTCCCCATGTGCAGCGTCGCCCGGGATTGGATCGAGTCCGCCGACGAAGGTCCGCTGGTGCATTTCTTCGGCCGGGCCATCACCTACATCAACCAAAGCTGGCGACGCGTCCGGCGCGCCGCCGGCCTTCCGGAAGCCTTTACGCCGGGCGCCATGCGCCACACCGTCGCGAGCGAGCTTCGACGCCAAGGCGTGCCGCCAGCGCAGATCGCGGGCCTCCTAGGCCACACCATGCCGAATTGGCGGACAACTGAGCGTTACGCGAAATATGATCCGAAATTCATGGCCGAATCGATCGCGGCGCTCGACAGGCTTTTCAATGAGATTGCGGACCGGACGAAAACGGGTTTAACTCCGGTGCGTGTCAGCGGCGTGCTAGTTGCGCGTGGCGATGCCTCTAAGCCCTTGTTTTATGGTGGGCGCGACAGGGTTCGAACCTGTGACCCCTACGGTGTGAACGTAGTGCTCTACCGCTGAGCTACGCGCCCGGTGGAAGAGCTTCCTTCAAAATTCCTTTCAAGATCAGACAGATAGAGAATTATCGCATTCCTGGCCGCCTACAGCAAGTCAATGATTATACGGTGAAATCTGGCGCGCGTTGTGACCCAAGTGTGACTGGCGTGACCGCAAATATTTGTTGGTTTTCAAGGCTTTTCGAAGGTGAAAGGACAAAATGAGACCCCCCAGGGGAAAAATCGGTGCCTTGCTGATTAGTTCAAATGGCCGTTCACAGGTTCGGACCTAACAATTGCATCGGCAACTTGATTGCGGGCGGGGTGTTAGGTCGCGCTAACGAAGCACCCTGTTGTTCTCGAAGGTTTCGGGCGGCGCGTCGAAATATGATTGTTAGTGCGGCCGCGAGACTGGCGTATTATTCGAGCAGTTATTGTTACGACAGCGAAACAATATTGGAATAACAATGAAATATTTGCAAAATAACATGTTGCTTTTTGCCGAAAAATGTTCAAAAATACAGATTCCGGAGCAATATTGCCCGGAGTCGTCCTTCGCGGCGGGTCAAACCGTCCTGAGGGATATTTTTGTTGAAACCATTAATAGCCCCAATTTCGGGCAAACGCATTTTTGAAAGTCATGCTTCCCGCTCGCGGGGCTATTGATATTTTTGGGAGACTTAAGTGCCTACTTCTAATGTAACCAAAATCCTAGACGATCTTAAAATTGAGTTTTTCGCTGACGCGAACCTCCGCCGCTACGCCAAGGTACCGGTCGGAAAGACTCGAAAAATCCTACCGCTCGAATCGCAGCAGTTCTCCGAATACATAAGGAGGGCGGTCTACCAGAGTGACGGAACTGTTCTGGCTGAGCATAAACTCAAGGAGTTGGTGTCGCTATTTAGCGCTAAGGCGTCTTATGACGGAGACGCCAGAAGGGTTTATATCCGAACAGCCCCAATCGACCACGCTGACCCTTTGAAGGGTATCGAGATCGATCTTGGGGATGAAGATGGCCAATGCGTCCGTATCACTGCGGATGAATTCACGGTCTGCCAGCCGTCAGTCGAGTTTCTGAGGCCGTCGAATTATCTCACACTTCCGATCCCGGCACCCGGCGGCGATATCAGAAGGATCTTCGACTACGTAAACGTCGAAGGGGACAGCAACCAAATCGCGCTGATCACTTTCTTGATCGCGTCCCTTTATCCGACCGGGCCCTATCCGATGCTGGTGCTAACAGGGCAGGAAGGATCAGGGAAGTCAGTCGCGACGGAGTTGATTGCCAAAACTATTGATCCGAGGACAGGCACACAAAGATCAATGCCGCAGTCCGAACGAGACATCGCAATTGCAGCGATGAGGGCGCATCTTCTCACATACGATAACCTCTCAGACCTCAAGTGGGATGTTTCGGACACGCTTTGCAGGATATCGACAGGGGCGACAATCGAGGTTCGAAAGCTCTATTCGGACGCAGACGTATTCGAGATGACGTTCATGAAGCCGCTGCTCCTCAACAGCATCATCGATCTGGTGTCTCGCCCCGATCTTGCCCAGAGGACGTTCATTCTGGAGCTGACCCCGATAACGCCGAGCAAGCGCCGATTGAGGTCTGAACTTGAAAAAACCTTCGCGGATGACTCGGCCCACATATTCGGCGGCATCTGCCGGGCCCTTCATACGGCGATGGCGGAATATCGAAAGACGAAGGTCCTGATGCCCCCACGAATGGCGGATGCTGCGAAAATTGCTGCCGCTGCCTCGTCGTCCTTCAACAGTACGCCAAACGAGGTCGTCAAGGCCCTGAATGAAGTTCAGAACAATCAGAAAAAGGTGCTGGCCTCAGAGGACGCGGTTTGCCGGGCGATCAAGGCGTTCCTGCGAAGCCAAATATGGGAGGGTGACGCGACGACGCTTTACGGTGAACTGACGCAGCAGGTTAACTCTGCCCTGACGCCAAGGCCGCCGAACTGGCCAAAGGATGTTGCGACTTTTTCAAAACATCTGAAGCGACAGCACGAAAACCTGAAGGGCATCGGAATCATCGTCACGAATTCCCGCGACAGCGACGGAAGGAAGATAAAGCTCGAAAGGGAGGCCGTGAAACCGACAGCGGCAGTCCAAATCTACGCACGAACTTCGGTTTCCGCTTGTGACAGCATGACGGCAATGACGGCGGATTGGGACGATCTGCCATAAGCCCAAGAAACGGATTCAGGGCAATCGAGAGGTTGCCCTGATTTTCTTCTTTATTCAGCAACGAATTTGGCCCGACTCGCAGGGATCTTCTTCGCTGTAGTATCCGCCACCGTCTACAATGTTTACGAGCAATCCTCCTACAAGTGTCGATACCACAAACGCTGCGCCGATTATCTTCAAAGCATCAAGTCCTCCAAGTTGTCCTTTTTCTTCTACGAAAGATGCGGCGAACATTATGGCAAGAACGTTTTGAAACGCGAGCCACCAGAAAACTCCACCCCAATAAACAGAGTATCCGGTCTTAGCCATTGCCCAAGAGAGGACGAATGCGAATCCCCCCAATACGATTCCAAATCGAAGCGAATCCCTGAGTTTCCAAACCGACCGAAAAGCAATTCGGCTGACAAATGTCGAAAGCGTTCCAAAAAGAAATCCATAAAAGTGTGCGAACGGCACCTCAAGCCAGGGCACCATATTCCGATCAGCTTCAATCAAGATTGAACCTCTCGCGGCAATCCCCTGCTCCTTGCGGGTTTGTTTAATTGTAAATCATTGTGGCCGCTTTGATATCGAGCCGCGTTGCGCTTCTTGATGGCGCGCCACTTTAATCGCACCATACCTCGCAGGTTTTTCCCGTCCGCAAACTAATGAATGCCGCCGACACACACACTCCATTCGCATCTCCATCGATGAACATAACCTCATCCCCTTCTTCGACGTTGAAACAATATGTTCGTGCCTCAAATTTCTCGCCGTTAATCACGAAAAGCTCGTCATCATGTGATAATTCTACCGGAAATCTCGGGGTGCCATAATTGCTGCTCGGCCCGCTAGCGACAGCTTTGCCCGCTAAGAATTCTGAGCCGACCAAGCTTGTCTGCGAGTCCTCTCTGGTCACGTCACGGGGGCGTTCTTTTGCCAAAACGAAATTGGTGATCTTGAGGCAGCCTTCACCATCAAGATCATCGGCAGGATATGCGGCATCTATGCGAGCAACATATCCTTGACCCGGCAAGAAGATGGTTGGCAGGGTTGGCGCAATCACCAATGTATCGCTTTCTTCCTGCGCGTCACAGCGAGCAGTTGAGAATTCAATTTCCAGTGCGGCGACGTGATCTTGCCCTATTAGTTCTATCCCCGGTGCAACAAAATGCAAAAATACGCCGCTTTGATCGGAATGGTGCCACCAGGTATTGGATGCCTCTAACGCCGCGACAATCTCAGTGCGTTTACCATCTGGCGCATTGTCAATAACGTATCCCAAATCTTGAAATCCGTTCGCCAGTTCGGCGGCTTCTTGTTCACCGATAATCTGGAAAGCTACCACATTGGCACGCCCGCCCTTAATCATTTCAATTATTTGCTTCGCTCGCACTTGATATGGAGCGCCTGGGGCATCGGCAGGGAAAGCATTGCTCTGTATACAAACTAACGATAAAACTGTGGATAGGAAAACGAAGCGGAACATACCCAACCCCCAATAGTTGCGCGACGCCTATGAATTCAGTAAGCCAGCTGGGCGTCAATAGATGACGTTAGGTATTTTCGATCATGACCTGCAAATGTGTGTATCGGCCCAGCATCCTGAAATCCCTATGCCCCGATATCGCGGCCACATGAGCGACGCCAAGCCCTTGCTCGAAAAGCCTTGAAACTGCCTCGTGTCGCAAATCGTGAAAATGCAGGTCTGCAATCTCGCCTCGGAGCTTCAGGCGATCCCAGCAAAGCCGGAGCGCGTTGGCCCTTAAGGGAATTACCCTGTCATTGCCGTCACTGCCGTCAGGGATCAATTTTGCAAGCGTATCAGTGGCCAAGGGTGATAGTGGGATCGTTCTCGCAACGCCTGTCTTGGTCAGCGGAATGCGCAAGCGCCCATTGGCAAGATCGATGTCTTTTCGGCGGATCGCCAGAATTTCACCCCGTCTCATCGCCGTTTCAACCGCCAGAATGATGATCGGCTTGATGAATTTGTTCCGGCATTTTTCCGCAGCTGCGAGAAGCCGCTCATATTCGCCATCGCGAAGCCGCCGTTCTCTTGGGGGATTGTTGCGGGGCTTCCTGATGAGGCTCAGCGGGTTTTCCGTCAGGGGATAGCCCCATTCGATTTTCGCTGTCTCATACAGGTGGTGCAAGATGACGAGCTCGCGATTGAGGCCCG
Source organism: Pseudomonadota bacterium (assembly GCA_049324555.1). Lineage (GTDB taxonomy): Bacteria > Pseudomonadota > Alphaproteobacteria > Caulobacterales > Parvularculaceae > Amphiplicatus. The sequence goes on along the minus strand of JBMOOR010000054.1, from coordinate 20,839 downwards.
AGGGAGAAATGGTTCGCAGCCGGTCATCGCGGTATTCCGCAAAGTCCTTCGGCGTGATTGATGCGAGATTTCGCTTGGCGAGGGGCTTCCTGAGGAAGGCGTTCAATATCCATTTCTCGACGTCGTGCCCCCGTTTCTGCTGGCTCACCTCATCCCTGTAGCGCTCGACGCATTGCCCAAGGGTTATCCCCTCCAGAACGCGCGGATCGTTCCTGAGGAATCCCCTATCGGCCTCCACTTCCATTTGTCTCGCCCAAGCGTCAGCGTCGGATTTGCTGCGGAAGCTTTTTGAGACTTGGGGTGAACTCTTGCGGCGGACCTGAACCTGCCAGAGCCCGTTGCGTTTACGGATAGTCGCCATCGTTTCCTCGCTTCAGTGTGACCACGGTGTGACCGGCTGAAGTTGTGAGGAATTCGAAGGACGTTCTCTCTTCCTAAGTAATTGATATTACTAGGAAAACCTGGTGGGCGCGGCAGGGTTCGAACCTGCGACCCCTACGGTGTGAACGTAGTGCTCTACCGCTGAGCTACGCGCCCTTGGGCGGCAAGGCCGGCCCGGGGCGATCCTAATAGCCCGCAGCGCGGACCGGTCAAGCGCGTGAGCGATTTCAGCGGATGCGGGCGGCGGCCAGGGCCGCGGGAATTCTGATCCGCGCCGCCGGCAGGATCATGTAAGCGCTCGCTCCCGCGCCCGGTTCGGACACCATGCGAAAACGCCCGCCATGCGCCTGCAAGGCGGCGTTGACGAGGGGAAGGCCAAGTCCAAGCCCCTCCTTTGAGCGCCGCAACGACATGTCGGTCTGACTGAAAGGCTGAGTGATGAGATGCAGTTTTTCGGGCGAAATGCCAGGACCGTTATCCTTCACGAGAAGCGCAAGATCGCCGGAAGTCGTGATCGCGGCGCCGACCGTGACCCTGGCGCCCGGCGCGGCGAATTTGACCGAATTCTCAACGAGCTTACCGAGCGAGCGAGCGATCAGCGCGCGATCGCAGCAAACTTCGATCGCGCCGTCCTTGACGACCTTCCTGAGGTCGGTCTGGGCAGCGGCGAGCATTTTATCAAGCGGGGCGAGCGCCGACTCGATCAACTCATCGAGCGAACAGTCGACTTCATTGAGCGTAATGGGGCCAGAGCGCGCATCCGATGCGAGCAGCATGTCGGAAACGGAATTGAGAAGACGCTTGCCGCCTTCGACAATGTAATCCGCATACTCCTTATGCAGATGATCATTCTCCCGATCGAATTGGTCTGCGAGAATCTGGCCGAACCCGATAATGGCGTTAAGGGGCGTCCTCAGCTCGTGGCTCATGACCGAAAGAAGACTGTCTTTGAAGCGCGAGCCGGCTTCGGCCGCGTCGCGCGCGAGGCGCAGCTCCTTCTGATCCATGCTCGCTTTGCGGACAAACCGCACCGCTTGCGTGAAAAGCGTCCAGTTAATCGGTTTTGAGAGGAACGACGTTGCGCCGGCGGCGAAGGCTTTTTCAACTGCGTCCTGGCGTTCGCTGCCCGTGACGACAATGACCGGGATGTCGGAAAACGCCGTATCGGCCCTGATCGCGCGCGTCAGGTCGTAACCGCTCATATGCGGCATATCGATATCGGAGATGACAAGATCGGCGCCTTCGGCGCGGAGCTTGGCGAGACCTTGGGCGCCATCGCTGGCGACGGACGCGGAATAGCCCGCTTCGGCCAGCTTCGCGGCCGCGAGCTCCCGCATGATCGGGTCGTCGTCGATTACGAGCACGCGAGCGACCGCGGCCATAGGCGATAAGCTCCCCTCTTTGTCCGGGCGGCGCCGGGACGTCTGCAACTTGCCGATAATTGTCCCAACATCGGGTTAATAAATTCCGACATGCACGCCGCTCGAATGGGCGGCGCAAGCAAATTGCAATCAATTTCGGCCATTTATCGGCGATCTCGCCGGAGTTCGCGCCGAAATGGCACAACGCAGGACCTCGCTCAGAAATCAGCTGACGTCGCTGGTCGTCATCGCTGTCATCGGCGCTGTCGCGCTCTCGACGGCGTCATTTGTCTGGCGCGAGGTCAGTCAGTTCGGCGCGGAACGCACCCGCGAGCTCCAATCGAACGCGGTCGTCTTCGCCGCGACCGTCTCGGGCGACGTAGCGGGGGGCGACCAACGCGCAACGCTTGAAGCGTTGCGCGCGATCAGCGAAATGCCCCACCTCCATCATGTGCGCGTGGAGCGCGCGGATGGAAGCGTTTTCGTCGAGCTCGGCGATTCGCTCGAGTTATCGTCGCGACACGCAAGCGCTGAAAAATCCGGCGCTTTCGGCGTATTCGATTTGATCGAGTCGAGAACAATCTCGGCGCGCGCGTCAATCGTTCACGGAGGAGAAATTATCGGCGCGCTGTCGATCAGTTCGGACACGTCGGAACTCGGGAGCCATATCTGGAGCATCCTGTGGGATGCGATCTCAGCCGCCGCGTTTTCCGCAACGGTCGGCCTCCTTCTCGCGCTCCGCATGCAGCGCACCGTCACAAGCCCCATTATCGATCTCGCGCGCGTTATGCGAAACGTGCGCGAACGCGACGACTTCGGCGTGCGCGCGATGCGGTCGAGCGCGAATGAGGCAGGCGATCTTGTCGACGCGTTCAACGACATGCTCGACAAGATTCAGGACCGTGACGCGCGGTTGCTCGCCCAGCAGGAAAACCTTCAAAAGATTGTCACGCTGCGCACGCGTGAGTTGAAACTCGCCAAGGAGGCGGCGGAGGCGGCGAACAGCGCAAAGTCTGAATTTCTCGCGGCGATGAGCCATGAGATCCGCACCCCCATGAACGGCATGCTTGTCATGGCCGAACTCATCAACAATTGCGATCTGCCGCCGCGCCAGAAGCGCTATGCGGAGGTCATCGTCCGTTCCGGACAGAGCCTTCTCGCCATCATCAACGATATTCTCGATTTCTCGAAGATCGAAGCAGGCCGGCTTGAACTTGAACGCATTACAGTGCGCCCCGCCGACGTCATTTCCGATGTGATCAGCTTGTTTTGGGAGCGCGCCGTCAAGGCGGGTCTCGATCTGACGCCCTATATCGGGCCCGGCGTGCCTGAAGCAATCGAGGGCGACCCTGTCCGGATCAGCCAGGTTCTTTCAAACCTTGTCAACAACGCATTGAAATTCACCGAGCGCGGCAATGTCATCGTTACGGCGCGCCGCGCCGCCAAAGCCGGCGAGGACTGTGTGATTGAGTTTGCGGTTTCCGATACCGGCATCGGAATTCCCGCCGAGAAGCAGGCGAGAATTTTCGATGCGTTTTCGCAGGCTGATCAGTCGACGACGCGAAAGTTCGGCGGGACGGGGCTTGGTCTCGCCATCTGCAAGCGGCTGGTGACGGCGATGGGGGGTGAAATCGGCGTTGCAAGCCGCGGCGGCAAGGGATCTCGTTTCCACTTTACAGTTCCGACAAAAGAGATTGAGCCCGCCCGCCGGGTGACCAGGATGCGCAGCGACATGCGAGCCGTCGTCGCCGTCAGCGGAAGCGCAACGCCGGTCATGATCGCCAAATACCTCGAGGAGGCGGGCATCGCGGTTCAGATCGTTTCCAGCGAAAATCCGCTCGAGTCGCATATAGCATATGCAAACATTATTTTCGCCGCGCCCGACTATCTCAATGCGCTGAATTCCATTCTCGCGGGCGACCCCCAGCATTGGGTGCCGGCCCGCATCTGCATCAGCGATCTTGGCGATGACGCGACGGACGCCCTCCTCAACGAAGGCGTTGCGGAGGATCTGCTGATCCGCCCGCTGAGCCGGAGGGACGTATTCGATCAGATCGAGCGCATCGTTGAAGGGCGGCTGCGCGGTCGCGACGCGCTCAAAGGCGTTATTGCGGCTCGCTGCGACACGCCGATGTTCTCAGGCGTCCGCGTTCTCGCCGCCGACGACAGTCCGATCAACCGCGAAGTCGTCAAGGAAGCGCTGACGCGCCTTGGCGTTGCGCCGACGCTCGTCTGCGACGGCGCGGAGGCGGTGGAGGCGTTCAAGGCGCAAACATTCGATCTCGTGCTGATGGACTGCTCAATGCCCGTGATGGACGGCTTTGAATCAACGCGGCGCATCCGCTCTCACGAAACCTCGATCGGGCTCCGGACGCCGATTATCGCGCTTACGGCCCATGTTGAGGGCGCCGACGAACAATGGCGTGAGGCCGGTATGGATGACTACGTAACGAAGCCGTTCACGCTGACCCAGCTCTCCGGGGCGATTGCGCGCTATATCAAGCCGACGGCGGGCGCCGCGTTATTCGCCGGACGCACCGAGCGACTCGCGCCGCCAATCGCTTCTTCGACTTTGGATCTCAGTAATGGAGGAAGCAAGTTCGATTCCAATGTCCTGCGCGAACTTATCGCCATGCAGGCCGGCGACGGCGATCTCGTCGGCCGCGCGCTCGACCTCTTCGGCGCGCACTCCAGGGAAGCGATGCTGCGGCTCGCCCGCGCATCGCGTTCGCGCGATGAAAAGGAAATCGCGAGCGCCGCTCACGCGCTGAAATCGATGGCGTTCAATGTCGGCGCTCGAGCGCTCGGCGACGCCTGCGCCTGTGTTGAACGTCAGGCAGCCGATATTTCCGCCTTGCCGGTGATGCTGCGGACGGTTCGCCGCGAATATTCGGCGGCAATCAATGAACTGCCGACAATGCGACGGCGATTTGGGCTGGCGGCGGCCTGAGGCGATCAATTTCAATGAAAGCGGATCGACACGCGCGCGCAGCCGATCACCCTCGGCGGCGCGTCAAGAAAGATCGGACCGTAAGCAGCGCTCGATGACGCGGGTTCAAGCCGCGGCGGATTTTCGCGCCAGCGCCGAATGATCGGGGCGCCGTCGCAAACGAACAGGCCGAAGACGCCGTCCACCGGCTTGCGGTCGGCGTAATCGATAACGACGAGCGTATCCTTCGGAAACGCGAGATCGACGGCCTCATCGTCGACAAAGAGGGCGAACAGTTTCTCGGCGCCGGACGTAACGGGGATATAGTCTTCCGCAACGCCGTGCGGGTCGGCCTCGGGATCATCGAGCAGCCGAGCCGCATCGGCGAAGCTGATGACGGGTGTATGTTGGATCGGCCGGCGTATGTAGGCTGCGGCTGGATGTTTGTCGGCTTCGACCGGCGAGCGAGCGCCGCTTGCGAGCCAGTCAGGCGACACCTGAAGCGCTTCGGCGATTTTGGCGAGCATGAGGCGGCGCGGGTCGTGGACGCCGCTTTCCCAATTCGCGACGGCGGGCTGCGTTACGCCTACCTTCTTGGCGAGATCGACTTGGCTCACGCCGGCGGATTTGCGGGCGGTTTTGATGCGTTCGCCAATTGATAGCGGCTCATTTGCCGGCAGGACGGGTTCATCGGCGTTCATCTGAATCACAAAATATCAGCATTTCTTATATAGTGGGGTCTTGGAGATTCTGCAACTTTGCTGCGTTGCAGCAAGAAATAACGCTACAATCAGACAAATTGACCAAAAACATTGCAGACGAATTTTTTTGCAGCCGCTTGAAAAAATCAGCCCGCCTTATATTCTTTGGCTGCGTTTCGATGAATCGACCCTATCTGAGGTGAACATGTCGGATCATTGCACGGATGATGGCGCAGCGCGGCTCGCGGCCAAAATCCAGGATTTCTGGCGCAGGAAAGGCTTCGAGGTCGAGGTCGATTTGAGACCGGAGGGATTCGTGTCGACAATGCGGTCGGCGCGAACGGACGTTCGGAGCGACATGGTGAACGGCATGCCGCGCAGGATCTGCATCCCGGCGGCCTAGCCGGCCGAACGCAGGCCCGCCACCTGGCGACGAGTGCAGGCGCTTCGTCATAGGCTGAAAAAACGGCGTCAGCGCGCTCACAATGATCGAGCGGCCCGTATCCGAACAGCGCCGCCAAACAGGGGATGCCGGCGGCCTCCGCCGCTTTGATATCGGTGTCGCTGTCGCCGATGAAGACGGCTTGTCGGGCCCGCGTCTGGCTCATGCAGTAGCGAACGGGGCGGGGGTCTGGCTTCGCAAGACCCGTCGTATCCGCTCCGACAATTGCGCCGAAATGATGGGTCAGATTGAGCGCCTCGATGAGCGCGCGCGCCCACGCCTCGCGTTTGTTGGTGCAGATTGCAATCGTCGCGCCGTCCGCCTTCATCGCTTCGACCGCCTCGATCGCGCCGGCAAAGGGCCGCGACGTGTCGGCGATGTGCGCCATATAATGGTCGAGAAAGACAGAAACATGCGCTTCGAGCTCTGCGGACGAGGGTGGGCTCGCGCCGCTTTCCGCAAACCCCTTTGACAACATCGCTCGCGCGCCGTGGCCGACAAGGCAGCGAACCCGGGCGAGCGGAACCGGCGCAAGGCCCGCAGCTGTCAGCGCGTGATTCATCGAGGCCGCAAGGTCCCCTGCGGTGTCGATGAGCGTGCCGTCGAGGTCGAAAATGACAGCGACGCCGGCGAGCGGTCCTCGCATTTACTTCTCCAGCGGCGCCCGCCAAAAGACGGGAGAATCAAAGCCGCTCCTCTACCAGACTTGCGAGGATCAATGAAACAGCCGGCTGTCGCCGCCGTCATTCTCGCCGCCGGATTCGGCACAAGGATGAAATCCGCAACTCCGAAGGTGCTGCACGCCGTCGGCGGTCGTTCGATGCTGGCGCATGTGATGGCGACGGCCTCCTCGCTGTCGCCCGCGCGCATGGCGGTCGTCATCGGGGATCAGGCGCCGGAAGTCGGAGATGCCGCTCGCGCAGAACGCGGCGATGTCGCCGTCGCCGTGCAGACGCCGCCGCGCGGCACCGGCGATGCGGTCAAGAAGGCGGCGCCCGCGCTCGAAGGCTTTTCCGGCGTCGTCGTGGTTCTTTACGCGGATACGCCCCTCGTTGAAGCTGAAACGCTGAAGGCGCTGATCGACAAGGTCGCCGGGGGCGCTGCTGTCGCCGTGCTCGGCTTCACGCCGGACGATCCGGGCGCCTATGGCCGGCTCAAGCTTTCGGCGGACGGATCGCTTGAAGCGATCGTTGAAGCAAAGGATGCGGGGCCGGAGGAGCTTGCGATCGATTTTGTCAATTCGGGCGTCATGGCGATCGAATCGGGATTTCTCTCCCGTGCGCTGCCGCAATTGACGGACAACAATGCAAAACGCGAATTCTATCTGACAGATATTGTTGCAGTCGCGCGCAAGGAGGGGCTCCGTTGCGCCGTCGAAGAGGCGGATGAAGATGAAGTCGTCGGCGTCAATTCGCGGGTCGAACTCGCGGTCGCCGAGGAGATTTTCCAGGACCGCCGGCGCCTCGCGGCGATGGAGGCGGGCGTCACGCTGATCGATCCGTCGACGGTTTATTTTTCATACGATACGGAAATCGCGAACGACGTCATCGTCGAACCGAATGTCTTTTTCGGCAGGGGCGTCAGCATCGCTTCCGGCGCGATCATCAAGGCCTATTCGCATCTTGAAGGGGCGAGCGTCGGAGAGGGCGCGTCCGTCGGGCCGTTTGCGCGGCTGCGGCCTGGCGCGCGCCTTGATGAAGCGGCGAAGGTCGGCAATTTCGTCGAGGTGAAAAACGCCGTCCTCGGCGCAGCGGCGAAAGTCTCGCATCTGACCTATATCGGCGATGCGACGGTCGGCGCCGGCGCCAATATCGGCGCCGGGACGATCACCTGCAATTACGACGGCTTCTCCAAGCACAGGACTGAAATCGGCGAGGGCGCCTTCATCGGCTCCAACTCCGCGCTCGTCGCGCCGGTGAAGATCGGCAAGGGCGCCTATGTCGGTTCCGGCTCGGTCATCACCAAGGATGTCGAGGAGGGCGCGCTCGCGGTCGCGCGCGGGCGTCAATCGGAAATCAAGGGCTGGGCCGCGAGATTTCGCAGCGTTCACGGAGAAGGCAAGAAGGAAAAGTCATGAGCGCCGACGATTTCAAACGCCAGGCGGCTGCGGCGGCCGTTGAACTGGTGAGGCCGGAAATGACGCTCGGCATCGGCACCGGGTCGACGGCGGCGCATTTTATTGCGCTCCTCGGCGAGCGGGTGCGCGCTGGGCTTTATGTGAGAGCCGTGCCGACATCGGAAGACACGGCGAAGAAGGCCGCCGCGGCCGGCGTTGAACTCATCGAACCCGACGAGACGACCATCATCGATCTTGCTGTTGATGGAACGGACGAGGTCGACGGGCGAAAAACGCTGATCAAGGGCGGCGGCGGCGCTCTTTTGCGCGAGAAGATCGTCGCCAACGCAGCCAGGCGCTTCGTCGTCATCGCCGACGCCTCGAAGAAAGTCGCGCAGCTTGGCGCCTTCCCGCTTCCCGTTGAGATTGACCGTTTCTCGTTCAGCCTCACCGTGCGCGCCGTGCGCGAAGCGCTCGCCGCACTCGGGTATTCGAACGCGGACGTGCGCCTTCGCGCGGGCCCGGCGGGTCCGGCCTTCATCAGCGACGGCGGCAATTTCATTCTCGACTGCCGGTTGGGGCGCATCGCCGACGCGGCGGCGATCGAACGCGCGCTTGAAGAAATTCCGGGCGTGATCGAGACGGGCTTCTTCATCGGCATGACGGATGAGGTCATCCTCGCAGGGCCTGCCGGCGTTGAGCGGCTCGGGTGAACGCGCTTTGCGCGACGACGCCGCATCCGATAGTTTGTCCGTCTGGAGGGCGGCGGGTGATGGTCGGCGCACGCTTTGAAGAACTTAAGACTGCGATCCGCGACTACGGACAGGCGGCGTTTCAAAACCTCCTCAAATGCCGCGCGCTCGGCGACGCGATCGCATCGGGTTTCCACGCGTTTGAAGGCTGCCCCGCTGAAAATGTCGCCGCCGTTCCGGCCGAGGGCACGTTCGACGCGCGCAAAGCGTATGGCGACGACGCCTATTCCTACTCGGCGCGCGAAGTGATCATTCTTGAGCCCGTTCGCTTCGGCCTTTGTCTTATTGTCGGCAATGCGGAGGACGGAGGCGCCCTGTGGCTCCGCACCGTCATCTCCGCCGAGATCGTCGGCGAGAGCTTTGACGTTTTCGTCGCCTCGCAACCGGTGGTCCGCATACCGATCGAGTTTGAAGAAAAGCTCGATCCGGTGTTTGAGGCGATCCACCGCGAATTTCTTGAGACCTTCACGCTCGAAGTGAATGAATTTCTCGACGCCAGGTTCAAGACGGGGATCGGCTTTCTGCCGGGATGATGGAGGATTCGTCCCTCCTTCCCGCAAAACCGCACACATTCGCGTCAGGAGAATGGGTCCGGGAATGGTCACGCGGCGCTGGGACCATTAGTTTGTCGGACAGCGAAGCGGCGCGGCGATGCCCGACAGGAACGGTATGACCAAATACGACTACGATCTCTTCACGATCGGCGCGGGCTCCGGCGGCGTCCGGGCGACGCGGCTCGCCGCGAGTTATGGCGCGCGCGCCGGCGTTGCGGAGGAATACCGCGTCGGCGGGACCTGCGTCGTCCGCGGCTGCATCCCGAAGAAGCTCTTCGTCTACGCCTCCGAGTTCGGTCATATGTTCCATGAGGCGAAGGGCTACGGCTGGACGTCAGCCACGCCCAAATTCGACTGGGAGACGCTCCTCGCCAACAAGGATGCGGAAATCGACCGCCTCAACGGCGTTTACATTCGCAATCTCAAAAACGCCGGTGCCGACATCATCGACAGCCGCGCGGTGCTGAAAGACGCGCACACGATTCATCTCGTCAAGGAAAATTGCGACGTTACGGCGGAGAAGATCCTGATCGCGACGGGCGGCGCGCCGTGGACGGATGCGTCAATTCCGGGCCATGACCTCGCCGTCACCTCGAATGAGGCGTTTCATCTGGAGAAATTCCCGCGCCATGTCGTCATCGCTGGCGGCGGCTATATAGCGATCGAGTTCGCCTGCATTTTCCGGGGCCTCGGCGCCGAAGTTTGTCTCGTCTATCGGGGCGAGGACGTGCTCCGCCATTTCGACCGCGACATCTCGGTCGGGGTTCATCGCGAAATGCAGCGGATGGGAATCCGCATCGTCACGAGCGCGGTCTTCACGAAGATTGAAAAACGCGAAGGCGATGAGAAGCGGGTGCATTTGAACACCGGCGCGCATATCGACGCCGATCTCGTCTTCTGGGCGGTCGGGCGAAAGCCCGCGACGCAAGGGATGGGCCTTGAAGCTGCAGGCGTGAAACTCGGGAAAGACGGCGCTGTAATCGTCGACGAATGGTCGAAGACCAATGTCGAGAATATCTGGGCGGTCGGCGACGTGACCGACCGCGTGCAATTGACGCCGGTCGCGATCCGCGAAGGCGCCGCGTTCGCCGAAACCGAGTTCCATAACAATCCGACAAAAGTCGATTACGCCTTCATTCCAAAGGCGGTGTTTTCACAGCCTCCGGTCGGCGCGGTCGGCTATTCGGAAGAAGAAGCGCGCAGGAAATTCGGACCCGTCGATATCTACAAGACCGACTTCCGCCCGATGAGGAACACGCTGTCTGGCTCGGAATCGCGCACCTTCATGAAGCTTGTTGTCGAAGCGAAGACGGACCGTCTCTTGGGCGTTCACATCGTCGGCGAGGGCGCGCCCGAGATGGTCCAATGTCTCGCGATCGCGGTGAAAGCCGGTCTCAGGAAAAAGGATTTCGACGAAACGATGGCGCTGCACCCGACAAGCGCCGAGGAACTCGTGCTGATGCGGACGAAGTTCGTCGAGGATAACGCGCGTTAGGAATGGGCTCGCCGCCTGTCATTAGAGGGATGGGCGGATCGAAATCAGGCGCAGACATCAATCGTATCCGAACGTCAGGCTTGAAAATACCGTCTCGAAATCCGCTCTCGGATCATCGATCGCTCGCGTCCATACCGCTGTTATTTTCCAGGCGGATTTGCGCGGAAATCGAAATGATGCGATGCCGTGTTCATCGGTTTTCTTGGCGACTTCCGGCAGAAGCCCGATCGAGAGAGATTCGATCTTTACGGTCGCACCGGGAAGCGGGACGCCCTGATAATCGATCCGGATTCGGAGCGGTTCATCGTCAGCAAGCGCAAAAGGATTGTCGAGCGGAACAATCTCAAGTGTTTGTCCGACGGCATTGGGCGCTGGCGCGCCGGACGCGTCGCCGACGCGAACGAGCGCCTTGGCGCGACGCGAATAAAGTTCTCGTCCGGGCGCTGTTGTTTGCTGCGCTCTCTTCCTCGCCTCGGTCGCCGGCGTCAAACCTTCTTCGATGAGGTAGGCGTTGAAGCGGTCGGCGTCGAGCGCGTTCCGCGCATTATCGGTCTTGAGGGCGATCAGATGCAGGCCCTCGCCTTCCAGCGTCAGAGCCGCAAGCATTTTTCCTTGAGCGGAGACAAGCGAGGCCGTTCTGTCGTGCGCGCCATAAGGCCCATCGGTTGAAAGTTCGAGCGTGCGTTCCGTCTCCGGCGTCCAATTCAGACTGTCCGCAGCGTGACCGACTTTGAATCGGACATCGACTTCTCCAGATGGCGCAGGGACCGACCATTGGTCGACATCCATCCAAAAATCATGCGCCGCAGCGGCCCCGTGAAGGGCCGCTGCGAGCGCCGCAAGCGTTGCGAGAAGATGACGCATGTTCGCTCTTGCTTAATGATGCGGGTGGTTGCGGCCGTTAAGCGGCGTAGCCGCGTAGGGAAACACGCAGTTGTAGGTGATGTCGTTAGCGGTCACGCGATCGGCGTTGACTTTCGAGAAGTCTGGTCCCTGTCCGGCGATGCCGAGCGCGATGATCGCGATATCGACGACGTCATCGCCGAAACGCCGACCGTTCGGCCAGCCGCCCGGGATGAAACCCCCGTTCTTGAACGGATCCTGCGCCGTGCTCTTGAGAACGTCGCCGCCAAAGACCGACAGGCGGTTGAATGCGGCGTCACAGGATAACCTCGCCGGGCCGGTTGTCAGATCGACCTTGATCATGTCCGGAATGAAGATCGAGCGGAGAAGGCCGGGGATAAGCGGCGTCGCGCCGAGGAGCGCGTCTAGCTCCGGCGCGTCCGCATACTGGCCGAGCGAGAAGTCCAAGCTCGGAGCGGTCTGATTGTACCGGTCCTTTTCGCGAATGGGAAGAAGCGCTTCGACGAACAGCGGATTGCCCTGTCGTCCGACCTGCCTGTAGACCGAAGAGGATGGATCACGCCGGCTCGTCGTCGCGTAGACGCCCGCTATTTTCGCTTTTGCGCCAAGCTCCGCCATCGGAATGTTCAACACTATCGTGTGGAGGTTGAATCCGCCCTGGCTGTCGAAAGGTTTCGTCGGCGTTCCGCGGTCGGCGCCGAATGAGAAATCGAGATCGAAAATAGAGTGGATGTCCGCATAAAATCCGTCGTCGCGCTGACCCGCGAAGGCTTGGTAGCCGAGCTTCAGATTGCGGACCGCCGCCTTGGTGTAGGGATCAAGCGCGGCTGCGCTCGCGACGCCTTCCTTCGCCGGCTGGTCGCCGTCATTTCCCTGGTTGTAGAGCGGCGTCACGCGGCCCTGATTATTGGGCGGCGTCAGCAGTCCCTGTCCAAGGATGGTGACGGCGCCGGTGCGATGATCGGTCTTTGTCACCTTATATTGCTGGCGAAGGTTGCGATTGGCCCCATCGGCGCCGACGATTCCGAGAAACGACTGGCGGACTGTATTTCGATCCGCGAATATTGTGCGGAAATCAAAATCGTACGTCAGATCCGGACGGCCCTTCGCGATATCGCCGTCGAGGGCGACATGGATCGAATAACGCACGCGATCGTCGAACCGATAGTTGTTGGGACCGATTCCCGGCTCCTCAAACGGATAAACGGCGAGCGCTGTCGTCAAATAGCGCGCGCCGCTCGGCTCCGCGCTCAAGAACGCATAGACGTCGGTCGTGTTTGCGGGATCGTCGAGGGTGATCGACGGCGCATCCATGTGGCTGGACGCTTGCGCCGGAGCGCAGGCGAGAGATAACGCGACCGCTGCAGCGGCCTGAAAAAGACGCTTCATTTGAACCTCATCCGGCATGCGGCGGCGCGACCAATTCGCGCCTCGCGTCAGCTTCTACGGACGAGGGCGCGCGGCGGTTCACGCCTCCGGCGGAGGCTCAATCCCTCAGCAACTCATTGATGCTCGTCTTGGCGCGGGTCTTTTCATCGACACGCTTGACGATGACCGCGCAATAAAGCGCGGGGCCGCCTTTGGCTGATGGCATTGAGCCCGAGACGACGACGGAATAGGGCGGGACCTCGCCATAAAGGACTTCGCCGGTTTCGCGATCGATGATTTTCGTTGACGCGCCGAGATAGACGCCCATTGAAAGGACAGAGCCTTCGCGAACGATGACGCCTTCGGCGATTTCCGCGCGCGCGCCGATGAAGCAATTGTCCTCGATGATGACGGGGTTCGCCTGGACGGGTTCGAGAACGCCGCCGATCCCTGCGCCGCCGGAGATATGGCAATGCTTGCCGATTTGCGCGCACGACCCGACGGTCGCCCATGTGTCGACCATCGTTCCTTCGCCGACATAGGCGCCGATATTGACGAAGGACGGCATTAGCACGACCGAAGGCGCGATATAGGCGCCTCGACGCACAACTGATCCGGGCACGGTGCGAAAACCGGCGCGGCGAAAATCTTCTTCGGACCACGTTGCAAATTTTAGCGGGACCTTGTCCCACCATTGATTGGGCGACGCGCCGATGATTGCGGCGTCATTCAATCGGAACGACAGGAGCGCTGCTTTCTTCAGCCACTGATTGACGCGCCAGCGTCTGAAATTGCCGCCGGCTTCCGGTTCCGCAACGCGCGCCGCTCCGCTGTCGAGCAGCGACAGGGCTTCATCGACGGCGTCGCGAACGTCGCCCTTCGTCGCGGGCGATAGCGCGGCCCGGCTCTCCCAGGCGTCGTTGATGCGCTGTTCAAGATCGGCGTTGGTCGCCATCATGCTTCCCTTCGACCGGCGAATGCGTTCGCGCCGACCTGGCCAAGGAACGCCGCGAGATCGTCGGTCATGTAATGCACGTGCTCCGGCTGCGCGTCGCCGGGCCGCGCCGGGCGCTTGTCGTTGGGCTCATCCGCAAACCAGGCCGCATCCTGACAAACGAGCACAGTGGTCATCCCGAGCGCGTGCGCGGCTTCGAGGTTGTGCGCCAGGTCTTCGAACATCGCCGCTTCCTTCGGCCTCACAATGCAGCGGTTGAGGAATCTTTCATAGGTTTGACGGTGGGGCTTTGGCGTCCACTCCGCCGCCCGGATGTCGAAGACGTCGTCAAAGAGGCCGGAAAGGCCGATGCGCGAGAGCACTTTGTCCGCATGCGCGACCGAGCCGTTGGTGAAGATATAGCGGCGGCCGGGCAGCGCCTCGATAGATTGCCGCAGGGCCGCGTCTTCCGGCACGACCGAGAAGTCGATGTCATGGACGTATTCAAGAAATTCGTCCGGCGCCGCGGCGTGTTCGATCATGAGTCCGGCGAGCGTCGTGCCGTATTTGACGTAGTAATGTTTCTGCAGCCGCCGCGCCTCGTCGTGTTCGACGCCGACCGTCATGCGAATATAATCCGTCATGCGCGCGTCGATCTGGCTGAAGAGACGGCACTCAGCCGGATAGAGCGTGTTGTCGAGATCGAAGACCCAGCTTTCGACGTGGCTGAAATCGGTCATCGCGCTATTGCGCCGGCGCTTCGCCCGGCGCAGCAACGAAGCTGTCGGCTGAAAAGTCGAAAGTCAGGGAAGGAGCGCCGCCGATCTCGATCCGGCGGAACACCGCTTCGTCAAGTTCCTGATCGGCGCAGGTCAGATCGTTCGACGAGGCAAAGCGCACCGCATTGACGCAGAAGGTCTTGTCGCCGCCTGCAAGGCGGCGTTCGCCCCGCTGATCTTCGATGACGCCGAAAACATAGTAGTGGTCGGCGGTGAGGCCGCCCTTGATCACTTTTGAGCAGTCGCCGGGTTCAAGCTTCCACCAGCCTCGCGATTCATAGCGGTTCTCGCCCCTCGGCTCGGCGAGCGCGGACCAAACAGGCAGTTCCGTCTTGTTGCAGAAGAAGAGCCCGAGCTTGGCTTCGCGGGCGTTCGCTTCCTCGATCATCGCGTCGATTGTGATATCGTCGATGACGGGACCTTCGCCGATGTTCTTTTCCTTCCGGTATACCGTCAGCAGGCGCTGCGTCTCCCGGCCGAGCGAGCCGTCAATTCGCGAATTTGAAAGATTGAGGTCGTTGAGCAGCCGCTGAACCCCCGCAACCTCTGCGCTGTAAACAGTGTAATTTGCGGCTTCGGCGAAATCCGTCTGCCAGTTGCCGCCGGCGGCGGGCGTCACTTCGACGTCGAAGAAATTGCGCTGGCGCGACGGGTCTTCGCGGCAAACTTCCTGATTCCTGAGATTGAAAAAGCCGTTGTTTTCAACGCAGAGCGGCGTGTCGCCGGACCACGCGCGCAACGGACCCTTGTGGCCGGGAATCGCCTCCGCATAAACGAAATAGCGCCCCGGATTGGTCGGCTCGGTCAGAACGACCTTGCACTGGCCGGGGCGAAGACGCCACCAGCCGCGCGTTGCAAGCCGATCGCCGTCGACGTAACCGATCGATGCGGAAAGCGCGTAGCTGGTCTTGTTGCAAAGGCTGTATTTGGCGGCGGCGGGAGACAGCCCGATGAAACTTGCGCCGATGAGGGAGAAGAGAAAAAGAGAAATGCCACGCATCGCGTCGCCACGCCCTTTGCAAACCTACGCGCCGCAACCCGACGGCGGACGTAATTCACCCGAAACGGCCTCAAGGATCAAGCTTGACCGAGGAAACTGACCGGAAAAGCGGGAAAGCCGCCGTCCTTGAAGCGGAAGACGCGCCGCCGCAGCGGGTCAAGGTCCTGTTCCCGCTGCCGCTCGGAAAGGCCTATGATTACCTCGCAAGCGGAGAGATCGAACCGGGAAGCTGGGTCGAAGCGCCGTTCGGCGGGCGGCCTGCGATCGGGGTCGTCTGGCCCGGCGCCGCTGACGACGTTCCTGCCGGAAAGCTGAAATCAATTGCGCGCGTCCTTCCGGCGGCGCCGCTCGCGCCGGCCGTTATCGATTTTATCGCCTGGGTCGCGGGCTACACGATGTTTCCTCTCGGCGCCGCGTTGCGGCTCGTAATGCGGTCGGGCGACGCGCTCGACCCGCCGGCGGGCGCCGTCGCCTATGCGCCGACGGGCGCGCTCCCGGAACGGATGACGGAGGCGCGGCGATCAGCGCTTGCGGCCTTCGCCGCCGATGCGTCGCCGATGAACGTCAGGGAGATCGTGAAAAAGAGCGGCGCCAGCGAAGCCGTCATCCGCAGCCTCTTCAAGGCGGGTGCGCTCAAGGGCGTTTCGATCGACCCCGATCCGCCCTTTGACGAGCCGCAGCCCGATCGGCCGGGCCATGTTCTCTCGGCGGAGCAGGAAGCGGCTGCGCGTGCGCTCTGCGAGCGAATATCCGGGCTGCAGGCCACACTCCTCGACGGCGTCACCGGGTCGGGAAAAACCGAAGTCTATCTCGAAGCGGCGGCGGCGGTTCTTCGGCGCGATCCGGCGGCGCAGGTTTTGATCATGCTGCCGGAAATCGCCCTGACCTTGCCGTTCTTGAAACGCGTCGAGGAGCGGTTCGGCGCTGAGCCCGCAGCCTGGCATTCCGATCTCACATCTGCAGCGCGCCGGCGCGTCTGGCGGCGGGTCAACGAGGGCCAGGCGCGCCTCGTCATCGGCGCCCGCTCGGCGCTGTTTCTTCCTTATCGCAACCTTTCCCTGATCATTGTCGATGAAGAACACGAAGGCGCCTACAAGCAGGAAGAGGGCGTCATCTACCAGGCGCGGGACATGGCGGTCGCGCGGGGCGCCCGGGGACGCTTTCCGGTCGTTCTTGCGTCAGCGACCCCATCGCTTGAGAGCGTCGTCAATGTCGAACAAGGCCGCTACGGCCTTGTCCGTCTTTCCTCGCGCTACGGCGCAGCCAGATTGCCGAAGGTCTCGCTCATCGATCTGCGCCGCGACGGGCCGGAAGAAGGTCGATGGCTGTCGCCCATGCTTGCCGCCGCGGTCGACGAGAGATTGTCAGTAGGCGAACAATCTCTCCTGTTCATCAATCGGCGGGGCTATGCGCCGCTGACGCTTTGCCGCCGCTGCGGGCACCGGATGAAATCGCCCCTGTCGGACGCGTGGCTCGTCGAACATCGCTTCGAGAACAAGCTTGTCTGTCATCACACCGGGTTCTCCATGCCGAAGCCTGCGGCCTGCCCCGCCTGCAAGGCGGTCGGTTCGCTAGCCGCCTGCGGGCCCGGCGTCGAGCGCATCGCGGAAGAGGCGGCGCTCCGCTGGCCGGATGCGCGCCGCGCAACGCTCTCGTCCGACACCGTGCAGTCGCCCGCGCACATGCGCGGTGTTCTTGACGCCATGGCGGCCGGCGAGATCGATATCCTCATCGCGACGCAAGTTGTCGCCAAAGGCCATCATTTTCCGAAGCTGACGCTCGTCGGCGTCGTCGACGCCGACATGGGCCTTGCCGGCGGCGATCTTCGCGCCGCCGAGCGGACCTATCAGCTCCTCAGCCAGGTCGCCGGCCGCGCCGGCCGCGAAGCGCGGTCCGGCGAGGCGTTGCTGCAGACGTACGCTCCGGACGCTGCGGTATTCCGCGCCCTGACGGACGGCGATCGCGACGCGTTTCTCGAGGCGGAGGCCATGGGCCGAGAGCAGCTGGGCTTTCCGCCTTATGGGCGGCTCGCGGCAATCTTATTGCGCTCCGCCAATGAAAAGCTCCTCAAGGAGACGGCGAACGCCCATCGCGAAGCCCTGATCAGCGCGGAGGGCGTCACGGTCTGGGGGCCGGCGCCCGCGCCGATTTATCGGCTTCGCGGCGAGGCGAGAATGAGATTCCTCGTCAAGGCGCGCCGCGACGTGAATGTGCAGGCGTTTATCGCCGCATGGCTTGCGCGCGCGAAGCTGCCGAGCCGGGTGCGCCGCCTGATCGATATCGACCCCTACGGCTTTGTTTGAAATGGAAACGCCGCCCGAAGGCGGCGTTTCGATCTCACTGTTCAAGACCCGTTATTGGACGGAGACAGAGACCGTCGCGCGCGCAACAAAGCCCTGCCGATTTCTCACCCAATAGTCGAATGTGTCGGTTCCCCGGAAATCCGGGAACGGCGTGTAACGGAAACTGCCGTCGGCAAGTTGCGAGACGTTTCCGTTTCGAGCGAAAGTGTGGCCCGCCCGAAGCAACTTGCCGTCGTTCGTCCGGTCGTTGGCGAAGGCGGCGATGACGACGGAGCCGTTTGCGGCGACAGAAGCGGAATCGTTCGCCGCGGTCGGCGGGCCCGCTTTGAGATCAAGCTTGCCCTGGTCCGCCGGAGAGCCGTCAAGCAGTTTGGTCGGCCAGGCGAAATAGCTGTTCGGCTTGACGACAAACGTCGTTTGGAAAATCTCGCCCGTCAGCCTGTCCGAATAGAATTCAGGGACGACAAACGCACGCCCCCCAGTCGTCAGCGTCAGCCAGCCGCGCTCGGCGGCAAGGCCTTTGAAGTTCGTGTAATTGACGAGGAATTCGTCAGTTGCGACCGGATAGGCGGTCTGGCCGGACGTGTCCGTCTTCACGCCCGTGATGTAGAGATAGAGCGCATTAAGGTTCGGAACGACAGGTCCCGCGCCCCATTGGAAGGCGATAGAGGCCGGCTTGATCGCCGGCATGGCGGCGAAGATTTGGTCCGACGCATCCTGATTGAGAAGCGCCTTCACCTTGATGCCGCTGAACGTGACGCCCGCGACCGTATAACGATTGTTCGCGGCGAAGACGCGGGTGGCCGCCTTAGAGAGATCGACGCCATAATCGAAGCCGACGATCTTCGAGTTTGAAACGGCGAGGTCATAAGTGTTCATGCCGAAGCTCACTCCGATCGAATCGGCCGCCGCCGGCGAAGCGATCAGGAGGGCGTTCTTGACGGTGTAGCGCGATGTGTAGGTCAGATCGACGCCCTTGGCGACTTCCCATGCCCTGAAATTGTCGAGCATCGAGCGGATGTCGTGCGGCTCCTTCGGCCGCGGCTTGACGATATGAAACCCAGTCTCGGAGGCGATGACTTCATTGTCCGTAAACTGAGCGATTTGCGGGGCTTCGATCGGTTGCGGCTTGAACCGCATTGATCCTGGCTGGCAGAGCGAGTTGGCGACGAACGACGTTGTCAGAGGCAGAGCGCTTCCAAGGTCCGTGTTGCGGTGGAAAAAGACGTAGCCCATGCCGCCGGTCATGCCGGCCGCGAGATTCTTGCTGAGGCGGAGCGATCTGCTTTGCAGCCAGAAGCCGTCGCCCGTGCGGCCGAGATCGAAGGCGGCGACGTCATTGGCGTCCTTGACGATGTGATCGACGCCGATCCCTTTGATTGCCGCATTCTCGACCCAGGCCCCGGTTTCGTTGCCGCTTTCCGAGACGAAGCCGGCGCCGAACGTATTCCAGGTGTTGCTCTGGAAAATGAAGGCGTTGCCCGCGTGCTGGACGACGCCCCAGCCCGGCGACCCCCAGACCGCGACGCTGCGGACAACCGGAGCGACGTTATCCGCCGGAAACCCCGATTGATGAAGGTGGAGAGGATACCGTCCCTTGACATTCGATGTCGGCGTCGGCGACGTCAGTTTCGCCGCGTCAAGGGCGCGGATCGATTTGTCCGTACGGCCCATTTCGAAAAATTCAACGCCTTGCAGCGTCGTTTCCGTCGACATGTACATTGAATGCGCGCGCTGGCTTTTGGGCAGCGTTGCGCCGTTTGCGGTCGCAAGGCGTATGTTGCGCGTATAATTGACGAGGTAGGCGCCGACCGCGGGATCAGGCGAAGCGTGGTTGAAGGAGAGCGCCGAGTCGAGCGTGACCGACGCTCCGCTGATCGCCTTGATATAGCGGATTTCATCCTCGGTCGGGCTCGCCAGCACGACGCCTTGCTTCGTCGTCTGCTTGATCCATCGCGTGCCGGTGAGGATGACCCGGTCGCCGACGCGCCAGCCTGTCGGCGCCTGCGCAAGCTGTATGACCGCATCGCCCTTTTTCGGCGAAATCGCGACCTTGACCCGCGGCGACTTCAGCGCGCCGTAGAGGCGGACGCGAGACGCGCCGACGAGACCCTTTCCGACAAGCGTCGGATCGACCTTGACGTCGATTGGCCCAAGATCAGCGAACACGATTTCGGATGTGACTGCCGCCGGGACAGGCGAATTCTGCGTTCCCGCGAGCAGCTCGCCGTTCGGAGCGACGTAAAGAAACTCCGTATTCAGACGATTTGCGACGCGGTTCGAAAGCTCGAGGCAGCCATCGACCCGGACGGACTTGTAAACCGGGCTGTTCGCAACATCGAAAACGACGCTGATCCCGGCGGGAATGATAACGCGTCCGGTCGGCGCCTTGCCGCCCCATGTCGCCGCATCCGACCATGCCCCGGAGCGCACGGCCCTGGAGCCGGTCGCAGCCGGCGCGATCGCATCGTAGAGTTTCAGCGATGCGACGTGATTTGAGCCGAGCGGGGTCGCCGGGGCCCTGGCGCCGGCGCAGGCGACCGGGCCTGGCGCTGCGGCGACCGCCGACGTTGCGGCGGCCAGTGAAAAAACGACGGCTAGCGCCGCCGTAGAAGAAAATCTGAAAAATCCCCCCGTCGAATCATGACGCACCTTAGACCCTCCGGTTTACTGCACGGCGCGGAGGTTTATGGAGCGCGCACGGGGGCTGCACCTTACAAGTCGTAAACTCGCGAGATTGTAATGAACGGCCGGGCGGCGGATTAAATTACTGATAGTCAGTAGGCTGACAAAATATCTCGTCGGCCATGAAGTTTGGCGCGGATTACAAGGGTTTGGCGGCGGCGATAAGCGCTATGGCGCTCTCTCTCGCCGGCGGCCCGCGCGGATGTGATGATTGAAGGCGACGCGCCGGCGCAGC
>JBMOOR010000053.1:8919-28147 GCA_049324555.1 Pseudomonadota bacterium | reverse complement strand
CGGTCGCCCGACTTGACGAAGGCGAGGAGCGAAGCGTTGACCGCCTGAAGGCCGGAAGGGGCGAGCCGTGTTTCAACGCCGCCTTCAAGCGCGCTGACAGCCTCCTCAAGCGCGCGATGGGTCGGTCCGCCCAATCGTCCGTAGACGATGTTCTTCCCGCCCTCGATATAGTCGTCGTAGGTCGGAAAAAGATAGGTCGACGCGCGCTCGACCGGCGGGTTGACCGGGTGCGACGGGCGCCGGTGCGGCCGGCCGGCGGCGACTAGCTTCGTCCTGTCTTTCATTGCGCGGCGCTCGTTTCCTGATCGAGGAGTTCAACCCGTCCCTGACGCTGGTCGAATACGGCGAAACCGAACTTCTGGTAAAGCGCGAGAGCGGCCGGATGGTCGAGCGTGCAGGTCTCGATCCTCACTTCCGACGGATTGTTCGCCCAGGCGAGATCGACAGTATTCGCGAGGAACATGCGCGAGAGGCCCCTTCCGATGAATTCGGGCGCAAGGCCGAAGAACCGGATTTCGGTAAGGCGCTCATCGACCACTTCGATTTCCGTCATGCCCGCCGGAACGCCGTTGAAGTAGAGCACGTATACGGCGACTTTGGGATCCTGAATGATGACGGCGAGATCGGCGTCCGAAAGGCGTTTTCTGCTCACCCAGTTCCAGCGGCGTCCGACAAGGTCGTAAAGATAGCGGTAGAAGTGCACCGGCGGATTGTCCGCACGCAGAATGGCGATCTTGCCCGGCGGACGCGGCTGCGGCGCGAATGCGGGGCGCGCGGTCTGGCGCAGGAAAGTGATCGTGACGTCGACGCGCCGGCCCATGCCGCTCTCATCCGGTTATGACGGGAAAGAGATCGGGGTCGTTCGTTTCGGCGCCCCATTCCGTCCATGAGCCGTCATAAAGCGCATGGCGGCGGTGGCCAAGCCGTTCAAGGGCGAGGGCGAGAACGGCGGCGGTGACGCCGGAACCGCACGTTGTAATGACGTCCGTCTCGGCGTGAATGTCGCGGTCGTGAAAAAGTCTCGCGAGTTCGTGCAGCGGCTTCATTTCGCCCGTTTCGGCGATGAGGAGCGAATGGGGAAGATTGACCGCGCCCGGCATGTGGCCGCGGCGAAGGCCGGGGCGGGGCTCGGCTGTTTCGCCCGTAAAGCGGGCAGCGGGCCGGGCGTCGAGAACGACGCCGACGGATTTCTTCAGGAATGCGCGAATATCATCGGCGTTGCGCACAAGGCGTGTCGGCGACGCGCCGGAATAGGGGACCCTCTTCGGCGCGGCGGCGCCGGTCTCAGTCGGGCGCTTCTCCGCAAGCCATTTCGGCAGGCCGCCGTCGAGGACCGTTACAGCCTCGTGGCCCATGGCGCGAAAAGTCCACCATGCCCGCGCAGCGGAAAAAATGCCGGCGTCGTCATAGATGATGACACGGTCCTTGGGGGAAATTCCCATGGCGCCGGCCGCCTTCGCAAATTCATCCGCGGTCGGAAGCATATGCGGCAGTCCGGTTGAGCGGTCGGCGACTTCGTCGATGTCGAAAAATACCGAGCCCGAAATGCGCCGCTTCTCATGATCGAGCCGCGCCGGCGGATTGCCCGGCATCCGCCACGAAGCGTTCACGATCCTGAGGTCGTCGTCGAAGAGATGCGCCGCAAGCCAGTCAGTCGTCGCCAGCGGATACGGAAACTCGTCGTCGCGTGTCGTCATGCCATCCAAGGCGGTGAGGGGAGCCCCTTCGACTTCAGAAACTCCGGATTGTAGACCTTTGAAGCATAACGGTTGCCGTAATCACAGAGAATAGTGACGATCGTCGCGCCGGGGCCCATTTCCTTCGCGAGCCGGATCGCGCCCGCGACATTGATCCCCGACGACCCGCCGAGGCAGAGCCCTTCTTCCTGAACCAGCCGGAAAAGAATGTTCAGCGCTTCGGCGTCCTCGACGCGGTAGGCGTCGTCGAAGGTGAGCCCTTCGAGATTGGCGGTGACGCGCCCCTGGCCGATCCCTTCGGTGATCGAAGAGCCTTCCGCTTCCAGCTTGCCTGTCTTCACCCAGCTGTAGAGCTTCGCCCCCATAGGGTCCGTCAGCACGCATTTGACGTCCTTGTTTCGCTCCTTGAGCGCGAGCGTGACGCCGCCAAGCGTTCCACCCGATCCGACCGCGCAGGTGAAGCCGTCGATCGCGCCGTCCGTCTGCTCGAAAATTTCAACGCCCGTCGTGCGGTAATGCGTGTCGCGGTTGGCGACGTTGTCGAACTGGTTCGCCCAGACGGCGCCGCTGGGTTCGGTCTTCGCGAGGTCTTCGGCAAGGCGGCGCGAGAAGTGGATGTAATTGTTCGGGTTGTCGTAAGGAACGGCGTCGACTTCGACGAGATCGGCGCCGAGGAGGCGGACAGCGTCCTTCTTCTCTTGCGTCTGCGTCCGCGGCATCACGATCTTGACCTTGTAGCCGAGAATGGCGCCGACAAGGGCGAGACCAATGCCGGTATTGCCCGCTGTGCCTTCAACGATAACGCCGCCGGGTTTCAATACGCCGCGCTCTTCTGCGTCGCGGATGATGCCGAGCGCTGCCCGATCCTTCACGGATTGACCGGGATTGAGGAATTCCGCCTTGCCGAAAATATGGCAGCCGGTCTCCTCCGATGCGCGCTTCAATTTTATGAGCGGCGTGTTGCCGATGGCGTTAAGGGCGGATTCGTAAAATCGCATCGCATCCTCTCGGGAAATTCGTGATCGAGCGTAAGCTCTATGCACGACCTTATTGTCAGGATCGATGGAAAGGGCCATCGCGTCGTCGCGATCAACGCCAGATTTTCTCAAGCATCGTTTAGAAGCGGTCGGCTCGCCGGGCTTCAGGCGCGGGCGAGGCGGATCTGCATGACGTCGGTCGTCGCCGCCTTGAAGCCCGCCTCGCAATAGCTGAGGTAAAACTGCCAGAGCTTCTTGAACTTCTCGTCAAAGCCCATCGCGACGATCTCGTCCCACGCGGCGAGAAAGCGGCGGCGCCATTCGGCGAGCGTCATCGCATAGTCCTGGCCGAAAGCGGCGGCGTCCTGCCAGAGAAGCCCGGCGCGCGCGACCTCGCTCTTCAGCGCATCGGGCGAGGGAAGCATGCCGCCCGGAAAGACGTAGCGCTTGATGAAGTCGGTTGACCGCGAATAGGTGTCGAAGAAACGGTTGGCGATGGTGATCGTCTGAATGCCGGCGACGCCGCCGGGTTTCAGAAGATCGCGCACCTTGCGGAAATAGGCCGGCCAGTATTCGCGTCCGACCGCCTCGAACATTTCGATCGAGGCGACCTTGTCGAAGGCGCCCGTCGCATCGCGATAATCGAGCAGCCTGAATTCGACGCGGTCGGCGAGCCCTTCGCGGAAAATGCGCGCGCGCGCATAGTCAAGCTGCGACGGCGAGATGGTGAGGCCGGTCACTTTCGCGCCGATTTCTTTCGCTGCGTATTCCGCAAATCCGCCCCAGCCCGATCCGATTTCGAGAATGCTTTCGCCTGGCTTTAATGCGATCGATTGCGCAAGCGTCTTGTACTTGTTTGTCTGCGCGGCAGAGAGGTCCGCAACGCCCGGCGTAAATCGCGCCGAGGAATAAGTCATCGTGCGGTCGAGCCACTTCTCATAGAAATCATTGCCGAGGTCGTAATGCGCCATGATGTTGCGGCGCGCGCCCTGCCTTGTGTTCTTGTTGAGGTTATGGCGCAGGCGATCAAGGAAGGCGATCAGCGGGGTCGCACTGAACGCCTCGCGCACATGATCCGCATTGCGCGCGAAGACATAAAGAACATCCGTGACGTTCGGCGAATCCCAGTCGCCATCGGAAAAGCTCTCGAAAAAACCGATATCGCCTCCGAGAACGGACCGGCGCGCGAACGCAAAGTTGCGGACATTGATGACGCCTTCAACGCCTGCATCCTCCGCGCCTCGGAATTTCAGTTCGCGCCCGTCGGGAAGTATGAAACGAAGCGCGCCGTATTTGATGCGCGACGCGAGGTTGCACGCGAGGCGCATAAAAAGGGGAAGACCGGCGAGAGTCTGGTCGCGGCGGTCAAAGTCTTGCGCTTTCGTCTCGCGCCTGATGCTGTCCGCTTCCTGCATCTTCTTCTCCTATTCTATCGGAATGCTGCGCCCTCTACCAGTCGTGTTGAGGCGCTTTTCGGCGATTATAGTCCGCAAGCGCACGCTTTCCTGATTGATCGGGATCAACCGAGGGATGCGGATAATTGGCGCTGAGTGTGGCGCGCGGCAAAAACGCACTCCCTGGCGGGCCATAGGCCATCGATGTCGTTGTGCGGCGGTGCAGCAATCTTGAGAGCGCAGCGCGCCAAGTCGCCGTCACGATCGAAGGGCTTCCTCCGGCCGTCAGCGCTGCGTCGGGCGCCATTTTGTCGGCAAGCCGAAGATCGCGCCGGAACGAGGCTATGGAAGGCGGTTCGGTCATCGCTCTTCATACGGCGCCCCATGTGGACCGGATGCGTCGAACCCGATAGAATCGCACCATTGTTACGGTTACTTGAGGGGTAGTCGCCGATGTCTGTCGAAAGCGCCTTGAATGCGCTCGGGCTCAGTGAATTGCTGGCGCGGGACTATATCGCGGTGCAGCTGATCGTCCTTGTGGCGACGGCGCTGCTTTTCGCCATGTCGCTCGCCTTCATGATCTACGCGGCGCGCTCCGCCGGCGGCGCGCGAAAGGCGCGGAGCGAGGCTGAAACCATTCTCCGTCACGCCCAGGATGTAGTTGTCGAGGCGCGGCAGATTTCGGCCATGATCGAGCGCGCGAATGGGCGGTCGCATTCCGATGCGTCGGCGTCGGGAAGACCGGCGCAGCCCGTCAGGGTGAGCGCGCGCGAGACAACCGCGGAAGCCGATGTCGAGATTCTCGGGCGCAATCTCGATGCGGCGAGGGAATCGGCGAGCGTGCCAAAGAGCCTGTTGCGCGGGCGCCATTGATCGGCGGCGTCTAGAGCACGCCGGTCGACAGGCAATCGTGAACGTGAAGCAGCCCGACGGGCTTTCCATTACTCGTGACGAAAAGCGCCGTGATCTTGCCTTTGCTGAGGAGGGCGAGGGCTTCGCCGGCGAGCGCATCCGGCGCGACTGTCTTCGGTCCCTTGGTCATGATGGCGCCGACCGGCATTGCGGGGTCGGCTTTTCCAAAGGCGCGCCGCAAGTCCCCGTCCGTCAGTATGCCGACGAGTGCGCCGTCGCTGCTGGTGAGGCCGACGCAACCGAAGCCGCCGGCGTTAAGCGCCTTCACGGCGTCAGCGAGATTGGCGCTGTCGCGGCAGAGCGGCAGCCGGTCTTCCCCGTGCATCAGATCGCTGACGCGCCGGAGCGCCGCGCCAAGATTGCCGCGTGGGTGAAAGCCGTGAAAGTCGGTCGCTGTAAATCCCTTGTCGCGAAGGAGCGCGACAGCAAGCGCATCGCCGATCGCCATCATCATGGTCGTTGAGGTCGTCGGCGCGCGCGTCTCGCCGCAGGCCTCCATTGCGTCCGGCAGGATGATCCGGGCATTGGCGGCCTTTGCAAGCGTCGAACCGGCGCCGCAAGTGATCGCTGCGACGGGCACGGAAAAGCGCCGCGCATAGGCGAGGAGATCGCTCATTTCCGGCGTCTCGCCCGATTTCGACAGCGCGAGAATGCAATCCTCGCGCGCGATCATGCCGAGATCGCCGTGGCTCGCTTCGCCGGGATGAACGAAGATCGACGGCGCGCCTGTCGAGGAAAGGGTCGCCGCGATCTTGCGCGCGACATGGCCGGATTTGCCCATCCCGGTCGCAATGATCTTGCCCCTGGCGCTCTTCAGCAGATCGACCGTCCGGCCGAATTCCTCGTTGAGGGACTTCTTGAGCGCCTCAAGCCCCGCTATCTCTAGGGAAAGGACGTCTCGGGCGACTTCGAGGTGTTTGCTCATCGGACCAAAATCCAGGCTCACCTGCGGCCTTGCTTGTCAGGGCCGCCGCAGAGCCTTTACGGAAGGTGGCCATTTACGGAAAGTTCGGCGAAAACGCCAATAGGAGCCTCGATGACCGCCGCGAACGCCACCCTCGAGATCAAAGCAGGCGCAAAGGCGATTCCAATCGGCAATCGCCTGCCGCTTG
Source organism: Pseudomonadota bacterium (assembly GCA_049324555.1). Lineage (GTDB taxonomy): Bacteria > Pseudomonadota > Alphaproteobacteria > Caulobacterales > Parvularculaceae > Amphiplicatus. Next base: position 22,055 of record JBMOOR010000053.1, on the reverse strand, counting down.
CGATGATTGCGGGCCCCTGCGCGCTTGAAAGCCGGGCTCATGCGCTTGAATGCGCGGCGGCGCTGAAGGAGATCGCCGATAGGCTCAAAATCGGCCTCATTTACAAGACGTCCTTCGACAAGGCGAACCGCACCAGCGCCGCAGCGACAAGGGGGCTCGGCCTGAAGGATGCGTTGCCGGTCTTTGCGGAAATTCGCGAAAAAACCGGGCTCCCCGTTTTGACGGATGTTCACGAGCGCGAACACTGCGCTCTCGCAGCGCAAGCGGTCGACGTCTTGCAGATTCCGGCGTTCCTCTGCCGTCAGACCGATCTTCTTGTCGCCGCCGCCAAAACCGGGAAGGCGATCAACATCAAAAAAGGCCAGTTCCTTGCGCCATGGGACATGAAGAATGTTGTCGCCAAGATTACGGGCGCCGGCAATTCGAATGTGCTCGTGACCGAACGCGGCGCAAGCTTCGGCTACAACACCCTTGTTTCCGATTTCCGCGCTATTCCGATCATGGCGTCGGAAATCGGTGCGCCGGTCGTCTTCGATGCGACTCATTCGGTGCAGCAGCCGGGCGGACAAGGATCATCCTCCGGCGGCCAACGCGAATTCGTCCCGACACTTGCGCGCGCGGCCGTTGCTGTCGGCGTCGCGGCGGTGTTCGTCGAAACGCACCCGGATCCCGACAGGGCGCCCTCGGATGGGCCGAACATGATCCCGTTGAATCAGTTCGAGGCGTTCGTCGCCGATCTGATGGCGATCGACGCCGTCGCGAAGGGGCGCAAGAGTCTGCACGGCTACTGTTAATCAACAAGGCGGCGGCAATCGTTCTCAACGACCGCCGGTCAATGCGTGCTGCACGCCTGTTTCACCGAGCTTCTTCAGACAGTACCAGCAAGCGGCGCCGAGCGATGTCGTCCCGCAGCACGCCGCGGCGAGACTTGTCGCCCAGGAGAAGGCGGAAAGCGCGCCGATCATCAGCCATTGCATGAGGAGCGCAGATACGCTCGCCAATGCGACGATACAGGCGGGCGCCAAGAGAAGGTTTGGCCAGAAACCATCAAAGCCGATGCGCGCGCCGTTGGAGACGGCGCTTGTGATCGCGCAGAATGAAAGAACGCCAAGCGCCAACTGTCCGAAAGCGATGAATGGCGCGACGCCGTTTTCTCCGATGATGCGCGTGATGGAGCGCGCGACGGCGAAGAGCGGGGCGAGATGGACCGGAATGCGTTTTCCTTGATACTCGCCGGGAAATGGCGTCAGCGTCGGCGCTCCTTTTTCGTTCAACGCCGCATTCGCAGCGGATGTTTGCAGCATACGCTCTGTCCATGAAAACGGCCGGCGAGCATCGTCGACGCCCTCGCACTCGGGAGGGGTATTGAACAGGCTCTCGCTCGCAAAATCAGAGCACGCGTTGAGCTCGGCGCAGCCTGGGTCTTCCGGGTTAACGAGACAATGCGAACGCGGCAGGCCGCCTGGCGTTGCAATCGGACATCGCGGGCGCATCAAAGCGAGGTTGCAAGCGCTCAATCTCGCGGATACGGCGTCAATCTCGGCGATCTGCTCGGCTGTCAACGGCGGAGGCGGCGGGGGAGGCGGCTCGTATATCATGTCGCCGCGCATCACGGCGCCGACGTCATCGGCATATCCCCGGATGAGGGCGAGCGGCGCGAAGGATTGCAGCGACGCCACCCATCCCGCTTGAACCTTCTCGGCGGCTTTCACGTTTTCGTCACTGAGGACGATCTCGAAGGTGCGTCCGATCGCGAGCGAAATCGCAAAGAGAAGGGCGAAGCTCGCGACGGCGCGCAGGCGTGGATCGGAGATGCGCTGCAACCGCCCCCGCAGATAGTGATACGGCGCGCTCAACGGATTGAAACGGCTCCCCATCCTCTGAATTTATCACCTTCTTCTGGGCTTCGTCTGCAGTCGTCGCGCGCCCATTACAGCTTGCTCGACGCGCTGAGTTGGCGGAATATCATCGCGCTGGGGCCAGCATGGGAAGGATATTTTATGAAAAAGGCAGCGTGCGTGCTCGCCGGGGTTTTGGCCGCCGCATCCGTCGCATCGGCGGAAAAAGAAGAAACGGACGCGCTCGACCGGTTCGACCGGACTGGCGAGACGGTCAATTGCGTCGAAATGCGCTCGACCGACATTAGCGCGATAGACGAGGATACGCTTCTCTTCCGGGTCGGACCCGGCGACTATTACGTCAATGAGACTAGGGGAACGTGCAACGACGCCGATTCCGCATTCAGCCGGTTTGACATTACGCTCTATGGATCCCGCATTTGCAGCGGCGAAATCATCCGGATTGTGGACCGCTCAAGCGGCATCTTTCAAGGCGCGTGCAGTCTCGGCGAATTTGAGAAACTGACGAAAAAGCCGGTCTCGGACGAGCCAGCGAAGTAACGCTGTCATTTCCGATTGTCCGGCGGTCGGCGCGGCCTTGCCGTGCCGGTTTTCGCCTTTTTGGAGATTCATTCGCGCATCTGAAGATTTCCGGTTGGCCGCCTTGATTTTGCCTTAAAGACGACGTAACTATATAACATCTCTGATTTCGCGGCTGCGTTCCTGGCCGCAAGGGGGTGCGTATCTCCCCCTGAGTGTTTGGTTGCGTTGCGTAGAGTTTGGTTGAGCATCAGAACGGGCGGCGCCGAGTCCCCCATAGACGCCGCCCGTTTCCTTTTTGTCGCTCTCCCGCGCGACACGCGCCTAAAGATCCGGACAAGCCGTTATTCAAATCGTTACGCAAGGCCTCATTACGGCTTTGCGCCGTCGTGCGGGTTGACCGGCCCTATTGCGGAGCGACGCAACCCGGCAATTTGAAGCTCGCGATGCGGGTGTTCCACCCCGCGAGGCTGGAGGCTTGGCCGGCGGCTGTGTAGTACTCGTTGACGTACCACATCGTGCAGTCGTCAGCTGGGTCGAGATTGAGCGAAGTGTAATCCCCCCAGCGTGAATTCGTAGTGAGCTGGACGCCGGTCCCGTCAACGATTGTGCCCTCGCCGAGCGTCATTTGGCCGAGCGCATCGCCAGCAAGACGGCCGGTATAGCGGATGCCAGGCTTGACGCTCACGCCGTCAACGACGCTGTAGCCGAGCCCGATATTGCCTTGGCGGTCCATTGCAACGCTTCCCATCCAGCGGTGCACGCCGTCAGCAGGAGCGTAGGTGCCCTGCTGATAAACGGAGTAGGAGCCGTTGACGCGGCGGATTTCATACCAGCGCATCCCGGCAACGCCCGGCGCGGCTTCAACCGATTGCGTCGTCACCATCGCGTCGTAGTTTTTGAAGTTGCGATAGGCGAGCCGCCATGTCGGCCGCTGCCGATATGAAAGAATGTCGAGATACTGCGCTGGATTGGCGACGCCGGGTTGCGGCAGGCAATCCCGCGATGTCGGGGCGCAGGGAAAGATCGAGTCGAAGGACGCGACCGGCAGTTGCGCGGCCAGGACGAGCGAAGCGTCCGGCGTCGAGTGCCATTTCACCGTCAAATCGAAGATGTTCAACGCATCGAATGTTGCGCCGTAGGATGCGCCGTCATCTTGCGTGCCGATGATCGGGATCGCATCGCCTGATTGCGGCTTCTGCTTGCCGTCGACATAGGCGGGCAGAAGGCCGTCGCCTATGAGCGGCAACAGGTCGGGGTCAAAGAAGGAGCCGTCGTCGCTTTGAGCTTCGAGGTAAAACCCGACGGCGCGCGCCGGCTGGCCATTGACCATCTTGTTCTTCTCGAGAGCGTAAACGCCAATCCCGTATCCGAAATTCGGTCCGAACTCGCGCGTCGTGATGACGTATGAGTCCGTCCAGTTTCCATATTTCGGATAATCGGGAAAGTTGATCCCCGTCGAAAAGGCGTAGCGGTAATAGGCGCCCGTCGGATCGCTCGTCTGCGAGATCGCGACGCAGTTGAAAAATTCGCCGTTAGTCCCTGCGGTCGTAAACTGGGAAAGGATCCAGCGGTCCATGAATTGATCGTAGAGGACAATCGGATCGCCAGAGATATCCTCGCAGTCAGTGACAGAAAATCCCGCCCACAGGGCGGCTAGCGACGTCGCCGGAACAAGCGCGTTGCCCGCCTTGTCGTAGACGGCGAAAGCGAGGTTGACCATTTCCACGTAATGATTGGGGCCGACTGCGCCGACAGGGTCGGGCGGATTCACGCGCCCGCCGAACAGGTTGAAATTGTCCTGGTTGCTGAGCCCGTCGAAATTCGCGAGCGGCGCCGCGATCGTTGCAGTCAGCGGGCTGGTTTCGCTGCTCTGACGGGCGCGATCGACGCCGGCGCCGGGCTTTGGACCGACAGGGCCGTCGCGCTCCGGCCGGATGTCAATAATGCCGTCCGGGCCGACCGGCTGTTTCAGCCGCTTGGCCTCCGCGCTGGCTGCAAGTTCCTTCAAAGGCTTTGAGACGTCGCGTCCGACTTCCTTGGTCTCCTTGATTTTGGCGTGAGCAGGCGGGGCGGCGTATGCGACGGCGGGGAAAGTGAGCGCGAGAATCGACGCAAACTGAAGCAGCCTTTTCGGCAAGGCGGATAGTCTTCCAGTCATGTGATTACTCCCCAATTTGGGCCGACCGGATTGGCCGGCGACGGGGAGGCTGCGCTCGTCGCCATGCCTCGTCAATGACGAGAGCGGGCGTCGTCGAAACAAGTGTTTCTTGCACCCTTGCGGGCGATCTGCTATCCGCCCGGCTCCCCATGGGAGGCGAGGGCGAAAGACCATGCCCGGACCGCACCAAGGGGCCTTCGTAGCAAGAGGAAGGACAACATGGCGAAGAAAGTTACCGGCTATCTGAAGCTTCAGGTGGCGGCCGGTTCGGCGAACCCGTCGCCGCCGATCGGTCCCGCGCTCGGCCAGCGCGGTCTCAACATCATGGAATTCTGCAAGTCGTTCAACGCGCAGACCCAACAGATGGAAAAGGGGATGCCGATCCCGGTCGTCATCACCATTTTCTCGGACAAGTCGTTCACCTTCGCGATGAAGACGCCGCCGGCGTCCTATTATTTGAAGAAGGCGGCGAAGATCGAAAAGGGCGGCGCGACGGCGGGACGCGCGATTGCGGGCTCGGTCACAACCGCGCAGTGCCGCGAAATCGCGCAGGCGAAAATCAAGGACCTCAACACCAACGATCTCGATCAGGCGACGAAGATCATCATGGGATCGGCGCGCGCGATGGGTCTTGAGGTGAGGAGCTAATTCCCATGCCGAAAATCGGTAAACGGATCAAAGCCGCCCGCGCGAATGTCGACCGCAACAAGCAGTATTCGGTCGCAGAAGCCGCCAGGATCATCAAAGCGAGCGCCACCGCGAAATTCGATGAAACGATCGAGATCGCGATGAATCTCGGCGTCGATGCGCGTCATGCCGACCAGATGGTGCGCGGCGTCGTCGCGCTGCCGCACGGCACGGGCAAGACGGTGCGCGTCGCCGTCTTCGCCAAGGACAAAAAGGCTGAGGAAGCCCGCGCCGCCGGGGCTGACATCGTCGGCGACGCCGATCTCGTCGAAAAGATCCAGGGCGGCTTCATGGATTTCGATCGCGTCATCGCGACGCCGGACATGATGGGCCTTGTCGGCAAGCTCGGCAAAGTCCTCGGGCCGCGTAACCTGATGCCGAACCCCAAGGTCGGCACGGTGACGCCGAATGTCGGGCAGGCGGTGAAGGACGCCAAGGGCGGCGCGGTCGAGTTTCGCGTCTCCAAGACCGGCAACATCATTCACGCAGGCGTCGGCAAGGCGAGCTTTACCGACGCGCAGATCGCCGAGAACATCAAAGCGTTCATCGACGCCGTGCAAAAGGCGAGGCCCGCAGGCGCCAAAGGGACCTACATCCAGAAGGTCGCGGTCTCCTCGACCATGGGGCCCGGCGTCAAAATCGACATGACAGCGGGCGCGTAAGCGGCGCCGCTATTTTTATTTCGGTGACAGTTTACTTAATCCCGGATTCGGATTGACTGCCTCGGCCCGCTTGTCTTTCGCCCAGGTTTGCGCGGAGTGATCCGGCGGCCGGTCTTGTCCTCAAGCGCGCAAATCCACTCGGCGGCGCCGATCGGCCGGCCCGTGCCTTCCGACCGTCTGAGCGCGGCATAGGCGGCGCTTTCGTCGAAGCTCTCGTCAATGAATGCGCGAAAATCGTCGATGCGCGCGGCGACTGGCGCCAAGCTGACGACGCCATCGGGTTCGCCGGTCAAATGCGCCTTCGCGCTCGACCACGGCCAGTCCTCGGCGCGGCGGACGAGCCGCGCCCGCACCGGGTTCAGCGTCACATAGCGGATCGCGTTCCGGAGATGCGTTTCGTCCATGGCGACCGAACCAAAGCGCCCCTGCCACAGATGCCCGGTGACGCGCATCCGGGCGTTGATGTAGCCGGTGTAGCGCCTGTGGAGATCGCCCAAGGTCCGCCGCAGCCCGTCCTCATCGCTGGGCGTCAGGATGAGGTGGACGTGGTTCGGCATCAGGCAATAAGACCAGACCTGCGTCCGCGCGCGCGCCGCCGCCTCCGACAGAAGGTCAAGATAGAGCGCATAATCGCCCGCCTCGAAAAAGGTCTGTCCGCGCCCGTTGCCGCGTTGCGTCACATGGTGCGGCAGGTCAGGGATAACGAAGCGGGCGAGACGAGCCATTCCGAAATCTTGACGTCAATCGGGGATTAAGTAAACTGTCACCGTAATTCAATCGGGGATTAAGTAAACTGTCACCGTAATTCGTATAATTCGTAATTACTGGTAATTACTGTCACCGTAATTACACCGTAATTATATGATCCAGCGCTCTCGGGAGTTCGTAGAGGCCCTGCAAGCAGTTCTGGGGTCTTACATTGCCGAGATCGTCTATCGCACTGGCAGTCGCCTGCCTACTGGCGTCTTCATGCGCGTCGCTTGAAGCGCGAACCACCCGCGAACATGCCGTCATCACTCCATATGCTGAGCGCCTTGTTGACCTCAACATTGCTTACGAGCCGCTCGATGAGTGGGACCTGCCGGCTTATTTTGGGCCGCAGGAGCGACGTGATCGTGTCCTACGCGATAAGCTGACGCTTCAGGATATAGAGACGCGCGCGAGCGCCCTTCGCACAGAACTTCTCGCTCTTGGAGAACGCATCCGATCGCCCGATGGGCAACGGCGCGTGCGTTACCTCGTCGGCGATCTGGAATCCCTCGTCACCGATCTGCAGATTCGGCAGGGTCGAAAATTCAGCCTCGAAGACGAGGCTCGCCTGCTTCACGGCTTGTCCATAGACCGCGTCTCCGAGGATGAGTTGAGGCGGCTTCGTGCGGCGCTCGACGCCGCGCTGCCAGGCGAAGGGCCGCTGGCGGAACGCTATCGGGACTATGATGAGCGCGTCAGGGCGCCCGCGGAGCGCGTTGAGGGCGCGATCCGCGCAAGCGTGGCCGCCTGCGAACGGCAGACACGTCTTCGGCTCAATGTGCCCGAGGATCGCGGCGCGACCATCGTGTTCGATCCCGACACCTATCTGCAGGGGCAGATGAACTATCGGGGCGGGTTCAGCGGCGATCTAGTGTTCTGGACTCATCCAATGAGCGCCATGCGCATTCTCTCGCTTAGCTGCCATGAGGGCTATCCGGGACACTATCTGCACTTCCTCCTGCGCGAGCGCAGCGCTGTCGAGCGTGGGTTCGTCGAGGCTTTCACGCAGCCGTTCCGCGCCGGTGTCGTGCTCGAAGGCGTGGCTGAGTTTGCGTACCAAGCCGTGTTCACGCCCGAGGAGCAAGCACGCGTGCTTGCAGAGGAGGTCTTGCCGGCGGCAGGCCTCGATCCATCGCTTGCGGAAATGCATGTGCGCGTTTGGCACGCTGACGAGGCGCTAAAGCAGGCTGCCGCCACGGAGGCGGGGCGGCGCCTGCTGAGCGGGGAGATGAGCCGCGCCGAGGCTGAGGCCTGGTTCGCGGAGGCCGGCGTGGTAACGCCGTCGAGCGTCAAGGGTTGGCTCGACTTCGTTGAGGCGGATGGCGCTTACGCGTTGCTCTATGGCCCCGGTGAGGCGCGCGTGCGTCGCCGCATAGAAGCCGCTGGTGGAACCGTCGACAACCCGACTAGGCGCTGGGAGGCCTATCTCCAACTCCTGATGGACCCGTGGCCGCAGCCGGAGGACATTACATCGCCATGAGTGAGCAGTCTATACAACCAGGCCGCTCGACGCTGAGAGTCTGTCCGGAAACTTCATGCGGGATTGCATAGTTTCCGAAGCATGAGCGGATGGAAGCGAGGCGCAAGAAGGCGAGCGCTTTGCGGTTGAAAATCTCCCAGTCTCTGGCGACAATTACGGTGACCAATTACCAATTACAATTACGGTGCAATTACGGTGACAGTTTACTCAATCCCTAATAATTTCAATATTTGGGAACGGCCCGTATTGTCCCGTCTTCCCGGCGTCGCATGCGGGCGCATGCCGTTCGCGGCTGGGGTAGGGATGCCGGCCGAGGTCGGATTTCAATGCTGCAGCGAGGAACAGGCTTGCCGTCAAATTCGCTTCCGCCTCCGCCGGCGAAGACGTCGGGATTGCGCGAAATTCACGCCGGCCCCTTGCTTTCGGCCTCCATCCCTGTATGAAGCGCGCCTCGCGGACCGGTACGCCGACTCCGCACCTGTCCAAGACTGCGGGCGCCTGAAAGGGCTTAATCGCCCCGCATAGACGGAAGACAAAGGATCATCCGGTTCCTACGGACGGATCCCATTGACCTTCTGGGGCAGGCTCAGGCGCTCATGATGCGCGGGGCCATGAGGTTCCGAACATCGTCAGCGCAGTTGAGTAGCTCTCGCGCGTTCGCGCGAAAGAAAAGACGTTTCCGGGCGCGGTGTCCGGGAGCGAATGGCCAAGGAAGGGATCCAAGTCCGATGGACAGAACCCAGAAGGCGGATCAGATCGAGTGGATCGGCAAGGTGTTCGACAAGAACGCCGTTGTCGTGGTCGCCAATGGCGGCCTCACGGTCGCTCAAATGACGGAGCTGCGCGGCGAACTTCGCAAGGCGGGCGCGAGCATGAAGGTGGTCAAGAACAAGCTTGCTCAGATCGCCATTTCCGGAAAGCCGGCCAAGAAGATCGCCGATCTTTTCAAAGGGCCGACTGCGATCGCGTTTTCGGAAGACCCGGTTGCAGCGGCGAAAGTCATCGACGCCTACGCCAAGAAAAACGAAAAGCTCGTGGTTCTCGGCGGCGCAATGGGCGCGGAGACGATGAATGCGGCGGGCGTCAAGGCGCTCGCCTCGATGCCTTCGCGTGAGGAGCTTCTCGGCCAGATCGTCCAGACGATCATGTCGCCGGCCGCCAACCTCGTCAGCGCGATCACGGCGCCGGCGGCGCAGCTCGCGGGCATCGTCGAGACCCTGGAAAAAAGACAAGCGGCCTGATCGCCGGAAATTCAACTGATTAACCGAGGAACCTGAAAATGACTGACCTTAACAAACTTGCTGAAGAACTCGTCGGCCTCACCCTCCTGCAGGCGGCGGAGCTGAAGACCATCCTGAAGGACAAGTACGGCATCGAGCCGGCCGCGGGCGCGGTGGCGGTCGCGATGCCGGGCGCTGGCGGCGGCGCGGCGGCGGTCGAGGAGAAGACGGAATTCAACGTCGTTCTCGTTGAAGCCGGCGCGAAGAAAATCGAAGTGATCAAGGAAGTCCGCGCGATCACCGGCCTCGGCCTCAAGGAAGCCAAAGACCTCGTTGAGGCCGGCGGCAAGACGGTCAAGGAAGCCGTCGCCAAAGCCGAAGCCGAAGAGATCAAGAAAAAGCTCGAAGCGGCGGGCGCCAAAGTCGAGCTCAAGTAAGACCCTACCGTCGATTCGACGCCTCAATGGAGACGGCGGAGGACCGATCGGCCTCCGCCGCCCCTTTCGAGAGTGGAAAGCGGCTCGCAGGCCCAAGGACGCGCCCAGGATCGCGATTCAAGAATTTTCTTGACAAAATGCGATTTCGGGGGTTGCGGCGCAGGAACGGCGCGCCTATTAACGACGTTCGCTGTCGGCGGGGCCCGTCGACGGCGCAGGCGATGCGGCGACGTGCTTCGGAAAATCGAGATTTAACAATTTGACTGCTTGAAACCCCCGGGCGCGTGTCCGCGCCCGTGCGGGGTGTTTTCGCGCATGCGTCCGGCCCAATCCGGACAGGACGTCTATTGCGCGAAACGGGCGATCCCGTGCGAGGAAGAAAAATGGCGCAATCCTTCGTTGAAAAAAAGCGTATTCGCAAAAGCTACGGCCGTATCGGCGACGCGGCCCCGATGCCGAACCTCATTCAGGTTCAAAAAGATTCCTACGAGCAGTTTTTACAGCGGCGGGTGAAACCCGCCAATCGCGTCAACGAAGGCCTCGAAGCGGTTTTCCAGTCGGTGTTTCCGATCACGGATTTCACCGAAACCGCCGTCCTCGAATTCGTTTCTTATGAGTTCGAAGAGCCGAAATTCGATGTCGACGAGTGCCAGCAACGCGACATGACCTATGCGGCGCCCCTGAAGGTGACGCTGCGCCTTGCGGTGTTTGAGGTCGATGAAGAGACCGGCGCGAAGTCGATCCGCGACGTCAAGGAGCAGGAAGTCTACATGGGCGACATCCCGCTCATGACCGACAACGGCACTTTCATCATCAACGGGACAGAGCGCGTCATCGTCTCGCAGATGCATCGCTCGCCGGGCGTCTTCTTCGATCACGACCGCGGCAAGACCCATTCCTCGGGCAAGCTCCTCTTCGCCGCCCGCATTATTCCGTATCGCGGCTCGTGGCTCGATTTCGAATTCGACGCCAAGGACATCGTCAACGTCCGCATCGACCGCCGCCGCAAACTGCCGGCGACGACGCTCCTCTATGCGCTCGGCATGGACCAGGAAGAGATTCTCGACGCCTTCTATAATCGCGTTGCGCATGCGAAGACCAAGGCCGGCTGGACGATGCCCTACCGCGCCGAGCGCGCGCGGGGCGTCAAGCTCGACCGCGATCTCGTTGACGCGAAGACCGGCAAGGTCGTCGCGGAAGCGGGCAAGAAGCTTTCAGCGAAGGCTGCGCGCCAGCTCGCCGACGAAGGGCTGAAACAGCTCCTCCTGACGGACGAGGAGATGATCGGCCGCTATTTCGCCTCCGACCTCGTCAATTTCGAAAACGGCGAGATCTTCGCCGAGGCGGGCGACGAGATCACGGAAAAGACGCTGAAGATGCTCGATGAAATCGGCATCGATAAATTCGACACGATCGACGTCGATCATATCACGATCGGCGGCTACATGCGCAACACGCTCGCCGCGGACAAGAATTCAAACCGCGAACAGGCGCTCATCGACATTTATCGCGTGATGCGTCCCGGCGAGCCGCCGACGCTCGAAACGGCGGAGACGCTCTTTTACGGCCTTTTCTTCGATCCGGAGCGCTACGACCTTTCCGCGGTCGGACGCGTCAAGATGAACATCCGCCTCGAATTCGAGACGGAGGACAACATCCGCACGCTGCGCAAGGAAGACATCTTGTCCGTCCTCAAGACGCTGACGGATCTTCGCGACGGTCGCGGCGAGATCGACGACATCGACAATCTCGGCAACCGCCGGGTGCGCTCGGTCGGCGAGCTGATGGAGAACCAGTACCGCATCGGCCTCCTCAGGATGGAGCGCGCGATCAAGGAGCGCATGTCGTCAGCCGAACTTGAAACGCTGATGCCGCATGACCTCATCAACGCCAAGCCGGTCGCCGCCGCGGTGCGGGAATTCTTCGGCTCCTCGCAGCTCTCGCAGTTCATGGACCAGACGAACCCCTTGTCGGAGATCACCCACAAGCGCCGCCTTTCGGCGCTGGGGCCGGGCGGCCTCACGCGCGAACGCGCCGGCTTTGAAGTGCGCGACGTTCACCCGACCCATTACGGCCGCATCTGCCCGATCGAGACGCCGGAAGGCCCGAACATCGGCCTGATCAACAGCCTCGCGACGCACGCCCAGGTCAACAAATACGGCTTTATCGAGAGCCCGTATCGCAAAGTCGTCGACGGCAAGGTGACCGACGATGTCGTTTATCTCTCCGCGATGGAAGAGCAGCGCTACGCGGTCGCGCAGGCGAACGCCGAAATCGATAAGAACGGGCGCCTCGTCAACGAGTTCGTCAACTGCCGCGTCGGCGGCGAGGCGACGCTCGTCCCGCGCGATGAAGTGAAATATATCGACGTGTCGCCGAAGCAGCTCGTTTCGGTCGCCGCCGCGCTCATTCCGTTCCTTGAGAACGATGACGCGAACCGCGCGCTCATGGGTTCGAACATGCAGCGCCAAGCCGTGCCGCTTCTTCAGGCCGAAGCGCCGTTTGTCGGCACAGGCATGGAAGCGATCGTCGCGCGCGATTCCGGCGCCGTCGTCTCGGCGCGCCGGCCGGGCGTCATCGAGCAGGTCGATGCGACCCGCATCGTTGTCCGCGCGACAGAAGAAACCGACCCGACAAAACCGGGCGTCGACATCTACAACCTCAGGAAGTTCCAGCGCTCGAACCAGTCGACCTGCATCAACCAGCGTCCGTTGGTGAAGATCGGCGACGTCGTCCGCGCCGGCGACATCGTTGCGGACGGTCCCTCGACCGACCTCGGCGAACTCGCTCTCGGCAAGAACGTGCTCGTCGCGTTCATGCCGTGGAACGGCTACAATTTCGAGGACTCGATCCTCATCTCCGAACGCATCGTGCGCGACGACGTTTTCACTTCGATCCATATCGAGGAATTTGAAGTGATGGCGCGCGACACCAAGCTCGGACCGGAGGAGATTACACGCGATATTCCGAACGTTTCGGAAGAGGCGCTCCGGAATCTCGATGAAGCAGGCATTGTCGCCATCGGCGCTGAAGTGAACCCGGGCGACATTCTCGTCGGCAAGATCACGCCGAAGGGCGAAAGCCCTATGACGCCGGAAGAAAAGCTCCTGCGCGCCATCTTCGGCGAAAAGGCGTCGGACGTTCGTGACACCTCGCTCAAATTGCCGCCGGGAGCCTCGGGAACGGTCGTCGAAGTGCGTGTCTTCAACCGCCACGGCGTCGAAAAAGACGAACGCGCGGTGGCGATCGAACGTGAGGAAATCGAGCGCCTCGCCAAAGACCGCGACGACGAACTTGCGATCCTTGAACGCAACATTTTCGGCCGCCTGAAATCGCTGCTTCTCGGCAAGGAAGCGATTTC
>JBMOOR010000053.1:0-8909 GCA_049324555.1 Pseudomonadota bacterium | reverse complement strand
GGCAAGATCGCCGACGCCGGCCTCTCCGAACTCTCAAAAGGCCAGTGGTGGAAGATTGGCCTCTCCGACGAAGCCGCAATGGGCGAAGTCGAAGCGTTGAAGAAGCAGTATGACGAAAGCCGTTCGCGGCTCGAAGCGCGATTTGACGACAAGGTCGACAAGCTGAAACGCGGCGACGAACTGCCGCCGGGCGTGATGAAGACCGTCAAGGTCTTCGTCGCGGTCAAGCGCAAGCTCCAGCCCGGCGACAAGATGGCCGGCCGTCACGGCAACAAGGGCGTCATCTCGAAGATCGCCCCGATCGAAGACATGCCGTTCCTCGAAGACGGCACCGCGGTCGACATCGTCTTGAACCCGCTCGGCGTGCCGTCGCGGATGAATGTCGGCCAGATCCTTGAAACGCACCTCGGCTGGGCGTGCCGCGGTCTCGGCAAGCAGATCGGCGACGTGCTTGAGCTTTGGGACGCCGGCCGCGCGACCCGCGACGACGTCGCGAGCAAGATCAAGGAAGTATACGGCGAGGACCAAATCCTGCCGCGGTCGAACGAAGAACTCCGTGAATTGACGGGCAACCTGACGCGCGGCGTTCCGATCTCAACGCCGGTCTTCGACGGCGTTCGCGAACCGGACATCGTGAAGATGCTTCAGAAAGCCGGCCTTGAGACATCGGGGCAGGTGACGCTTTACGACGGCCGCACGGGCGAGCAGTTCAAGCGCAAGGTGACGGTCGGCTACAAATACCTTTTGAAGCTCCACCACCTCGTCGACGACAAAATCCACGCACGCTCGATCGGGCCGTATTCGCTCGTCACCCAGCAGCCTTTGGGCGGCAAGGCGCAGTTCGGCGGCCAGCGCTTCGGCGAAATGGAAGTCTGGGCGCTCGAAGCTTACGGCGCCGCCTACACCTTGCAGGAGATGCTCACCGTCAAGTCGGACGACGTCGCGGGCCGCACCAAGGTCTACGAAGCGATCGTCCGCGGCGACGACAATTTCGAAGCGGGCATCCCGGAAAGCTTCAACGTGCTCGTGAAAGAAATGCGTTCGCTCGGCCTCAACGTCGAATTGCAGAACAGTTGATCGTTTGAATGTCATCCCGGACGCCGCTTCGCGGTGATCCGGGAACTCCCGCAGCGGCGGGAATGAATGAACAAGGTCCCGGCTCTCAGCGCTTGGCGCGCCGGCCGGGATGACAGAGTGGAAATTCAAGGCGGCGGAGCCGCCAACGAAAAGAGGTCTTCATGTCCCAGGAAATGATGAACATCTTCAACCCTGCCGCGCCGCAGGCGACGTTCAATCAGATCCGTATCTCGATCGCGAGCCCGGAGAAAATTCTCTCCTGGTCCTATGGCGAGATCAAAAAGCCGGAAACAATTAACTACAGGACGTTCAAGCCCGAACGCGACGGCCTTTTCTGCGCGCGCATCTTCGGCCCCGTGAAGGACTACGAGTGCCTTTGCGGCAAGTACAAGCGCATGAAGTACAAAGGCATCACCTGCGAGAAGTGCGGCGTTGAAGTCACGCTGACGAAAGTTCGCCGCGACCGCATGGGCCATATCGAGCTCGCCGCGCCCGTCGCGCATATCTGGTTCCTGAAATCGCTGCCGAGCCGTATCTCCCTGATGCTCGACATGACGCTGAAGGATGTCGAGCGCGTCCTTTATTTCGAGCAGTTCATCGTCATCGAGCCGGGCCTCACTCCGCTCGAAAAGCACCAGCTCCTGACCGAAGAAGATTACCTCAAGGCGCAGGAAGAATACGGCGAGGATTCCTTCACCGCCGGCATCGGCGCGGAAGCCATTCGCGAAATCCTCGTCTCGCTCGATCTCGAGGCGATCGCCGAACAGCTCCGTATCGAGATCGCGGAATCGACTTCTGAACTGAAGCCGAAGAAACTCGCCAAGCGGTTGAAGCTCATCAATGCGTTCATCGAATCCGGCAACCGTCCGGAATGGATGATCATGACGATCGTCCCGGTCATTCCGCCGGAATTGCGTCCGCTCGTTCCCCTCGATGGCGGTCGTTTCGCGACGTCGGATTTGAACGATCTCTACCGCCGCGTCATCAACCGCAACAACCGCCTGAAACGCCTTATCGAGCTTCGCGCGCCGGACATCATTGTCCGCAACGAAAAGCGGATGCTGCAGGAGGCGGTCGACGCGCTCTTCGACAATGGCCGCCGCGGTCGCGTCATCACCGGCACCAACAAGCGCCCGTTGAAGTCGCTTTCTGATATGCTGAAAGGCAAGCAAGGCCGCTTCCGTCAGAACCTTCTCGGCAAGCGCGTCGACTATTCAGGCCGTTCGGTCATCGTCGTCGGACCGGAACTGAAGCTGCACGAGTGCGGCTTGCCGAAGAAGATGGCGCTCGAACTCTTCAAGCCGTTCATCTATTCGCGCCTCGACGCGAAGGGCCTTTCGGCGACCGTTAAGCAGGCGAAGAAGCTCGTTGAAAAAGAACGTCCGGAAGTCTGGGACATTCTCGACGAAGTCATCCGCGAGCACCCGGTCCTCCTGAACCGTGCGCCGACGCTTCACCGTCTCGGCATTCAGGCGTTCGAACCGAAGCTCATCGAAGGCAAGGCGATTCAGCTTCACCCGCTCGTCTGCACGGCGTTCAACGCCGACTTTGACGGCGACCAGATGGCTGTGCACGTGCCATTGGCGCTGGAAGCTCAGCTTGAAGCGCGCGTCCTCATGATGTCGACGAACAACATCCTGTCGCCTGCGAACGGCAAGCCGATCATCGTTCCCTCGCAAGATATCGTTCTCGGTCTTTATTACATCACGCTCGAAAAATCAGGCGAACCAGGCGAGGGGATGGTTTTCGGGACCATGTCGGAGATCGAGCATGCGCTCGAAGCAGGCGCGGTGACGCTCCACTCGAAGGTCCGGGCGCGCTGGGAATCCGTCGACAAGGACGGCAGGCCGATCCGCGAAATCGTCGAGACGACGCCAGGCCGCATGAAACTCGCGCAAGTGCTGCCGAAAGACGGCAACGTCCCGTTCGCCGTCGTCAATCAGGTCCTCACGAAGAAGATGATCCAGGGCCTCATCGACATCGTCTACCGCCATTGCGGGCAGAAGCAGACGGTCATTTTCGCCGACCGCATCATGGATCTCGGCTTCAAGGAGGCCTGTAAGGCGGGCATTTCCTTCGGCAAGGACGATATGGTGATCCCGGCCGCGAAGCAAAAGCTCGTTGAAGAAACGCGCTCGCTCGTCCGCGACTATGAACAGCAGTATGCGGACGGTTTCATCACCCGCGGGGAGAAGTATAACAAGGTCGTCGACGCCTGGGCGAAATGCACCGACAAGGTCGCCGACGAGATGATGAAACAGATCTCGGCCAAGCGCGTCGATAAGGAGACGGGCCGCGAGATGGAGATCAACTCCATCTATATGATGTCCCACTCCGGCGCGCGCGGCAGCCCGGCGCAGATGAAGCAGCTCGCGGGAATGCGCGGCCTCATGGCCAAGCCCTCGGGCGAGATCATCGAAACACCGATCATCTCGAACTTCAAGGAAGGTCTCACCGTCCTTGAATACTTCAACTCGACGCACGGCGCACGCAAAGGCCTCGCCGACACGGCGCTGAAGACCGCGAACTCGGGCTATCTGACGCGCCGTCTCGTCGACGTCGCACAGGACTGCATTATCCGCGAGCTGGACTGCGGCACGGAAAACGGCATCACGCTCGACGCCGTTATCCAGGGTGGCGAAACAGTCGTCACGCTATCGCAACGCATCCTCGGCCGCACAGCGCTCGTCGACATCCTTCACCCGGCGACAGGCGCTGTCCTCGCGAGGGCGAGCGATGAGATCAACGAGGAACAGGCGGAAGAGATCGAAGGCTCGGGCGTTCAGAAAGTCCGCGTGCGCTCGGTCCTTACCTGCGATGCGAAGGTCGGCGTCTGCGGCAAGTGCTACGGGCGCGACCTCGCGCGCGGCAGCCACGTCAATGTCGGCGAAGCGGTCGGCGTCATCGCCGCGCAATCGATCGGCGAACCGGGCACGCAGCTCACGATGCGGACGTTTCACATCGGCGGCACGGCGCAGGTCGGCGACACCTCGTTCATCGAGGCGAGCCATGACGGCAAGATCGTTCTTGAAAACCGCAACGTCGTCAAAAACTCCGACGGCGACCTCATCGTCATGGGCCGCAACACGCTCGTGAAGATCGTCGACACAGACGGCAAGGAGCACGCGTCCTACAAAGTGTCATACGGCACGAAGCTCCGGATCGATCACGGCGCGAAGGTGACGCGCGGCCAGCGCATCGCCGACTGGGACCCCTATACCCTGCCGATCCTCACCGACCTTGCCGGCAAGGTGAAGTTCGAGGATTTGCAGGAAGGCTTCTCAATGCAGGTCGTCGCTGACGAAGCGACCGGCATTGCAAGCCGCGTCGTCATGGATTGGCGCGCCAATCCGCGCGCGGCGGCGTTGAAGCCCTCGATCGTCATCACCGACGAAAAAGGCAAGCCGATGAGGCTCGAGACCGGCGGCGAGGCGCGTTACCAGCTTCCCGTCGACGCCATCCTTTCAGTCGAGGACGGCGACATGATCCGCGTCGGCGACGCGCTCGCGCGTATTCCGACCGAGGGCGCCAAGACCCGTGACATCACGGGCGGTCTGCCGCGCGTCGCCGAACTCTTCGAAGCGCGCCGCCCGAAGGACCACGCGATCATTGCGGAAGTCGACGGCAAGGTCGAATTCGGCCGCGACTACAAGAACAAGCGTCGCATCCGGATCGTCCCGACAGACGAAAGCCTTGAGCCGATCGACTACCTCGTGCCGAAGGGCAAGCATATCACCGTTCAGGAAGGCGATTTCATTGCGAAGGGCGAATATCTGATCGACGGCAATCCGGCGCCGCACGACATTCTGCAGATCATGGGCATCGAAGCGCTCGCCAACTATCTCATCAATGAGATCCAGGAGGTCTATCGCCTGCAGGGCGTGCCAATCAACGACAAGCATATCGAGGTGATCGTCCGCCAGATGCTGCAGAAGATCGAAGTCTCGGATCCGGGCGAGTCGCTCTTCCTCAAAGAAGAGCAGATAGACAAGATCGAGTTCGAGGAAACGAACGCCAAGCTCGAAGAGCAGGGAAGGCGGCCCGCCAAAGGCGCGCCTGTTCTCCTCGGCATCACCAAGGCCTCGCTGCAGACACGCTCGTTCATCTCTGCAGCGTCCTTCCAGGAGACGACGCGCGTCCTCACGGACGCGGCGGTCAACGGCAAGGTCGACAATCTCGAAGGCCTCAAGGAGAACGTCATTGTGGGTCGCCTCATTCCGGCCGGCACCGGCGGCATGATGTCCCGTCATCAGGTCGAGGCCGAACGCCGCGACCAGGCGCTTATCGCGGAACGCGAACGCCGCCGCGAGGAGGCGTCCGCCGGGGCGTTGCCGGCCCCCGAAGAGCAGCCGGCCGCCGCGCAATAGGCGCACGAAAATGACTGCGAACGGCGGCCGAAAGGCCGCCGTTTGTTTTTCTGCGGATTGAATCGGGTGAATGTCCCCACCGACATGGTCGCTTCATCTATTCCTCCTGCTGACGAAGATCTTATCTTCATCTGCGGCGCGCTGCGGTCAGGAACGACCCTGCTTCGGCTCATGGTCAACGACCATCCGACCCTGTCCAATCCCGGCGAAATGGATTTCCTGTTTGAAGCGCCGCCGGCGAAGCATGGCGGGCTCGACATGGCCGCTTACGCCCGGGAGCTTTCCTTCAACCGCGTATTTTTGAAACTGAAACTGCAGATCGATCCAAATCTTGGCTACGAAGCGCAGATCCGCGATTTCATTCGCCAGCTCCGAAGGCCCGGCAAGCGACTGTCGATCAACGTCCATCGCCATTTCGACCGAATTCCGGCGATCTTTCCAAACGCCCGCTACGCGCGGCTGCTGCGCGATCCAAGGGACGTCGCCAAGTCCTCGATCGGCATGGGCTGGGCGGGGAATGTCTATCACGGCGTCGATCACTGGATCGCCTCGGAGCGCGATTTCGAGCGCCTCGCCGCGAGCGTCGATACCAGACGAATCCACACGCTCAAATATGAGGACCTTCTGCGCACACCCGAAGCGGAACTGATGCGTCTTTGCGCCTTTCTCGGCGTTCCTTACGATCCCGCGATGCTCAATTACCCGAACCACACGACCTACGGGCCGCCGGACGCGAGGTTCATCGAGCAATGGCGACGAGAGCTTACGCCACGTGAGATCGCCCTCGTCGAGAGCAAAGCGGGGGACATGCTGGTCGAGCGCGGATATGAACGTTCGGGCGGTGCGCCCGTTTCACCGCGCGCCGCCGAGCGCGTCCGGTTACGGCTTGAGGATCGGCTCGGCCGTTGGCGAGAGGAAGTCCGGCGCTACGGACTGTTCCTGACTGTCCTTTCCAAGGTGAGCAGGCGTCTCGGGCACAAGGGCCTCGAGACCTTTGTCAGGAAGCGCACCGCGCCGATCGAACTTAAATACCTGAAATAGACGGCCGAGCGGGTCATTGCATTCGGCTCTTGAGCCCGCGCAGCAGTTCGACGCCCTCTCGCGTGATCGGGAGGCGATCGAAAAGCTGATTCGGCGCAATATCGGACCGTGACGGTCGCTGCAGGCCGAAAGCCGGCGCGCAGGCGACAGTCCGCAAATGCGGATTGTCCCGGCGGAAGCGGTTGTAGGCGCCGTCGACATGCATGGGGCCGCCCTCAGGGGCGCCGGGCCTGCGCGCCTTGATCGCTTCAAGATAACTGATGAGCGCCGGAATGACGGGTCCGGAAAACCCGATGCAATGCGTCTGGCGAAGCGCAAGGCCCGGATCTATGGAGATTAGGCCCGAGCCCGCCGGCACGTGAGAACCCGGCGCGAAGACACAGCCGCCATAGAAAATGTCCCAGGAGGGGGTCGCCTTGCTGAACGCGCTTCGTGCGGCGCCGGCGGCGGCGAGGTTAAAGCGGATATCGTCTTCAAGGATCAGGAGGGTGGCGCAGCCGACCGCATTTTTGAGTGAATCGAGATGGCTCTGGAAACAGCCGTGGGCTCCCCGGCTCGGGAAGCCCGCCGCATCGGCCGGGCGCGCGCGGAGCATGATTTCGCAGTCATTGTCATAGCCCGCCGCGCCGAGCCGCATCAGCTCGCGCTCCGCCGCCTTCCGGCGATCGGCCCGGCTTTTAAGGTTAATGAGGACCGTGCGGGATGCGCCTAACGCCATGGGAAACGACTACTTTTTACTGACTGCCGGAAATCGGCGGGGATGGACAGGAACGGTTTGAACGATCGCGCAACGATGCAAGTTAGCGCCGCCGCCTCGGCCGCTGGCGGGTTTTTGCCGCAGGTGCAGCGCACAATAACCGCCCGCGACGAATTCCGGCGCTTAAAAAACTGAAAGTGACGAAAAAAAACACAGCGCTTCTTCAGGCGGTATTGACCCATGTGATTCGCGGCTCTAGGAAGGCCACCGCTGAAAGGCCGGCAGTCAGTCCTTCTGAAACGCGGTCAGTTTAGCCGAACAAGAGTCTAGGTTTTCTGGGCGGTGTCCCACTGGGTGGGGGCCGCTCGTTTGCGTCGTTTGCGGGCAGTCCCGCCGCCGGCGCTTTCGAACGCTGCAAACGGGTCCCCGATGGGAACAAGGCCCGACTTTCTGGAGTGCGCATGCCGACGATCCAACAGCTGATCCGCAAGCCGCGGAGCCCGCGCCGGAAGATCAACAAGGTTCCTGCAATGCAGGCGAACCCGCAAAAGCGCGGCGTGTGCACGCGCGTTTATACGACAACGCCGAAAAAGCCGAACTCGGCGCTTCGGAAGGTCGCGAAGATCCGCCTCACCAACGGCTTTGAGGTCATCGGCTACATTCCAGGCGAAGGTCACAACCTTCAGGAACACTCGGTCGTGCTCATCCGCGGCGGCCGCGTGAAGGACCTTCCCGGCGTTCGCTATCACATCATTCGCGGCGTCCTCGACACGCAAGGCGTCAAGGATCGCAAACAGCGCCGGTCGAAATACGGCGCCAAGCGTCCGAAATAAGCGAGGGTTTCCATGTCACGTCGCCACCGCGCCGAAAAACGCGAAATTCACTCCGATCCGAAATTCGGCGATCTCGCCGTTTCGAAGTTCATGAATTACGTGATGTATGACGGCAAGAAATCAGCCGCCGAGAAGATCGTCTACGGCGCGCTCGAACGCATTGAGGGAAAGCTGCGCCGTCCGCCGGTCGACGCCTTCAAGGAAGCGCTCGATAACGTGATGCCGGCGATCGAAGTGCGCTCCCGCCGGGTCGGCGGCGCGACGTATCAGGTTCCAGTTGAGGTTCGCCCGGAGCGCCGCATGGCGCTCGCCATGCGCTGGATTATCTCCGCGGCGCGCTCGCGCAACGAGACGACGATGGTCGACCGCCTGTCGAACGAAATCATGGACGCCGCGCAGAACCGCGGCTCCGCCGTCAAGAAGCGCGAAGACACGCACCGCATGGCGGAGGCGAACCGCGCCTTCTCGCATTACCGTTGGTAAAGCCGCAGTCAGAGTTTTGAGGATCGAGCCCAATGGCCCGCACGCATAAGATCGAGGACTACCGGAACTTCGGCATCATGGCCCACATCGATGCGGGCAAGACGACGACGACCGAGCGCGTCCTCTATTATACGGGCAAGAGCCACAAGATCGGCGAAGTCCACGAAGGCGCCGCCACGATGGACTGGATGGAGCAGGAGCAAGAGAGGGGGATCACGATCACCTCGGCTGCGACGACCTGTTTCTGGAAAGACAAACGCCTCAACATCATCGACACGCCGGGCCACGTCGACTTCACAATCGAAGTCGAGCGCTCCCTCCGCGTTCTCGACGGCGCCGTCTGCCTTCTTGATGGCAACCAGGGCGTCGAGCCGCAGACGGAAACGGTCTGGCGCCAAGGCGATAAATACA
>JBMOOR010000052.1:0-3072 GCA_049324555.1 Pseudomonadota bacterium | reverse complement strand
TTTACGCCACGACGCGCAGCCCGCCCTCTTCGAACTTGGCGACGATCTTGCCGGTCAGATTGCGCCGGGTCGCATCCGGCTTAATGATCGAAAAAGTGCGCTCCAGCGCCATTCGAGGCTCCTATAATCCAAGTCCATGTTGGTCGGCGGTTCCCTAACAACGGTCCGGTCTGTCGGCAAGCCGCACTCGCAATAGTTCGCCAAATTAAGGCGATTTTGACGCGCCGAAACCGCAAATGCGAAGCGCCGCCCGTTAAGGGCGGCGCTTTAAGGGGCCATTAGGCCGGCGAACAGTCTAGAACAGGCCCGCGGCCTTGAAGGCCTCAGCCTCCGCGTCGTCGAGCGAACCGTCGAGATTTGCATCCGCGGCGTCAAATCGCGACAGAAACGCCGCGCGAAGGTCGTCGGTCGACAGGGCTGCGTCAGCGCCGGCGATGGTCGCAAAGCTCGCGTCGAGCGCCGCAGCGTCTTGCGTCGGCTCTTCGGCGACGATCTCACCGGCCGCTTCGGCTGCGGCCTCGGCCGTCGGTTCGCCAGCGACTTCGCCGACAATATCCGCCGCCGCGTCAGCTGCTGGCGCCGGCGCCATGATAGACGCCAAGGAATAGAATTCGGTCAGCGACAGGGAACCGTCAGCATCCGCATCGGCCTGCGCGAACGCCGTGTCTGCCGCGACAGTCAGCGCTTCCTTGGTGCGGAGCGAGGCGAGGTCAACCGCCGCCGACGCATAGACGTCGCTCGCCTCAGGGGCGACTTCAGCGACATCCGGCGCCGCCGCTTCGGTTGCGGCAGGCGCTGCAGCTTCGACCGCAGATGAAACCGTCTCCGCTGTCTTCGCCTCCTCTTTCTTGGCGCACGCAACTAGCGCAATTGCTGCGACCGAGGCCGCGCCCAAAACCGTCAGCTTCATTGTGTTCTCCCTTGGGCCGAAGCCTCGCTGGCCCGGCACGGCGCGTATATAGCGAATGCGCTGAAAAACTTGCGCCGTGGCGATAATGAAATTTTGGAAAGCCTCGATAACCCCGCATCCCCACGCCCGTTGCCTCAGCGGGCAGCCCTCGCTAGGGGCGTAGCGCAGACAAACTCTGACCCATGCTTCACATCAACGATCTCACTTACCGGATCGAAGGCCGCCCGCTCTTCGAGCAGGCGACGGCGGCGATTGCGGAAGGCTGGAAAGTCGGATTCATCGGCCGCAACGGCGCCGGCAAGTCGACGCTCTTGAGATTGTTCAAAGGCGATCTTCACCCGGACGACGGCGAAATCTCGATACGCAAGCGCCATCGGATTGGCGGGGTCGAGCAGGAAGCCCCGGCGTCGAGCCGATCGCTCGTCGAAATCGTCCTTGATTTCGACAGCGAGCGCACCGCCCTCCTCGCCGAGATCGAGACGGCGAGTGACCCGATCCGCCTCGCTGACATTCACGCACGGCTCGCCGATATCGACGCCCATTCGGCTGAGGCGCGCGCCGCGGCCATCCTGTCCGGCCTCGGATTTTCCGCTGTCGACCAGCAGCGTCCCGCCTCCGACTTTTCGGGCGGCTGGCGGATGCGCGTCGCGCTCGCCGGCGTTCTTTTCTCGGCGCCCGATATTCTCCTCCTCGATGAACCGACCAACTATCTCGACCTCGAAGGCGCGATCTGGCTCGAGAATTTCGTTCGCCGCTATCCGTATACGTCGCTGATCGTCAGCCACGACCGCGATTTTCTCAATCGCACTGTGACGCATATTCTTGCTCTTGAAAATCGCAAACTGACAATTTCCGCGGGCGACTACGACACCTATGAAAGGAAGCGGCTCGAAACGCGCGCGAACGCCCTCGCCTTTCGCGCCAAGCAGGAAGCGCAGCGCCGGCACATGCAGACGTTCATCGACCGTTTCCGCGCCAAGGCGACAAAAGCGAAGCAGGCGCAAAGCCGCATCAAGGCGCTCGAAAAAATGCAGCTCGTCGCCGAGCCGGTCGAAGAGCGATCGACCTGCTTCAATTTCAGGAATCCGAAACCGATGGCCCCGCCGATCGTGCGGCTCGTCGATGCCGATCTCGGCTACGTTGACGGCAAGCCGATCCTTCGCGGGGTCAACCTCAGAATTGACCAGGATGATCGCATCGCAATCCTCGGACCGAACGGGGAGGGAAAATCGACGCTCGTCAAATCGATCGCCGGGAGAATCGCCCCGCTTGGCGGCAATGTCTACAAGCACAAGAAGCTCGACATCGCCTATTTTTCTCAGCACCAGCTTGACGAGTTGCGCCCGCTCGAGACGCCTCTTGACCATGTCCGCAGCCTGATGCCGGATGGAACGGAAGCTCAGGTGCGCTCGGCAACTGCATCGCTCGGCTTCGGCGCCGAAAAGGCCGACACCAAGGTTGAGAAATTGTCGGGCGGGGAAAAAGCGCGGCTGCTCCTCGGCCTTATCACCTTTAACGGCCCGCATCTCATCATCCTCGACGAGCCGACCAACCATCTCGACATCGACGCCCGGGCAAGCCTTGCGCAGGCGCTTAACGACTTTACTGGCGCGGTCATCATGATCACCCATGACGCGCATCTTGCGAGCGGCGTCGCCGATCGCCTGTGGCTCGTCAAGGACGGCGAAGTCGGTCCCTTCGAAGGCGATCTCGACGATTATCGCGCGCTCGTCCTAGACGCTCAAAAGACTGAACCCCGAGACAACGACCGCAAGATCGAAGACCTTCGCGCCAAGGCGCGCCAGTCCTCCGCGTCGGCGCGCGAGATGATCGCTCCGCTCAAGAAGCGGGCTGAGGCCGCCGAAACGCGTCTTGAGGAGTTGAATGCGATCCTTCCGCGCCTTGACTCAGCGCTTGCGGAACCAGGCCTCTATGAGCGGGATGTAGCGCGAGCGACCAAACTTCATCGGGAACGCGCCGCCCTCATCGCCGCGATCGCCGCCGCCGAAGAAACCTGGCTCGAAGCGCTCGAATTGTATGAATCCGCGAAGGCCGCGACAGGCTGACCCCGAAAGCTCGCCATCGCCCGCAGATTGCGGCAGGATACCGGCGGCAAAGGATTCTCTCGATGAAAAAACCCGCCGCATGCTCGACCATGGA
This sequence comes from Pseudomonadota bacterium, assembly GCA_049324555.1. Lineage (GTDB taxonomy): Bacteria > Pseudomonadota > Alphaproteobacteria > Caulobacterales > Parvularculaceae > Amphiplicatus. Next base: position 2 of record JBMOOR010000052.1, on the reverse strand, counting down.
TG
>JBMOOR010000051.1:0-3092 GCA_049324555.1 Pseudomonadota bacterium | reverse complement strand
TTCGAGCGCCAGCCGTATTCCGGATAATCGCGCGCGAGTTCGAGCATCATGCGGTCGCGAACCGTTTTGGCGACGATCGACGCCGCCGCGATCGACAACGATTTCGCGTCGCCCTTGATGACCGTATAGGCGGGACAGGAGAGTTTCGGCTTGATGCAGCCGTCGACAATGGCGATCGCCGGGACGATCGAAAGATTGGCGACAGCGCGCGCCATCGCAAGCAGCGACGCGCGCAAAATATTCATCGTGTCGATTTCTTCAACGCTCGACACGCCGACGCCGATGCGCGCCGATTTCCAGAGCATTGCGGCGAGCTCGCGCCGGCGCTTTTCCGTTAGCGTCTTCGAATCGCGAAGGCCCTCGGGCGTGGAATTGCGGTCAAGCACGACGGCGGCGGCGACGACCGGCCCCGCCCAGGGCCCACGGCCCGCTTCATCGACGCCGGCGACGGGCCCCTCGAATTCATCTTCGATTTCGTAAGTCGGGTTTTCGACCATGGCCGGACCGAATGTTTGAGAGAAAAAACAAATCTCAGCCGATTCGGCGGACGAGACTATGAAAGGACTGGAGCCGTTTACCGAAGGATCGCCGGTCAACCGTGATTTTTTTGCGCCTTTTCAAAGGCTGCGAGTTGTTCCGGCGTCGCTTCCTTGTGATGCTTCTTTTTCCACTCCGGATAAGGCATGCCGTAAACGGCTTCACGCGCTTCGTCTTTTGTGAGCGCGATCCCTCGCTCGTCAGCGGCTTCCTTTGTCCAATCCGCAAGGCAGTTGCGGCAGAAACCGGCGAGGATCATCAGGTCGATATTCTGAACGTCGGTCCGCGCATTGAGATGCGCGACGAGCCGCCGAAAGGCGGCGGCTTCGATTTCCGTTTGCGACCCCTTGTCGATTTTCATCGCCGCCGCTCCTTTTCAAACCAAGAAGGCGCATCATAGCGCCGCTGTTCAAAAGAGCGAAAGCTGCGCCGTCTTCCCCTCCGGCCGGCGGAACAGCTCGGGGTCGAGCTTGGGCGCGTCCTTCGAAATGCCGATCCGCTTTGTCGCCTTTTTGAACCGCTCGTCGAGGAGCTGTGCAAAGACGCTGCGCGGGCTTTTCGCGCGCGACCATTGGGCGTCATAGTCGCGCCCGCCGTTCATGTCGCGAATGTGGTGCATGACGCGCTGGGCGCGATCAGGAAACGCGGCTTCAAGCCATTCCCTGAAGAGCCCCGAGACTTCGAGCGGCAGGCGGATGACCGTATAGCCCGCCCATGCGGCGCCCGCTTCCTTCGACGCCTCAAGAATCTCCTCCATCTCGTGATCGTTGAGACCAGGGATCATCGGCGCCGTCATCACGCCAACGGGAACGCCAGCCTTGCGGAGCGCGGCGATGGCGGCGAGGCGCTTTTTCGGCGTTGACGCACGCGGCTCCATGGCGCGCGCAAGGCGCGCGTCGAGCGTCGTCACCGACAACATGGTCTTGACGATGTTCGCGCCCGCCATCGGAACGAGAAGATCGATGTCGCGCATGATGAGCGCTGATTTCGTCAGCACCGAAACCGGATGATTATACTTCGCGAGCACGGCGAGAATGCCGCGCATCAGCTCGTATCGCTTCTCGATCGGCTGATAGGGATCGGTATTCGTGCCGATCGCGATTTGCCGCGGGCGATAGGATTTCGATGCAAGTTCCCGGTCGAGGAGGAGCGGCGCATTCGGCTTGGCGAAAAGCTTCGTCTCGAAATCGAGCCCCGCTGATAGGCCGTAATAAGCGTGGGTCGGCCGCGCGAAACAATAGATGCAGCCGTGCTCGCAGCCGCGATAGGGATTGATCGAACGGTCAAAACCGACAAAGGGGCTGTCGACATAATTGATGATTGTGCGCGGCGTCTCGGCCGTTACGTCCGTCCTCAATGGCGGCAGGTCTTCCTCGACCGCCCAGCCGTCGTCGGCGGCCTCGCGGGACAGCGGCTCAAACCTCCCGGAAGCGTTTGAACGCGCGCCGCGACCCTTCGCTCGGGCTGGCGGTCTGTCCTCCCGTGGGCGGCAGGAGGAAGGGGAAGGGTCTGCGGCGCGCGTCACGGCGGGAAATTATCAGCGCAAAAGAACAAATCAAGAACATTTTTCCAACAGATTGTGATGGGGCGCCCCTTCCGGGTTTCCTCGCGTCGTCCTAACGGGTCCCCATGAAAAGGCGGGCGCCGGTCTCGGTCATTATCCCGACATTCAATGCGGCGCGGCGTCTGCCGGCGACGCTCGCAGCGCTGACGCCGGCGTCGATTTCAGGGCTCATCCGCGAAGGTCTCGTGTCGGACGGCGGATCGAGCGACGAAACGGCTGCGATCGCGGAGACGGCCGGCGCGCACCTTGTCGCCGGCGAAAAAGGACGGGGCGCGCAGCTCGCCCGCGGCGCCGCAGCCTCGCGCGGCGAGTGGCTTCTCTTTCTCCACGCGGACACGGTCCTTGGCGAGGGCTGGGCGGACGATGCGGCCCGCCTGATTGCGGGCGGCAAGGATCGCGCCGGCGTCTTCACGCTCAAATTCGACGGCGGCGGGCGGGCCCCGGCCGTCGTCGCCGCCGGCGCAATGATCCGTACGCGGTTCTTCGCCTCCCCTTACGGCGATCAGGGCCTTATCGTTTCGAGGGCGCTCTACGAAGAACTCGGCGGCTTTCGTCCGCTGCCGCTCTTTGAGGATGTCGATTTCATCGATCGCCTCCTTCGCGCGAAGGGCAGGAAGTCTCTCGTCATCCTGAAATCGACGGCGGCGACATCGCCCGAGCGCTATCAGCGGGACGGCTATGCGAGGCGCGTTGTGAAAAACGCGCTATGCCTTGCGATGTATCGCCTCGGCGTCGCGCCGGAGAAGATCGCGGCGCTCTATCAATGAGAGGGACGCTGATCATCTTTCTCAAGGCGCCTGTCGCCGGACGCGTCAAGACGCGCCTCGCGCGGGGGGTCGGCGCGGCGCGCGCCGCAGCGCTTTTTCGCGTGTTGACGGCAAATTCGATCGCCAAAGCGAGCCGAGGGAACTGGCGGACAATCCTCGCGATCGACCCGCCTTCGGCGGCCGCTCAGTTTTCCAACGTCTGGCCCAGGGAATTTCCGCGTCTC
>JBMOOR010000050.1:0-28628 GCA_049324555.1 Pseudomonadota bacterium | reverse complement strand
GCACGGCGCGCGCTCGAGGAAGAAGAAGAGGAAAGAAAACAGCGCGCCGTCGCCAAGGCGGAATCGAAAGGCAGGGCGAGGCCGGAAGACGGCAAGCCCGCCGCGGAGGCCGACGCGGACAATCCGCTCGCAAAGCTTGGCGGCCGCCTCAAGACAAAGCGCAAGCCGCTCGTCGACAAGAGCGAACGCGAAAACGCGGCGAAGGACGCGCCGAGGCGCCGTTCGGGACGCCTCACGATCGCCAATGCGCTCGACGATGATGATCGCCAGCGCTCCCTCGCTTCGGTGAAGCGCGCGCGCGAACGCGAGAAACTCGCCCGGCAGCAGCGGGGGCTCTCTCCCGCGATCGTCCGCGATGTCGTCATTCCCGAAACGATCACCGTGCAGGAGCTCGCCCAGAGGATGGCGATGCGCGCCGTCGATCTCATCCGTGAACTGATGAAACAGGGCCAGATGGTGACGGCGAACTCAATGCTCGACGCCGACACGGCCGAACTCATCGTCTCCGATCTCGGCCATACGCCGAAGCGTGTCGCCGAAGCCGATGTCGAGGAAGGTCTCGTCGGCGCGGCCGACGCGGATGTCGCGCTCGAGCAGCGCCCGCCCGTCGTCACCATCATGGGCCACGTCGACCACGGCAAGACATCGCTCCTCGACGCCCTTCGCCAGACCAACGTCGTCGCGGGCGAAGCCGGCGGCATCACCCAGCATATCGGCGCCTATCAGGTCGCCGTCAAAGACGGCCGCAAGATAACCTTCCTCGACACGCCGGGCCACGCCGCCTTCACGCAAATGCGCGCGCGCGGCGCGAAAGTCACCGACATCGTCATTCTCGTCGTCGCGGCGGACGATTCGATCATGCCGCAGACGGTCGAAGCGATTAATCACGCCAAGGCCGCGGGCGTTCCGATCATCGTCGCGATCAACAAGATCGACAAGCCGGCGGCCAATCCTCAGAAAGTGAGAACCGACCTTCTCCAGCACGAGATCCAGGTCGAAAGCCTCGGCGGCGAAGTTCAGGACGTTGAGGTTTCGGCGCTGAGGAAGATGAACCTCGACGGGCTCCTCGAGGCGATCCTTCTGCAGGCGGAGGTTCTCGACCTCAAGGCGAACCCCAACCGCACCGCGGAAGGTTCCGTCGTCGAATCGCGGCTCGACAAGGGCCGCGGACCCGTGGCGACCGTCCTTGTCGAACGCGGGACCCTGAAGCGCGGCGACATTCTTGTCGTCGGCGCCGAATGGGGACGCGTGCGCCTTCTGAGCAACGACAAGGGCGAAACGATTAGCGAAGCGGGCCCGGCGATGCCGGTCGAGCTTCTAGGTCTTAACGGCGTCCCTGAACCTGGCGATCAGTTCGTCGTTGTCGAATCGGAAGCGCGCGCGCGCGAAGTCGCCGATTTCCGCGCGAGAAAGAAGCGCGAAAAGGCTTCCGCCAAATCGTCGGGCACCTCGCTTGAGCAGATGATGGCGCAGCTTCAGGACGCCGAGATCAAGGAGCTTCCGCTCGTCATCAAGGGCGACGTGCAGGGCTCGGTCGAAGCGATCGTCGGCAGTCTCGAAAAGCTCTCCACCAACGAAGTCCGCGTGCGCGTCCTTCACACCGGCGTCGGCGCGATTTCAGAATCGGACGTCATCCTCGCCGGCGCGTCCGGCGCGCCCGTCATCGGCTTCAACGTCCGCGCCAACGCACAGGCGCGCGAAGAGGCCGAGCGATCGAAGGTCGAGATCCGCTATTATTCGATCATCTACAACCTGATCGACGATATCAAAGGCGTGCTCTCAGGGATGCTTGAGCCGGAACTTCGCGAGACGTTCCTCGGCAACGCGGAGATCCTCGAAATCTTCACCATCGGCAAATCGACCAAGGTCGCTGGCTGCCGCGTCACCGAGGGTCTCGTTCGCCGCGGCGCGAAAGTGCGTTTGATCCGCGACGGCACTGTCATTCACGAGGGCGAGCTGTCTCAACTGAAGCGTTTCAAGGACGACGTCAGTGAAGTCCCCGCCGGCCAGGAATGCGGCATGAGCTTTGCCCGATACGACGACCTCAAGAAGGGCGACGTCATCGAATGCTTCGCCGTCGAGAAGATCACGCGGACGCTTTGAGGTGCCGACGGCGTGTGAGTTTCGGGTATCGTATTGCCATCGCTACCGAATTCGTTGCGTAGTGACAGCGTAGCGATAAGATGCCTCGCATGGCGAGAAAGACGGTCAGAGCGCTCGTCAAGCCCGAGATTCTCACTTGGGCGCGAAAGAGCGCGGGCTTCGACCTGAGCGAGGTCGAGGCCGCTTCCGGCCTGTCTAAGGTTCGCGAGTGGGAGTCCGGAGAGACACGGCCGACGATCAATCAGCTTCGTGTGCTCGCTCGCAAATACAAACGCCCGCTCGCTGTCTTCTACCTTCAGGAACGGCCCGAGGACTTTCAAGTAATATCGGACTTCCGTCGCCTGCCGGGTGAGGGCATGCGTCGAATATCGCCGCATCTACACCTTCAGATACGCGCGGCGCAGGAGCGCAGAGAGATTGCACTCGACCTCTTGGCAGAGGTAAGCGACGCCGTTCCAGCACTGAACATTTCGGCGACACTGAACGACGACCCCGAGGCGGTCGGAACGAAGGTCCGCGCCTTCCTGAGAGTCACGGAGGCGGCGCAGAGAGGATGGCGAGATAATCGCGAGGCGTTCAACTCGTGGCGCACACACATCGAGGCGGCGGGCGTTCTCGTATTCCAGATGGACAAGGTCGAGACCGGGGAGGCATCGGGCTTCGCGCTCGCCGAGAAACAGCTGCCGGTTATCGCGGTGAATCGCGCCGACGTTCCGTCGCGCCGCACGTTCTCGCTGCTTCACGAGTTTGCGCACCTGCTTCTGACGGAGAGCGGCGTCTCGGAATTCTACATCGACGTGACGAGACCGCCCCAGGAGCAGCGCATCGAGGTCTGGTGCAACGCGGTCGCTGCGGCGACGCTATTCCCGCGGGCGATGTTCCTCGGCGAGGACGTGGTCAAGGCGCATCGCGCCGGCGCTCGCGTTTGGTCGGAAGAGGAGATCGACAGACTCGCGGACGTTTTCAGCATGAGCAAGGTGTCGATCGTTCGCCGTCTGCTGACGCTGGGCCTCACGGACGCGCGCTTCTACAAGCAGAAAGAGCGTGAGTACGCCGAGGCGTATGCGGATTATCTGAAGACGAAGAAGGCGCAGGACAAAAACAAGGATTTCGGCGGCCGCAACATGCCGGTCGAGACCCTTAGCCTTCTCGGGCGCAACTACGTGCGCATGGTGCTCGCGCCGTATCACAGCGACCGGATCACGCTGCGGGACGTCTCGGCCTATCTCAATCTGAAGACGCGCCACATTCCTAAGGTCGAACAGGTGCTGCTCAGCGAGATGAAAGCGTGAGCGGCACCGACCGGTACTGCATAGACACCAGCGCGCTCATCCACGCGTGGTGACGCGCTTATCCGTTCCGCAATTTCCGTCCGATCTGGGATCGGATCGACGCGCTCATAGAGGCGCGGCGTCTGCTCTCCTCTACGGAGGTGCTCATCGAGATCGAGAAGCGCGACGACGACCTCCACGCTTGGGCGAAGGATCGGGAGGCGATGTTCATCGACATCGAGGGCGATGCGCTTCAGGAAAAGATGGCGGAGGTCCTCGGCAAATATCCGCGGCTGGTCGATACGCGCAAGAATCGCTCCGCCGCCGACCCCTTCGTGATCGGTCTCTCGGCGCTCTACGATCCGCCGCTGATCGTCGTAACTCAAGAGGGGCCGACGAACAAAATAGAGAAGCCGCACATCCCCGATGTCTGCGCCGCGGAAGGACTCGACTGCATCAACGTGCTCGACCTGATCGTGCGTGAAGACTGGCAAATGTGAATTCGCGCAAGCGTCAGTTGGCAGAGAACTCACATGAAAATTTCTCCCTCCACCCGCTCGCCCCCGACCGCGAAGCGCTGCACGAGATCGTCGGCGAGTTGGTGACGCGGTCGGCTTAAGCGCTCAACTCGCCAAGCCCGTATAGAGCGCAAATATCCCGAACGAGTCGACGAACCCGTGGGCGAGCACGCTCGCCCACAGGTTTCGGCCGGAGATCAGATAGACGGCGCCGAACACGAGTCCTGCAAATCCGGAGCCGATCACGCCGGCCGGCCCGTTCCAGTAATGGGCGAGCCCAAACAGGACGGCGACCGCGAGTACCGCGAGCCAATAGGCGCTCTTGCCGCCGCCGAGCGCGCCGGCCGCCCGATTGACCAGATACCCGCGATAGCCGAATTCCTCGCCAATCGCCGCGAAGGTCCAGACGATCGCCAGCCATTTGGCGGCGACGAGCGGATTGCCGGCGATGGCGGTGAATTCCTCCGGCGTCTCATTCGGCGGCCAAATTTGGGCGACCAGCGGGCCGATGGCCAACTCGTCGCCCGCGATACGAAGCGCGGCGGCGAAAACGGCGAGCAGGATCAAGATGATCCACGAACGCGGCCGCCTTATGCCGAAGCCGTCCCAGCTTCGGTCGCGCAGCCGCAATGAGACGAGTCCGAGCACGAACAGGATCGGCACTTCATTGGGCAGCGCCTCAAACAGATTGTGGCCGATGACGATCCCCGCGCCGAGGAGGAATTCGGCGCCGCTCAATAGTCTCGATCCAGCGCCTGAAAGCCGCCCGCCGCTGAATTCCCTGTTCGCCTGAGCCGTCATCCCTATCCCGCCTTTGCCAACCAATTGCGCGGCCCCGCTTATCTCCCATTGTCGGAGCAAAATTCCTGCAATTGCCGCCCGCTGGCGCAGGAATCCTGCGCGCTCTAGATTGTGATCATGACGGAACCAAAGCTGGATGAGAGAGATCGGCGGATTGTCGATCTGCTGCAGGCCGATGCATGGCTCACTTATACGGCGCTCGCCGAGCAGGTGAATTTGTCGGCGAGCGCTGTCCAGCGACGCGTGGAGCGGCTCATCGACAGCGGCGTTCTCGCTGGCGCGAAAGCGATCGTGGCGGAGCCGACGCCGGCGGTCGGGCTCACCCTGTTCGTTCTGGTCGACCTCGTCGATGATGCGAGCGCCACGATCAGGCAGTTCACGAATCAACTGAAGAATGTGCAGGAGGTGCTGGAGTGTCATTACGTCGCCGGCGAGAACGACTTCCTATTGAAGCTTCAAGTCGCCGATGTCGCCGCCTATTCCGAGTTTGTAGAGAAATTCATCAATTCATCGCGCCATGCGCGCCGCTTTAAGACGCTCACTAGCCTGCAGTCTCTGAAATGACGCCAGCGGAACGCCAAGCACCCGCCATCCTTCGCCCCCTCGATCCCGACCGCGATGGCGAGGCGCTGCACGCCATCTTCGGCGATGAGGAAAGCTGCGTCTACATGACCGGCCCCGCTTACAAGACGGCCGCGGAGACGGTCGAAAATTTGCGCAAATGGACGACGGGTCTTGAGGATTCGTCATGGGCGGTCTGCGAGAGCGCGGATGGCCCGGCGCTCGGCCGCATTGCCTTAATCCCGCGCGGCCGCGACGTCTGGGAGGCCGCCTGCATGATCGCGCCCGCCGCGCGCGGGAAGAACCTCGCGGCGCGCGCGCTTGCAATCGTCATCGACGAGGCGTTCGAGAAGCGCGGCGCGCGGCGCATCTTCGCCGATATCGATCCCGACAACATCGCGTCGATCCGCACGTTCGAGAAGCTCGGCTTTGCGCGCGAAGGCGTGTTGCGCGGCAATTGGGAGACGCATATCGGCGTCCGCGACAGCGTCATCCTTGGGCTTTTGCGCACCGATCCGAGGCCTTGGCGAAAGTGACAGGATTCCCGGCGATGATCCCTTTCAAAGTCTGCTGCATGCAATCGACGGAGGAGGCTGATGCTGCGATCGCCGCAGGCGCGATCGCGATCGGTCTTGTGGCTGAAATGCCGAACGGGCCGGGACCGATCGGGGATGAGGCGATCGCCGAGATCGCCGCGCATGTTCATGCGCGCCATGGCGCGCGCGTCTGGACGACATTGCTGACGAGCCGCATCGCCGAAGACGCAATCGCGGATCACGTCGCGGCGACCGGCGTCAACACCGTGCAGATTGTCGATCAGCCGTCGCCGAAAACCTATGCGCATCTGCGCCGCGCGCATCCCGGCCTCAGGATCATGCAGGTCATTCACGTCGAGGACGACGGCGCGGTCAATCAGGCGCGACGCGCGAGCGAAGAGGTCGACGCGATTCTTCTCGATTCCGGCAAACCAAGCGCTGCGATCCGCACGCTTGGCGGCACTGGCGACACGCACGACTGGACGATTTCCCGGCGCGTCGTCGAGGCCTGCGGCAGGCCGGTCTTTCTCGCGGGCGGACTCAATCCGATGAATGTCGCTGAGGCGATCGCAGCCGTTCGCCCGTTCGGCGTCGACATCTGCTCCGGGCTTCGCGACAGGGATCGCGACTATGCGCTCAACGCCGAAAAGCTCGGCGCGTTCGCGGCGGCGTTGCGCAAGGCGGCGCGGAAGGCTTAAAGTCCGCCGATGACCGGCCGTTTCTCCCCGCAAAAAGGCCCCTCGCAGCGCCAGCTTCGCGCGGGCGAGCTTGTGCGCCATGCGCTCGTTGAAATCTTCCGGCGCGAGGATCTTCGCGATCCCGCCCTCGCCGGACTTTCGATCACGGTGACGGAAGTCCGCATGACGCCCGATCTCAAACAGGCGACGGTTTTCTGCGCACCCCTCGGCGCTTCAATCGACGCCGGGAAGCATCCCGAAATCGTCAAGGCGCTGAACCACGCCGCCCCGCACCTGCGCCATCTTCTCGGCGAGCGGATCGATATGAAGTTCACGCCGGCCCTGCATTTCCGCTCGGACGAGAGTTTCGCCGAAGCGCGGCGCATCGACGAGCTTCTCGCTTCGCCCAAAGTCGCGCGCGATCTGAAGAATCGCGCATGACCAGCTCAGGCAAGGCGGAGCATCCTCAGGATGCGCTTGAAACGGCCCCAGACCATCATACGGTTCTTCTCGAAAACGAGCGCGTGCGCGTCCTCGATACGCGACTTCGCGCTGGAGAAAAGACGCCGATCCATTCGCATGAATGGCCCGCCGCGCTCTACATCCTCGGCTGGAGCGATTTCGTTCGCCGCGACGCCGATGGAAACGTCGTTCTCGACTCGCGCAAAGAGATGGCGACGCCGTCGCCGGGCGCCGTCCTCTGGGGTCCTGCGCTCGCGCCCCATTGCGTTGAGAATGTCGGTGACAGCGATCTCCACGTGATCGCTGTCGAACTAAAGCCCCAATGAGCGCTTGACGTTCGCGGCGCAGACTGATTGAAGGCGCAAAGAATATGGCCTTCGCGCGTCCGACCCGCGCGATGGCCTGTGAACAAGCAAGGCGACAATGAGCAAGCGGCGCAAGAAGGGCCGGCCGGTCAATGGCTGGATCATCCTCGACAAACCCTATGATTTCGGCTCGACGGAAGCAGTCTCGAAACTGAAATGGCTGTTTCAGGCGCAGAAGGCCGGGCATGCGGGAACCTTGGACCCGCTCGCGACCGGGGTTCTCCCGATCGCCTTCGGCGAGGCGACGAAGACCGTCCCTTACGTGATGGATGCGACGAAGCGCTATCGCTTCACCGCCAAATGGGGCGAGGCGACCGCGACCGACGATCGCGAAGGCGAGGTCATCGCGCGCTCGGAACATCGCCCGACGCGCGCGGAGATCGAGGCCGTGCTGCCGCAATTCACCGGAACGATCGAGCAAGTTCCGCCGCAGTTTTCGGCCGTCAAGGTCGGCGGCGAGCGCGCCTATGATCTCGCCCGCGAAGGCGAAACCGTCGCGCTCGAAGCGCGCGAGATCGACATTCACGAACTGACGTTCGTCGATGTTCCGGATGCGGATCATGCCGTGTTCGAAGCGGTCACCGGCAAAGGCGCTTATGTCAGGGCGCTCGTTCGCGACATGGCGCGGGCCTTGGGGACCGAAGGTCATGTGTCGGAACTGCGGCGCACCGCCGTCGGCCCCTTCCGCGCCGAGGACGGCGTCACCATCGCCGCGCTCGAAGCGATGGAGAGCCCTGAGGCGCGTGATGAGGCCCTCCTCCCAATCGACGCAGCGCTTGCGGGCCTTCCTGCGGCGTCAATCGGCGGCCCGGAGGCTGAGAAACTGAAAAGGGGCCAGCCGGCGGTCATTTCTCCGGCGACGGCGAAAGGCGTCAGGGGCGGCGAGGCGGGGACGATCCCGGCTGTGCTCGCATCTCTCCACGGCGAGGCGGTCGCGATTTGCGAGCTTGACGGGCTCAAGCTGAAGCCGCTGCGGGTGTTTAACCTGTAGCCATTTCGCTTGGCGGACCTGCGGCGGATGCGCATCCATTTCACTTGACTTGAATCGGCGGTCCGCCGAGCCTCAGGCATGGATCGCAGCACGCCCAATCTGCCGTCGCGGGATTTCGAGAAGACGTCGCGCTTCTATCAGGCGCTCGGATTCGCCCAAGGCTGGCGCGACGACGGCTGGATGATCCTCACGCGCGGCGCGGTGACGCTGGAATTTTTCCCGTATCCCGACCTCGATCCGCTGACCAGTTCGTTCTCCTGCTGCCTGCGGCTCGATGATCTCGACGCCTTTTACGCGGTCTGCAAAGCGAGCGGGATCGCTGAGGGCTGCCGCGGGCAACCGCGCCTCCATCCGCCAAAGACCGAAGCATGGGGCGGCCGGGTCGGTTACTTGACCGACCCTGACGGGACCCTGGTGCGGCTTATCCAGAATTGATCATTCCCGCCGCCGCCTTGCCTTTCCCGCCCGCGTCCCCTATTGACGCGCATCTTTTCGACCCTGCTGGTCGGCGTCCCGGCTGGGCCGGCATTCACCCGACGCTGCGGAGCAGACCCATGTCGATTACGCCTGAGCGCAAAGCCAAGCTCATCAAGGAATTTGCAACGAAAAAGGACGACACCGGCTCGCCGGAAGTCCAGATCGCGATCCTCTCGGAACGGATCTCAAATCTCACCGAACACTTCAAGGATCACGTCAAGGACAACCACTCGCGCCGCGGGCTTTTGAAGCTCGTTTCGCAACGCCGCCGCCTCCTCGACTATGTGAAGCGAGCTGACGAAAAGCGCTATCAGGCGCTGATCGACCGGCTCGGCCTGCGCCGCTAGAATTTCCGTCATCCCGGAAAGCGCCGAAGTCGCTTATCCGGGGTCTCGTGCGGCGGGCGCAGCGCCCTTGCTGAACCGGATCCCGGCTCTCCGCTGCGCTTCGGCCGGAATGACGCTGTTGGAGGAACGCCCATGAAACTAACCGGCCATTCCGCGATCGTCACCGGCGGCGCGTCGGGCCTTGGCGCGGCGACGGCCGAAGCGCTCGTCGCCGCCGGCTGCAAGGTCGCGCTCTGGGACATGAACGCCGACAAGGGCGAAGCGCTCGCGAAAAAACTCGGCGGCGTCTTCTGTTCGGTCAATGTCGCCGACGAAGCGAGCGTCAAGGCCGGGCTCGACAAGACGATCGCTGCGATCGGCGCCCCGCGCATTCTCGTCAATTGCGCCGGCGTCGCGATCGGCGAAAAGACGATCGGCAAGAACGGCCCGCACAAGCTCGACTCGTTCAAGCGCGTCATCGACGTCAACCTCATCGGCACCTTCAACTGCATCCGCCTCGTCGCGGAAGCGATGGAAAAGCTCGATTCGCTCGAGGACGGCGAACGCGGCGTCATCATCAACACGGCGTCGGTCGCCGCCTTTGACGGCCAGATCGGCCAGGCGGCCTATGCCGCGTCAAAGGCCGGCGTCGCCGGCATGACGTTGCCGATCGCGCGCGATCTCATGAACGCCGGCATCCGCGTCAACACGATCGCCCCCGGCATATTCTGGACGCCGATGATGGCGGGCATGGACCAGAAGGTACAGGACGCTCTCGCCGCGATGGTGCCGTTTCCAAAGCGCCTCGGCAAACCGGAGGAATACGCCTCCATGGCCGCCGAAATCTGCCGCAACAGTTATATGAACGGCGAAACGATCAGGCTCGACGGCGCGATCAGGATGCAGCCGAAATAAATGAATAGCGAGTGATGAATAGTGAACTGGAGGTCGTGTGAAGCGCCTATTCACTATTGACCACTCACTAATGACTAAAACTGGCCGACCGCAATCCGGCGGCGGCGAACACGAAAGAAGAAAGACATGTTCACTATAACCAGGAAATCGATGCAATGGGGCGGGCGCACGCTGACGCTCGAGACGGGTCGCATCGCGCGTCAGGCTGACGGCGCGGTCCTTGCGACCTATGGCGACACCGCCGTTCTTGCAGCCGTCGTCGGCGCGAAGGAAGCCGACCCGAAATTCGATTTCTTTCCCCTCACCGTCCATTACCAGGAAAAGTTCTTCGCCTCAGGCCGCATTCCCGGCGGCTATTTCAAGCGCGAAGGGCGCCCGACGGAAAAAGAAACGCTGACCTCGCGCCTCATCGACCGCCCGATCCGTCCGCTGTTCGCCAAGGGCTTCAAGAATGAGGTCCAGGTCATCGCGACCGTCATTTCGCACGACCTCGAGAACGATCCAGACATCGTCGCGATGGTCGCAACGTCGGCGGCGCTGACGATCTCCGGCATTCCGTTCCTCGGGCCGATCGGCGCGGCGCGCGTCGGCGTCATCAACGGCGATTATGTTCTCAACCCGCAGATCGACGAAATGCCCGAAACGAAACTTGATCTCGTCATGGCCGGCACCGCCGACGCGGTGATGATGGTCGAATCGGAAGCCAAAGAGCTGTCGGAAGAGATGATGCTTGGAGCCGTCATGTTCGGGCACCGGGCGGCGAAAGACGTCATCAACCTGATCATCGATTTTGCAAACGACTGCGCGAAGGAGCCCTGGGACATCAAGGCGGCCGATTATGGCGATACGCCCGCGAAGATCCGCGCGCTCGTCGAGAGCGATCTCCGCGACGCTTACAATGAACGCAAGAAGCAGCTGCGCCATGAGAAGATCTCCGCTGCGAAAGCCAAAGCGACGGAAGTCTTCTGCGAGGAGGGCGACGAGGCCGCCCTCTCCAAAGTCGAGCTCGGCTCCCTCTTCAAGGAGGTCGAAGCCGACATTGTCCGCAACGGAATCCTCGACACGGGCATGCGGATCGACGGCCGTGACACGAAGTCGATCCGTCCGATCGTTTCGGAAGTCGGCGTTCTCCCGAGAACGCACGGGAGCGCGCTCTTCACCCGCGGCGAGACGCAGGCGCTCGTCGTTGCAACGCTCGGCACCGGCGAGGACGAGCAGTTCATCGACAGCCTTGAAGGCACCTACAAGGAAACCTTCCTTCTCCACTACAACTTCCCGCCCTATTCCGTCGGCGAGACGGGCCGCATGGGCGGAGCGGGCCGGCGCGAGATCGGCCATGGCAAGCTCGCCTGGCGCGCGCTCAAGGCCGTTCTTCCGCCTCAGGAGGAATTTCCCTATGTGATCCGCCTCGTTTCGGAAATCACCGAATCGAACGGGTCGTCGTCGATGGCGACCGTATGCGGCTCCTCGCTTGCGATGATGGATGCAGGGATTCCGCTGCGCCGTCCGGTCGCCGGCATCGCCATGGGCCTCATCCTTGAAGGACAGCGCTTCGCCGTTCTTTCCGACATTCTCGGCGATGAAGACCACCTCGGCGACATGGACTTCAAGGTCGCCGGCACGCGCGAGGGCGTCACCTCGCTGCAGATGGACATCAAGATCGCCGGCATCACCGAGGAAATCATGAAGGTTGCGCTCGGCCAGGCGAAGGACGGGCGGATGCACATTCTCGGCGAAATGGCGAAGGCGATCGACACGAGCCGCGCCGAACTCGGCGAGTTCGCGCCGCGCATCGAGACGATGCAAATTCCGAAGGACAAGATTCGCGAAGTCATCGGCTCTGGCGGCAAGGTCATTCGCGAAATCGTCGAGAAGACCGGGGCCAAGGTCGACATCAATGACGAGGGTCTCATCAAGATCGCCTCGAGCGACAAGGCGAAGATCGAAGCCGCCTACAAGTGGATCCACTCGATCGTCGCCGAACCCGAAGTCGGCGAGATCTACAAAGGCAAGGTCGTCAAGACGATGGATTTCGGCGCCTTCGTCAATTTCTTCGGCGCCCGCGACGGCCTTGTGCACATTTCGCAGCTTGCGGCCGGAAGGGCGGAAAAGACCACCGACGTCGTCAAAGAGGGCGACGAGGTCTATGTGAAGCTTCTCGGCTTTGACGATCGCGGCAAGGTCCGCCTTTCCATGAAGGTCGTCGACCAGGCGACGGGCAAGGAAATCCCGCAAACGGAAAAGCCGAGGAAGGCCGAAGAGGAATAGGCGCCGCCAACCTGTTGAAAACAAAGAGCCCCGCCGAAGCCCGTTGGCGCATCCGGCGGGGCTTTTTTGCAACGTTCGCCCGCGGAGCGAATCGCCGCCCCTCGGCGCAGCCCCCCGGGGCGAGTAAGATGGCGTCAAGACCATGGTCGAATCGCCGACCGCTTCAGCTGGAGGGAGCAGCATGAGCAAGAAAACCCCGGTTGCGTTCCTGTTGGCCGCCGCAGCTGTCGCCAGCCTTGCGACGCCCTCGTGCGGGCGGAACAAGGGGGCGGCCGCCCCGGACGCCGCCGCGTCAGGCGCCGGCGGAGCGGCAGCGGAGGCGCTTGATCCGTCTGCGGAGTTTCTGGCGATGGCCGACCGGCACGCCAGGGCCTTCCTTGCGGTCGCGCCGGAGGCGGCGACCGAACTCGGCGTCGGCGAGAACATTGCGGGCGCAAGGTTTCTGACGCGCCTCGGCGGCTATGGATTCGACGCGCACCAAACGGCGCGCACGATGAACGAGGAGTTCCTGCAGGAACTGAGGAGTTTTGACCGGTCGGCGCTGACCGGAACGGCGGCGACAACCTATGACGTTCTCAAGAACGCCTATGAAATCGCCGCGCGCCGCGACCAGTTCGACTTCGGCGGCGCGACGCCCTTTGGCGGCGGTCTTCCCAATTCCGGCGACAGCTGGGCGATGACGCCCTATTTCATGACGCAGCTGACGGGGCCGCATCTTGCTTTGCCGCGCATGCTGATGACGCAGCACCCGATCGCGACGCGCGAACACATAGAAGCCTATCTCTCCCGCCTCGCCGAGATGAGCCGCGCGCTTGATGAAGCCGGGCAGACCGTTTCGACCGATTCAGGGCTCGGCATGGCGCCGCCGCGTTTCGCAGTTGAGAAGATCATCGCCTCCTTGCGGAACTTCACATCGGGGCCTGCGGCGGCGCACCCGCTTGTCGAGACGCTGAAAGAGAAGATGACGGCGGTTGAAGGAATTTCCGACGAAGAACGCACGGCCTTCGCCGCGCGCGCGGCGCGCCTTGTCGAGGAGGCGGTCTATCCGGCCTATGAGCGTCTCGCCGGGGTGGCCGAACTCACCCTCGCTGAAACAAATGACGACGCCGGCGTCTGGCGGCTCGGCGAAGAGGGGGAGGCCTTCTATCAGCTCGCGCTCAACGCCTACGGCGCCGGCTCGAAATCCGGCGATGAAGTTCACGAAATCGGCCTTGCGGAAGTCGCCCGCATCACGGCGGAGATGGACGCGATCCTGAAATCGATCGGCCTTGGCGAGGGCTCGGTCGCCTCCCGCATGGAAAAGCTCGCGGCTCGGCCCGACAACCTTTATCCGAACACGGATGAAGGACGCGAAGCGCTGCTGTCCTCTCTTCGAAGCCAGGTCGATGCGGTCATGGCGAAGTCGGGCGACTGGTTCGGACGCCTGCCGTCGACGAAGGTTGAAGTGCGCCGGATCCCGGTTCATGAACAGGACTCCTCCCCCGGCGGCTATTATACGGGCCCTTCGCTCGACGGCGCGCGCCCCGGAATCTACTGGATCAATTTGAAGGACACCGCCGACAATCCGAAGCATTCGCTGAAATCCTTAACCTATCACGAGGCGGTTCCGGGGCATCATTTCCAGACAGCCTACCAGCGCTCGATCAAGGATATGCCGTTGATGCGCAACATGCTCGGTTATTCGGAATACGCCGAAGGCTGGGGCCTTTACGCCGAAGCGCTCGCTGAGGAAATGGGCATGTATGCAGGCGATCCCAAAGGCGATCTCGGCCGCCTTCAGGCGGAACTCTTCCGCGCCGCGCGGCTCGTCGTCGACACCGGGCTTCATCACAAGCGCTGGCCGCGCGAACAGGCGATCGACTACATGGCGGGCGTCACCGGCGAGACGCGCGAGTCTGTCACACGCGAAATCGAGCGGTACGCCGTCGTTCCGGGACAGGCCTGCGCCTACAAGCTCGGCATGCTGAAAATTCAGGAGCTGCGCGCGAAGGCTGAAAGAGAACTGGGCGGCGAGTTCGACATCCGCGAGTTCCACGATACTGTGCTCTCGATCGGCGAATCGCCGCTGCCAGTTCTTGAAAAGACCGTCAACGCCTGGATCGCTTCGAAGAAAGCGTGAGGTTGCGCAATCCGGCGCAGCGCGCGACCTGTTCGCCGCTTTGCTCTCGCGAGCGCGTAAAATCGCGGATATGCGCGCAGCAAGAGAAGGGCTCGCTCATGCGTCTTCCCGCCGTCATCGCCATCGCATTTTCCCTCGCCGCCTGCGCGAGCGCGCCCGCAATCGGCGACGCGCAGAGCCCGGCGCCGATCGAGGTCATGGTTGTCGGAACGTGGCATTTCGCCGGCTCCGACAGCGACATCGTTTCCGCAAAAACCGACAGCGTGCTGACGCCGCGGCGCCAGCAGGAGCTCGACGAAGTTGCAGAGCGGCTTGCCGCGTTCCGCCCGACTGTCATCGTCACCGAACGCGCAGCGACGCCTCCGGACTATGTCGACCCGAAATACGCATCCTTCACGCAGGAGGAACTCGCTGCAAATGAGAACGAGCGTGTGCAGATCGCCTATCGTCTTGCGGCGAAGGCGGGCGTCGCCCGCGTCGTCGGGCTCGACGAACAGCCGTCAGACGGCGAGCCTGACTATTTCCCGTTTGCGGCGCTCATCGCACATGCGGAGGCGACTGGACAGGGCGAGGCTCTAAACGAAACGCTCGCCGAGGTTCAGACGATGGTCGGCGCTGAAACCGCGCGGCTTTCGGCGCTGACGATGCGCGAGGCGCTCATCGAAGCCAATCGCGGCGCGCTGTCTTCGCCGGATTTCTATTACGAAATCCTCAAATTCGACGCGGGAGAAGCGCAGCCGGCCGCCGAACTCAATGGTTACTGGTTCATGCGCAACGCCAAGATTTTTTCAAAGCTCATCGACGTGACGAAGCCGGGCGATCGCGTCATCGTCATTTTCGGCGCCGGCCACAAACACTGGTTCGATCACCTTGCCGAAAGGACGCCCGGTTTTGCGAAAGTTGATCCTGTTCCCTTTCTATCCCGGCCGCAGTGACGACGCAGGCGCTTCGCCGATCCGGCGAATTCGGATTTGAAAATACAATTGGATCGATGCTTGAAACCGCGACGGAAATCTCCACCTCGCGCGTTAATTCGGATATGTGCGGAACGGGCGATGAGCGCGTCTCGCGGCTCTTTGACAAGTGAATGATCCTCATGCGGAGCGGGCGAAGCGCCTGTTCCGAACGCGCGCGGCCGCGCCTCGGCGGCGGCTCGTGTTTTTCGCGCGATGCGCGAATGAAGCGCCGGCGCGGCGGCCTTTCGCGATGGGCGGAAAATACGGACAAATCCGCTGCAACCCGCGTGGATGCTGGACTCGTGCCCCTGCGCGGGCGGCTGATTTTCCGTAAAATGCGGGGCAATTCGACAACCGGATGGAGAGGACGGCCCCGCGTACCGCGCCGCCTTATCTCACCGCCCCCTGGAGGCGACGCGCATTGGTTCGAGCGCGCCCGGATCGAGGCAGGAGAGGTCCCGCGCGGGTGCGCATTCGACGAGAAGACCGCGCTCCTTGAGATAGGGAACAAGGAGATCGAGCCTGTCGGTTTGAATGAACCGCGCGCCGGCGCGCAGGCTGTCTGAAAATCCCACCTCATTGTCGTCGCGGCCCATGACATTCGAGAAAAGCGTCAGCTCATTGTCGGCGATCGCGCGCGCCGCGGCGAATGAGAAACTCCTTCGGCGCAGCCCCATGATCTCGACGCTGTCATCATGCGCGGCGGCGGCGGCCTGCGCCGCGCTCTGGAAATGCGGCCTGAGGACATAGCGCGCAGGCAGCGGCTTCATCTTGCGATAATGCCAGGCGCGCACGAAGACGGTGACGAGCGAGCCGTCGTCGAAGCCTTCCTCGTCAAGGATTTGCGTGATGAGCTCCGCCGAATTGTCGGGCCCCGACTTGAAGTCAATGTCGGCGGCAGCCCGGCCCTTGATGTCGCGCAGCGCTTCGCGGAGCGTCGGCACGCGTTCGCCCGCGAATTCACGCCCAAACCATGAGCCGGCGTCGAGCTTTTTGATTTCTGCGAGCGTCATCTGCGAGACAAGCCCGCGACCGTTCGTCGTGCGGTCGACCGTCGCGTCGTGCATGATCACGAACTCGCCGTCCGCCGTCATGCGCACATCCATCTCGATCGCCCGCGCGCCCATTTCGATCGCCTTGTCGAAGGCCGCCAGCGTGTTTTCAGGCGCAAAGCGCTTCGTTCCGCGGTGGCCGACGACAATGACGGGGGCGCCGGTCGGCGCCATCGATTCGCGCGCGGCGCGCTCTGAAAGCGACGTTGAAGCGACGCCGGTTCCGGCGGCGACGCAAAGAGCCGCCAGCGCCGCTGCGATCCAGTATTTCCGGGAGGAATGCCCGTGCTTTTTCATGCGCCCAGCCCCGCTCAGTTGCGGCTCGGGCTAAGGCGCTTTCATGAAGGCGACATCTCAGGACGCTGACGATTTCTTGTCAGTCCTGTTGCGTCTTGATGAAATTGCGCGCGGCGTGCGCAAATTGAGGTTAATCCGCTTTCAGCGAGTCCTCATCCGGCATGCCGACGGCGTGGAATCCGCCGTCTACATGCAGCGTCTCGCCGGTGCACGATGCGCCGATGTCGGAAAGAAGATAAAGCGCCGCGCCGGCGACGCCCATCGGATCGGTGTCGTCGCGCAGGAACGAAGCCCTCCGGTTGAAAGTGAACATGTGGCGCCCGGATGAAATGCCGGCGGCGGCAAGCGTCTTGATCGGACCTGCGGAAATCGCGTTGACGCGGATTCCCCTCGGCCCGAGATCACGCGCGATGTAGCGCATCGATGCTTCAAGCGCGGCCTTGGCGACGCCCATGACATTGTAGTTCGGAATGGTGCGCTCGGAGCCGAGGTAGGTGAGCGTCACCATCGATCCGCCATTCGGCATCAGCCTCGCCGATCGCGCCGCGGCGTCGACGAAGGAGAATGCCGAAACGTCCATCGTATCCTTGAAGTTCCGGCGCGTCGTATTATCGACGAAAGACCCCTCAAGCGCCGCCTTGTCGGTGAATGCGATCGAGTGAACGAGAAAATCCATCGACCCCCATTCCTTTGCGATTGTCGCGAAGGCGCGGTCCATATGGAGATCGTCGAGCACGTCGCATTCAAGGATGAGCTTGGCGCCGAGGCTCTCGGCGAGCGGACGCACGCGCCGCTCCATCGCTTCGTTGATATAGGTGAAGGCGATCTCGGCGCCCTGCGCGGCGAGCTGCTGCGCGATATGCCACGCGATCGAGTTCTTGTTGGCGACGCCCATGATGAGGCCGCGCTTGCCTTTCATCAGGGAGCCCGACGGGAATGAGGTTTCTTCGCTCATGAATAGGCCTTTCAGCGGGTAACGAGACTATTCGGCGCGGGCGACGATGAGGCAGCCGTTCGTGCCGCCGAAGCCGAAGGAGTTGGTGAGAAAGCAGTCGATCTTCGCATTGTCGATCCGCTTGCGGATGATCGGAAGATCGGCGAATTCGGGATCGATTTCCTCGATATGCGCGCTTTCGCAGAGAAAGCGGTCGCGCATCATGATCAGCGAATAGATCGTCTCCTGCGCGCCGACGGCGCCGAGCGAGTGCCCGGTCAGCGACTTCGTCGAGGAGAAGGGCGGCATTTTCGATCCGAAGACCTCGCGCAACGCCTCCGTTTCCTTCGTATCGCCGACCGGCGTCGAGGTGCCGTGCGTATTGACGTAATCGATCGGCTGTCTGACCGTCGCCATCGCGCCGCGCATGCAACGGACGGCGCCTTCGCCGGAGGGCTGCACCATGTCGTAGCCGTCCGAATTGGCGTAGTAGCCGACAATCTCGCCATGGATCGATGCGCCGCGAGCCTTGGCGCGCTCCATGTCCTCGAGCACGACGACGCCGGCGCCGCCGGCGATGACGAACCCGTCGCGGTTCTTGTCGTAGGCTCTGCTCGCAGTCGCCGGCGTTTGGTTGAACGCGGTCGCCATCGCGCCCATGGCGTCGAAGAGATTGGCCATCGTCCAGTGGAGGTCTTCGCCGCCGCCGGCGAACATCACATCCTGCTTGCCCCACATGATCTGTTCAGCGGCCGCGCCGATGCAGTGGATCGATGTCGCGCAGGCTGAGGAGATCGAATAATTTACGCCTAGAATCTTGAACGGCACTGCGAGCGTTGCGGAATTCGTTGAGGACATCGCCTTCGGAACGACGGTCGGTCCGATGCGTTTGGTGCCCTTCGTCTCGCGCGTCACGTCCGCCGCTTCGACAATCGCCTGCGTCGAGGGGCCGCCGGAGCCCATGATGAGCCCGGTCATCGGATGGGAGATCTCGTCAGGCGCAAGCCTCGCGTCTGCAATCGCCTCCTGCATCGCGATGTAGTTCCATCCGGCGGCCTCGCCCATGAAACGCCGCGTCCGGCGGTCAAGCATTTCTTCGACTTTGACCGGAGGGCGCGCGTAGACTTGGCAGCGGAAACCGTGTTCAGCAAACTCCGGGGCGAAAGTGACGCCGGACACCGCTTCCTTCAGAGCGCGCGTAACCTCCGCGACATTGCCGCCGATTGATGAAACGACGCCCATTCCGGTAATTGCTACGCGGCGCATAATCTTCCTTTGCCCAATCCGACGCCGCTCAGGCGCTGACGCCGGCCTTCAACTGCTCATCGGAAAACAGGCCGACCCGCAGGTCTTTCGCCGTATATATAGGACGTCCGTCGGCGAGCACCATGCCGTCAGCAATGCCGAGCTTGAGCGTTGAGCGGTTCATGACGCGCCGCAGATCAATCTGATACCGCACGAGCTTGATGTCCGGAGTCACGGTTCCGGAAAATTTCACCTCGCCCGCGCCGAGCGCCCGGCCTTTGCCGGGAAGGCCCGACCAAGTGAGGAAAAACCCGATCATCTGCCATAGCGCGTCGAGGCCAAGACAGCCCGGCATCACCGGATCTCCCGGGAAGTGACATTCGAAAAACCAGAGGTCCGGGCGAACATCGAGTTCCGCGATCACTTCCCCCTTTTCAAAGGAGCCGCCATTGCGCGTGATATTGGTGATGCGATCAAACATCAGCATCGGCGGGACAGGAAGCTGCGCCGTGCCGGGACCAGCGAAGCCATGCATGCCGCACTGCAGCAATTCTTCGCGCGTGTAGCTTGACTTTTGTTGCATGCGACCGGCTGACCGACCTCCGCCCTTTTGGGCGTTGGTAGTCGGCGCAGTCAGGCGGGTCAATCTGGCCCGGCAGGTTCCGAAGATGGATCGCCGCCCCAGACCCATGCTGAGGCGACCCAACCTTTCGCGTTTCCGGCGGACACGAACAACCATCCGTCTTTGCGCCTGACGAGCCGGGCGAGGACCCCGGCGCCAAGGCGCGCGCTGGACGGCGCATCAGCAGACGGATGACGCGACAATTGCAGGTCGGCGATGACAAGGACGTGCGTCTGCGCCATCAGCGTCGTTCGGTGGACCCAGCATTCATCGCCATCGGGATCGCGAATCTTGCGCCAGTGGTCGACCGATTCTGCAACGACCAGAACTGGCGCTCCGGCTCTCTTAAATATGTAGCGGACAGGGTGATCGAAACTCGGACCGATCCGGCAGTTGGTTTCGTCGTCCTTCAGGCTGACGAAGCGCGGCACGGGATAACCGGAGGGGGTATCGAGCCTCACCCCTGCGGCGGCTTGCGCCGGACAAGCCATCACGGTCAAATGCGCGATCAGGATGAGGACGGCGGCGAGACTACGCATGCGAATGACACGAACCAGCCGGCGGAGCGGCGAGCCTCCCCCCGAAATGAATAAACTCTTAAATTGCGCTTTTCACCGTTAACGGCCGGTTAACCCTCGCGGAACCGCCGAAGAGAAACAAAGAAAAATGCCGCATCGCCGCCTCAAGGTTGGAGTGACGCGAAAGTTGCCGGACGCTGTCGAAGCCCGGCTGTCGGCGCTGTTCGACACAGTTCTCAATCCCTCGAATGCGCCGCTGACGCACGATCAGCTTTCCGCGCTCGCGCGCACGGTCGACGTTCTCGCCCCGACGCTCGGCGACACGCTGGATGCCGCTTTTTTTGGCGCCGCCGGCGAGCGGATGAGACTTGTCGCCAATTTCGGCGCCGGCGTCGATCACATCGATGTCGCGGCCGCCAATGCGCGCGGCGTCACCGTCACCAATACGCCGTCCGTCCTTGCAGAGGACGCCGCCGACATGGCGATGGCGCTCGTTCTGGCCGTGCCGCGCCGCCTTGTCGAAGGCGTTCGGGCGCTGGAAGACGGCGCGTTCAAAGGCTGGTCGCCAACATGGATGCTCGGACGGCGCGTGCGCGGCAAGAAGCTCGGTGTCATCGGGCTCGGCCGCGTCGGCGAAGCGATCGCCCGTCGCGCGATAGCCTTCGGCCTGTCGATCCACTATCACAATCGAAGGCCGATCAATCCGCATATAGAGGAAGAACTCGGCGCGACCTACTGGCCCGATCTCGACGCCATGCTGGCGCATATCGATATCGTCTCGATCAATTGTCCGTACACGATGCAAACGTTTCACCTCTTGTCGCGAAGGCGCCTTGCGCTGATGCAGCCGCACGCCTATGTCGTCAACATCTCTCGCGGCGAGATCATCGACGAAACGGCGCTCGCCGACGCGATCGAACAGGGAAAGCTCGCCGGGGCCGGACTCGACGTTTTCGAGAACGAGCCGAAACCGAATGCGCGCCTCCTCGCCGCTCCGAACGTTGTGCTGCTTCCACACATGGCTTCGGCGACGATCGAAAGCCGGATGGAGATGGGCGAGCGAGTGATCATCAACATCAAGATGTTCGCTGACGGCCACAAACCGCCCGACCGCATCATCCTCGGACTTGAGTGACCGCCGCGCGAAGGCTCTATCGCACCTATCGACCGTCAACCTTCGCCATCACGCGCCGGCGTCTGCGAGAAAGCGTCAGCTCGACGCGGTTCCTTCAATGTTGACGATGTCGCCGACATCGAGGCTGATGGCGCGTCCGTCGGCGGTTCGGCCTTCGATTTCGTAAACGAACAGGCCGTCGGCGCGCACTGACGTTTCTACATAGTCGAATGCAAAGCCCGGATAAGCCTTCAATATCGACTGGCGAACGGCGGTCTGCAGTTCGGCCTCGCTCCCTTCCATCTCGATTTCTTCGAGAGAACCGTCTGCGCGGACGTCGATTTCAATTCGACGACCGGCGGGTCCCGTCGCCTGAAACTCATAGACCGGCGCTCCGTTCTCATCATCGATCTCAACGCGATCGAATTCGACGCCGGGAGCTGTCCTTGTCGCGGTGTCGAACGCTGCGGACGGGATTTCCTCCTGTGCGACTTCAGTTTCGGCGAACGCCGCGGAAGTGATCATTGAAAGTGAAAAGATCGCCAAGCGTTGAAACATTGCTTGTCGCCACCCGTTTGCATCGGCGGGAGCGCCGACGCCGCGCGCGATACGCCGGAACAGCGACAGCAGAACTTCAATACGATAAAAAATTGACGACAGCAGGCAGGCGCTACGCACGCTTCCGGCGAGACAATATGCGGCGCGCGGCTGCGAGCACGGGCTTTTCCACTAGACGGCCTTCATGCAGCAGCACGCGGCCGGCATTGTTCTCATAGGCGTCGATAAGCGCCTGGGCCTTCTCGATTTCTTCGATTGTCGGCGTGTAAATCTCGTTGATAGCCGCAACCTGATCAGGATGAATGCAGCTGCGCCCCGTGAACCCCATCGCTTTGACGCGCCGCGTCTCTTCGATCATGCCCGACAGGTCGCGGACATCGAGATAAGGAACGTCAAGCGTCTGGCAAAGCGTCATCGCGGCGCCGGCGATGATTGCGGCTCTAGCGAAATAAAGCGAGTCCCAGCTCATGTCGGAGCCGAGCGCCGCCGACAGATCGGCGCCGCCGAAAACAACGCCGCCGTCCGGGCCGACGCCCGCCGCAATCGACGCCACGCCCAGAAGCGCTTGCGGGGTTTCGACAAGCGCCCAGATCGGCGGCGCGTTCTCGCCAAGGACAGTGCGGATTTGATCGACGGGTTCGCGCGAGCGGACTTTCGGCGCCAGCACGAAAGCCGGCCGCGCCTTGCTCTCGCAGAGCGCGATGATATCGCGAAATCCATCGAGCCGATCGATCGCGTTGACGCGCAATCCGACAGCCGTTTTCCGACCGGCCTGAAGCTCGAGATAATCGAGCGCAGCATTGCGCGCTGCGCGCTTGTTGGCGGGAGAGACCGCATCTTCAAGGTCGATGCAGACTGCATCGGCGCCCGATGCGACGGCTTTGGCGAAACGCTCAGGCCGATCGCCAGGAACAAAGAGAAGCGAGCGATACAATCGAACGTCCCTCCGGTGCGGACTCAGCGCGGCATATCCGGACAGACAAAGTGAGCGTCAGCAAGCCGGTACGATTCAGTCTTTTCCTCCAAACGCAGGTGAAGGACCAGAGTCAACGTTGAATCTCCGAAAGCGGCGACATCCGCCTCTATTGCTTCGCCATCCTCGTTCCACGCGATTCGATTGTCGGAAATCCGACGCCAAGGCGAAAGGCGAAAAGTCTCGACGCAGGAATCCTGAAGCATCGCGCCGCTTGACAGAAATATGCGGATGACTCCCGGCCGCCCGTCTTCCGGCGACAACATCCACACCTTGTCGACCAGCGGATCCGCAGCCTCAATCGGTTCATCTGTCGGCACGGCGACAGGTTCTGCCGCCAGCTCAGCGGCAGGTTCGATCGCGGCGGCTTCGGCGGGAGGCATTTGATTTTTATCCGTCTCTTTCTTTCCGCAGGACGCCGAAAAGAGAATAACAGCAATGAGCGCGATTAATCGCTTCATGACACATCTCCCTTGATTAGTCCGGATGTTTCGGTTTCAATTATGATCTTGCCTGATGTGGGGGCTCGCAGCAAATGAGACTCCGTCGATACTGGCGATTTCTTGTTGCGCTTCTCGGCTGGTTCGCGCTGACGCTGCAGTTCTCGCTGCTTGTTTTCAACCCGGCGCCGCCGCCCGCGCCGGTTTCGATCCTCAATTTCTTCAGCTACTTCACGATCCTGACGAATATCCTTGTCGCTGTCGCAATGACGGTTGGGGCCTTTGCAGCCGATAGCGCGTTCTTCAACAGGGCCGGCGTTCGTGCGGCGATCGCAGTTTACATTGCGATCGTCGGCGCCGTCTATTTTCTGATTCTTCGCCATACATGGGACCCGCAAGGCTGGCAGCTCGTCGCCGACCGACTCCTTCACTATGCGACGCCGGCGCTCTATCTCGTCGATTGGATTGCTTTCGCGCCGAAGCGCGGCCTCAAGCCGTCCAAGATTGCGAATTGGCTGATCTATCCGACCGCTTACGGCGCCTATGCGATCGCTCGCGGCGCAACGACCGGTTTTTACGCCTATCCGTTCCTTGACGCGAGCGTGCTCGGCTATGGCCGTGTGCTGATCAACATGGCAATCTTGATCGCCGTGTTCGCCGTTGTCAGTTTCGCGCTGATCGCGGCAAGCAAACTGCCGCCTCAACGCGCCCGCTAGTTCACCCTCGTGCAGGGCGATAACGCCATCTTCCCGCGCGCGAAGCGCACAATCGGGCCGGCCGCGTCTTCCGACTCCTGGACGACTGTCAGCCGTCCATTAGTGAAGGTTCGCGGCGCCTCAGGATCAGCGACCGCATCGAGGCGATCAAGTTTTTCAAGCGTTCCGTCCGGCATGGTCACATAGGCCGCGCCCGTCTCAAACGCGACCGCAAAGCGCTCCCCGCTGCATTCGTAAAAATCAGGCGACGGCGTGACCGGCAGCGCGCCGACCCCAGTTCCAGGCGACGCATCAACCGGGACGAGACTGATCCTCATTTCACTTGCGCCTTCGACAGACGGCACTGGATTATTTGTGTCGCTGACAAAATGCAGCGCCGCGCCATCGCTTATTTGCGCCGAGACGGAGAGCGATGCGCGCGGATCAATCGCCGCCTCGCTTGTCAGCGTGAAGGCGACCGGCGGGCCGCCGGTGATCGGAAGTCTCGCCTCGTCGAGCGTCTGCGAGGCGACGTCCATGCGCGAGACATCGATGAGCTTCACCCGAAGGAACGCGCCTTCGGGAAGCGTCGCTCCCGCCGGCCAGCTTATTTCGCCGGATGCTGAAACGACTTGCTGCGCGAGCGAAGGCGCGGTCGCGCCGGCCTGTCGCTCTTCGTCATATGACTTCGAGCGTGCGGCCTCCGCATCATCCATGCGCCGCATCAGGATGCGCCCTTCATCGTCGCTGAGAATGAGAGCGCCGTCTTCCGTAACTGAGGCTGCGAGTTCGCCCTGAAGACGACTGAAAAACTTGGCCTCCATGTCCATCAGCGCCGGGGAGCAGGCAATTTCCGTCGCCGCAAGCGCGCCGAAGGTCGCAACGCCGTCCGCGTAAGCATACGCGCCGCCAAATGTGTTGCAGCCGCCGCGGCCTGACACGCGCCCATCAGCGCCGAAATCGATGCGGACCATGGCGTTGTCGATGACGCCCCGATTGTCGATATCTTCGACCTGCCATGAACCGTCGAGGCGGCCTAGAGACGACGATTGTTTCTTCCCTTCATTCACGCCGCCGCATCCGAACATCGCAATCGCCGCAACCAACGTTGGCAAGAGCCTTGTCGCATTCATGCTGATCTCCTCGATCACAGGCTCGCGATCAGTAGACGAAAACTTGCCCGGCGGCCAGCAAATCGGCAGACTGTCGCGTAACCGACAAAGAGACCAATGAGCTTTTATACTGATCATATCGAGCCAGCGCTCGTAAGTTTCGCTTGTTCGATGCCGGCGATCGCCAGAGAGCGTGCGACGATCGTGCCCGAGGCTTCGGGCGTCGTCCTCGAGATCGGATTCGGCTCCGGACATAATGCAATGTTTTACGACCGGTCGAAGATTGAGAGGGTTTTCGCGCTCGAGCCGTCCGAGGCCATGCGAAGGAAGGCGGCCAGAAGAATACGCGATCTGCCGTTCGCCCTCGACTGGCTCGACCTTAAAGCGGAGGAAATTCCGCTCGACGCGCAATCCGTCGATACGGTGCTGGTGACCTATACGCTCTGCACTATCCCGGATGTCGGCCGCGCGCTCGCCGGCATGAAGCGCGTGCTCAAACCCACAGGCAAGCTGGTCTTCCTCGAACACGGCGCAGCGCCCGATCCTGGCGTTCGCCGCTGGCAGGACCGGCTTAATCCCATCTGGAGCAAGCTCGGCGGCGGCTGCCGCCTCAATCGCGACCCGATCGCCTTGATTCGGGGTGCGGGGTTCGAGATCGTCCGCTCCGAAAGCCACTACGCCCGCGGCGCGCCGAAATTCTCCGGCTACATGTCCCGGGGCGTTGCAATCGTGTAACGGCCGCCGCTGATCGCGATAGAGTGAGCGATCGTCGCGATATTTTAAGTTGATTTGAACCTTTCTTTCCTAAATTTAGCAAAGCGGCGTCCACCGAAGCGGCGGCGCGGTATGCGTAAGGTCTTGGTAAGGATAGTTTGTGGGACGGCCGGGGATAGCAGCGGGACTAGTTGCGGGCGCGTTGGCGCTCGGGCTTGGCGCCGCGCTTGCGGACAGCGCGCCTCCTCCTGATCCCTTTTCGAAATTCTCCGCCGCTGACGCCGTCGTGCTCGCGGTTCGGTCCGAATTTGCGCCGGTCGGCGGCCATGTTCGCCTGACGATCTATGACGATCCAGCGCACTTCCTTGAGGAAGCGGCCGCCAAGCACGATGCGATCGTCAACGACGAAGGGCTCGCGCTCATCACGCTGAAGGATCTCGAACCCGGCGATTACGCCTTTGTCGCTTATTTCGACGAGAACGCTGACGGGAAGCTCAATCGCAATGTTCTCGGCAAGCCTAAAGAGCCTTTCGTCTTTTCGAACGACGTGAAGCCCAAACTGCGTAAGCCGACTTTCAACGAAACCAAGGTCGCGGTTGCGCCGGGCGAAGTCGTCGTGCTGACGCTCGAAGATTAGCGTTTCTTGAATTCCGCTTCGATTTCTATCGTAACCTCATCGCTGACAAGGGCCTCGAAGCGATCGATCCCGAAGGCCGTGCGGCTAAGTTTGCAGCGCGCCGAGAATCCGACAACATAGCCGCCGCGAATGAGATCCTGCGCGCCGCCATTGAAGACCACATCGAGCATCACCGGCGCGGTGACGCCTTTCAGCGTCAAATCTCCGGTCATCACGCCGGTGTTCGCGCCGGTAATCTCGATCCCGGTCGAGCGAAAGACCGCCTTCGGGAAAGCGTCCGCTTCGAACCATCCCGCACCCTTGAGCGTTCCGGCAAAGTCATCGCTCGCGACATCGAGCGAAGCGATGTCGATGATCGCTTCGACATGCGCCGCTGCGGGGTTGTCGGCGTCAAAGTCGAGGCTTGCATCGAAGATCTCGAAGCGTCCGACATAAGTCGAGTAGCCGAGATGGCCGACCTTGAATAGAAGCGCGGCGTGATCGCGGTCGAGCGCATAGGCGCCCGCTTTCAGCGCCGCCGGTTCGTTGACGACCTTCGGCGCAATCAGGGCTGCGCAGCCCGCCAAAGCGGCGCTTGCAAGGATGAGGATGACGAGGCTCCTGATCATAGTCTGTTTTCCCTCGCCAACGCCGCTAATCCCGCTCGCTTGATGCCGCCGCAGTCTGCGCAGCCGGGATCGCGCGGCAGTTTGACCGTTCGGGCGCGCGATCGAAGCCCGTCATAGATGAATAGCCGGCCGGCGAGACCATCGCCGATTCCGAGAATTTCCTTCAGCGTCTCAAGCGCCGCCATCGATCCGATGACGCCGGGAACCGGTCCAAGGACGCCCTCTTCGGCGCAGTTGATCGCCGCCTCGCGCGGCGGCGTTTCAGCAACGAGACATCGATAACAGGGAAGATCGGCGCCCGCCCACGGCTTGAACACCGAGATCTGCCCTTCAAACCGGCCAACCGCGGCGGAGACGAGCGGCTTATGCGCTCTTATGCACGCTGCATTGATCGCAAAGCGGCTTTCGTAGGAATCAACGCCTTCGACAACGATATCAAATTCACAGATTCGGCGTTCGGCGTTCCCAGCGTCGAGCTTCTCACGATGCGCGACCACCCTGATTTCCGGATTGAGCGCGCAAGCGAAGGCGGCGGCGCGCTCGACCTTCGCCGCGCCGACGTCTTCGTCGCGGTAGATCGTCTGCCGCTGAAGATTTGACAGGGCGACGGCGTCATTGTCGGCGACGCCAATTGTTCCAACCCCCGCTGCTGCAAGATACTGGATGATAGGTGAGCCGAGCCCGCCGGCGCCGACAATGAGAACGCGGGCGGCGAGGAGCTTTTGCTGCCCCTGCGCGCCGACTTCCTTCAACAGGATGTGGCGCAAGTACCGCTCGCGGGCGTCGGCGTTGAGCATCAACTCTCCAAAGCATTCGAGCAAAGGTCAGGCCAAGCTTTCGCGATCATTCAACCAACGGGGGTTCGGCCGCAACCGCCTTAGCGCCCCTTCATTCAGCAATTGAAGTCGACCGCCCATTAGCCGCGCTCATCACGCTTCACCATAAGCCGAATGAACGGCCAACCGCGGACACGACGATCATCAAGGCGCCGACAACGACGAGCGCCATGCCGAGCCCTCGATTGCCGGGATTTGTCTCGCGCGTGATCAGGCCGATGAAGATGCAGACAAACCCGATCACAATGAAAGCATTGCGAAAGCCGGCTGCAAGCAGATCACCGATCGTCATCGTCCCGTCGAGCCGAACCCTCCTTCTCCGCGCGCCGTTTCATCAAGCGACGAGGCTTCCTCAAACTGCGCCTGCCAGGCTGGCGCAATCACCATCTGCGCAACGCGCTCGCCGCGACGGATGACGAAGTCGTCCGTCCCGTGATTGATGAGGATCACTTTCACCTCGCCGCGATAGTCCGCATCGATAGTGCCCGGCGCGTTGAGGCATGACACCCCGAATTTGGCTGCAAGCCCGGAACGCGAGCGCACCTGAGCTTCCCATCCTTCAGGAAGGGCGATCGCAAGCCCGGTCGGAACCATCGCCCGCTCGCCCGGCTTCAGCACAAGCTCTTCACCCTTGCCAAGCGCCGCGCGAAGGTCGCACCCTGCAGCGCCCTTAGTCTCATAAATTGGCAGCGCAAGTCCCTCACCATGCGGCAGCCGGCGAACGCGCACAAGCGGGGGACGGCGAACGGCGTCATCAAACATCAAGCGATCCTTTGCGGCGCCGTCAGATATTACTCCGGACAGACCAGGGGTTCACCATCCAAATAGGCGGGAAAGCACAGAGTTCAAATCTTCGCCGCTGCGATTTCCGCCTGGATCGCCCTCGCCGCCGCTCCAGGGTCCGCCGCGGCGAGGATCGGGCGCCCG
>JBMOOR010000049.1:13697-28846 GCA_049324555.1 Pseudomonadota bacterium | reverse complement strand
TTTGAATCCACCCTTCGAGCGCGCAGCGATCGGCGCCGTCGTCGGCGCGCTTCAGATCGATCTGCGGTCCCGACCACGACCCCTCGACGACGTTCCATCCGTAGGCTGCGGGAACCGTGTCGTGAACGATCAGCGCGGCGGCGGCCCCTTGACGCGCCGCTTCCTCGAATTTGTAGGTCCAGCGTCCATAATAGGTCATCGCCTGACCCGAGAAGAGCGTATCGTCCTTCGTCAAGAATCCCGGATCGTTGACGAGGATGACGACAGTCTTTCCCCTGACGTCGAGGCCTTCATAGTCATTCCACTGATGTTCCGGCGCGACGACGCCGTAGCCCACGAAGACCATGTCGCTCGCGTCGAATGCGACTTCGGGCGCGACGCGCTTCGTCGCCCAGACGGCGTTCGTCTTGTAGGCGAGATCGCGCGGCGCGCCGTTAACATCGATCCGCAAATATGAGGTCGCGGGATCGACCGTCGTTTCGACCATTTCCGCTTCCTGGAAATAGCCGCCGCCCAGCGGCTCAATCCCCATCCGCTGGAATTCGCCGGCGATGTAGCGCCTTGTCTTTTCTCCGCCGGGCGTCGTCGGCGCCCTTCCCTCAAATTCATCGGAGGCGAGAATGGCGATATGGCGTGCGAGCCCTTCGGGCGTGATGTCGCCTTCGAGGGCCGCGTTTTCCGTTTTCTTTGCTGCAATTGCGTTGAGCACAGCCTGATCGACGCTTGGCGCCGATCCGGGACCGCCGCATGCGGCTCCAAACCCGGCGAGCGCAAGAGCGGCGAGAGTCTTCCCAAAATGGCGCATGGCGATTCTCCTCATTGGCGAACGGCTCTGTGACATGGAGGCCCCGATGCGATCAAGCGGCGATCAAGCCCGGCGCTGCGCTTAAATTGTCATGAAATTCACCCTTGATGGGTCGCGTCGGCCCGGAATTTGGATTATGAGGCGCGCGCGACGCGGCGGGGCAACGCCCGCCAGCGGCGGCGATTAAAAGTTCAAAGGCGTCTCGGGAGGACCCTTAATGAGTGCGACCATCAAGGCGGCAAAGGCCGCCCTTTCGGCATTTGAGGATGCAGCGCCGGCATCGCTGCGCAATCTGACGGCGGCGGCCTATTACGAACTCGCCGTGCGGCGCGGGGAAGGCGTCGTCGCCGCGGAAGGTCCCCTCGTCGTCAGGACCGGCGAACACACGGGCCGTTCGGCGCAGGACAAGTTCACCGTTCGCCATCCTGAGATCGACGCCAAAATCTGGTGGGACAATTCAAAGCCGATGGCGCCGGCGCAATTCGACGCCCTCCATCGCGACATGCTCGACTACGCCGCGGCGCGGGACCTCTTTGCGCAGGACCTTCACGGCGGCGCCGACAAGGACCATCACATCAAGGTTCGCGTTTTCACTGAGTTCGCCTGGCATTCGCTGTTCATCCAGCATCTTCTCGTACGCCCGCCGCTCGCCGAACGCGGCTTTGCGACCGGCAAGGCGCCCGACTTTACGATCGTCGCGCTCCCCGGGTTTGAAGCGAACCCGGCTCGTCACGGCTGCCGGTCGAAGACTGTCATTGCGGTCGACTTCGTCCGCCGCACGGTCCTCATCGGCGGCACTTCCTATGCGGGCGAGATGAAGAAGTCGGTCTTCACCATTCTCAACTTCCTTCTTCCCGAGGCCGGCGTCATGCCGATGCACTGCTCGGTCAACGTCGGGAAGAATGACGATTCCGCTGTCTTCTTCGGCCTTTCCGGCACGGGCAAGACGACGCTTTCTGCCGATCCGGCGCGAACGCTGATCGGCGACGACGAGCACGGCTGGTCGGAAAACGGCCTCTTCAATTTCGAGGGCGGCTGCTACGCCAAGATGATCCGCTTGTCGCCGGAAGCCGAACCCGAAATCTACGCGACGACAAAACGCTTCGGCACTGTCCTTGAAAATGTCGTCATCGATCCCGCAACGCGCGCGCTCGATCTTGACGACGCTTCGCTCGCCGAGAATTCGCGCGGCGCCTATCCGATCCATTACATTCCGAACGCTTCAGAGACGGGCCGCGCGCCGCACCCCAAAAACATCATCATGCTGACCGCGGACGCCTTCGGCGTCCTGCCGCCGATCGCACGGCTGACGAGCGAACAGGCGATGTATCATTTCCTTTCGGGCTTCACGGCGAAAGTCGCCGGCACCGAAAAAGGCCTCGGCAAGGAGCCGCAACCGACTTTCTCGACCTGTTTCGGGGCGCCTTTCATGCCGCGCCATCCGTCCGAATACGGAAAGCTTCTGGGCGAGTTGATCGGGCGCCACAAGGTGACGTGCTGGCTCGTCAACACCGGATGGACGGGCGGCGCCTATGGCGAGGGCGCGCGGATGCCGATCCGCGCGACGCGCGCGCTCCTTGCGGCCGCGCTCGACGGCTCGCTCAAGGCGGCGCCGATGCGCGCTGACCCGACCTTCGGCTTTGAGGTTCCGACGAGAGTTCCGGGCGTCGATGATCGCATTTTGAGTCCGCGCGACACCTGGCGCGAACCCTCCGCCTACGACGCGCAGGCGAAAAAGCTCGCCGCCATGTTCGTCGAGAATTTCCGGAAGTTCGAGCCTTACGTCTCGGAAGGCGTCAAGAAAGCCGCGCCGCGCGCGTGACATAAGCCGCAACCATCGTTTCAGCTCGATCGAGCGCATGGTCAGCCGGGCGGCGATGCCGTCTGTTCTTCGCTGTCCGGCGTTCGCCTCTCGCGGGAATCTGCAGTCGAAAATACAGCGAATCGGGCGCTTGAACGCGTGCGCGCGCACCCCATGTCGATCGAAGCGCCTGCGACATTCACGTCGTGATGCGGGGCGCTTTGACAAGTCCGGTCCTTCAGCCCTGCGGCGCGTCTCTCGCTGCGCGCTGAAATCTTTGGAAAGCCCGGCGGGCGCCACGCTCCCGCCCAAAGCGGCCGCGCGCGCCAAAGACGGGAAATTTCAGAGTGCGGATAATACGGACAAATCCCTTGGAACCCGCATGGATCCTCGATTCGTGGGGGTCCCGCGCGTCCGCACAGTCCGCAGGATACGGACAATTTTCGCCGCCCTGCTGTCGGGCAAGGCGCCCGGTCGCGGCTTAAATCCGCGACCGATAGACGGGCTGGATGTCGACCGGGATATCGGTCAGCGAGGCGATCGCCTTCAGCGCCGGCTCATCGAGAACCGCATATTTGTCGAGGAAGGCCTTCGCGCGATCATAATCGCCGTCGCCCTGCACGAAGACGATTTCGGCGGTCAGCGCCGCGATCGCGGCTTCGAGCTTTGGAAAGTCGAGCCGATATTCGCCGCTCGCTTCATCAACGGTGAACGCGCCCTGTTCTTTAAGGAACGCGTACTGGAACGCCGCGCCGCGCCCATGGGCTTCGTTGACGCCGAAGCGCATGGCGCGAAAAAGGCCGACAAAGTACGTCGCAAGGAAATTCTCTTTCTCCGCCGCCGGGAACTCGCCCCTCTCCATCATGTAAAGGACGTTGTAGGCGCCCATGACATCGGCCTTGCCCTCCTCGGTCGCGGAATAAAGGTCTTTGAGTTCGGCGTTCACGGTCGTCTCAACGCCGTCTTTCGTGATCGTCCCTGGTCCAAGGCTGTGCGAAAGCTCATGAAACAGCGTTTCGGCGCCCATATATTTCTGCATCAGCAGCGAGGCTTGTTCATCGACAAGAACATGGTTCGCCATCGGCGCGAGGATGCGGTCGAACTTGGCGTTCATGACATTGCCGAGAAGCACTTTCTTGGCGCCCTTGGCCTCGCGCACGCGCTCGTCGTTCGGCAGGTTGAACGCGACCGTCTGGACGCCTGGCGCATTATCGCCGCCGCCATGGACCTGCGCGACGACGGCGATCGGCGATTCAAAGCCCCGGCGAAAATTCTTGTATTCCGGCGGAACCGGCAGATTGCCTTCCATGTCGCGAAGATAGTTCTTGTATTTGGCGAGCGCCGCGCTTTCCTGCGGATTCTTCACCGTGACAAAGGCCTCGAACGCCGTCTTGTAGCCGAAAAGCTCATCTGAATAGACCTCATAAGGACCGATTGCGACTTCGATCGGGCCTTCGAGATCCATCCAAGCCAATTCGGATTCGTAATAGTCATCGTTGAGAAACGCGTCGGCCCTCAGCGTCAGGAATTTCTTCAGCGACGCATTCGTCGCAATCGCCGCCGCCTGCCGCAAAAGCTCCGCCGCCGGTTGAAGCCATTCCCGGTAATGCTCCGAATACGGAACAGCCTTGAGCGCGCCCGTCTCGTCGCGGCGGATGACCGTGTAGCCGCTCATGAAGGCTTCCCGGTCGTCCGGATGCGCGGCGATGTGCGCCTCGAATTCCTCT
The DNA here is from genome assembly GCA_049324555.1 of Pseudomonadota bacterium. Taxonomy (GTDB): domain Bacteria; phylum Pseudomonadota; class Alphaproteobacteria; order Caulobacterales; family Parvularculaceae; genus Amphiplicatus. The sequence goes on along the minus strand of JBMOOR010000049.1, from coordinate 24,513 downwards.
TTCGTCATGTCGGCCGGATAGAAGGCGCCCCCTGCTGGTCTTTCACGCACCCCGTAAAAGGGTCGGTCGTGATCGAGACTGTCCCACGGCCCGAAATGGAGGTCGAAAAGATCGAGCAGGATCGCCTTGTCCGGGTGATCGCTCGCTGCAATCTCGGCGCGGATCGACGGATTTTCCTCGCTGATTTGCCGGAGATAGATATCGCTCATCAGGGCGCCCGCCTCGTTGAGCAGGTTGACGATCCGCGCCTCCTCATTCGTGAGGAACGATGTGTCGGGCGTCATTTCAACGATGGCGAACTGGGCGCGCATCGCCTCGAGCTGATTGCGGCTCGCCGAAACCGCGCTCGCCGGCGCAGCGACTGCCGAATCCGGCGCGGCCGGCGCTTCAACCGCCGGTTCCTTCTTGCCGCAGGCGGCGATCAGGGCGAGCGCGGCGGCGGAAACCGCGAACAGTCGGCGCATCGATAACTCCTTCGAAACCGGTCGCCGCATACTTCAACGGCCGATTATTTTCAGAGGACCATAAGCCATGCGGGCGTCCGCATGAAGTCCGCCGGAAAGCTGCGAAGGCGCCGCAATCCGGCCTTGTCGCTTCGGCAAGGTGCGTTTTAAGAGAAAGGACGACCGTTGATCGTCCGGAAGGGGGCCGTTGCGTGAAGAAGTCCGTTCAGCCTTGGAAAATCCTGGTCTTCTTTCTGTTCGCAGCCGCCTCGCCCCCTGCGGCCGCCGAGGACCCAAGCTTTGAGGAATGGCTGAAGGGTTTTCGCGCGGAAGCCGCCGCCGCCGGCGTCAGGACGGACATCATCGACGCCGCCTTTGACGGCGTTCAGATGAATCACCGGGTCTTTGAGCTGAACGACAACCAGCCGGAATTCTCCCGCTCGGTCTGGGACTATCTCGACGGCGCCGTGTCGGAAAAGCGGGTCGCGGACGGCCGCGCGCGGCTCTCGGAGAACAAAGCGCTGCTTGACCGGATCGAAGCGGAATTCGGCGTCGACCAGGAAATCATCGGCGCGATCTGGGGCCTTGAATCCTCTTACGGCGCGCTCATGGGCGATTATGACGTCATCAGCGCGCTTGCGACCCTCGGGTGGAAAGGACGCCGCACGGGCTACGGCCGCGAACAGCTGATCGGCGCGCTCAAGATATTGCAGAACGGTTACGCCGATCGGGCCGAACTCAGGGGCTCGTGGGCAGGCGCCATGGGCCAGACCCAGTTCATTCCGACGACCTATTTGCGCTACGCCATCGACCATGGCGGCGACGGTCATCGCAATATCTGGACGGATCTCGACGATGTCTTCGCTTCGACCGCCAACTACCTTGCGGCTTCGAATTACGCCCATGGCGCGCGCTGGGGCGTCGAGGTGAGCCTGCCTGAAGGATTCGATTATGCGCTCGCCGACGCCGACATCCGCAAGGCGGTTGTCGAATGGGCGGGCGCGGGGATTACAGGAAAGCGCGTCGAACTCGGGCGTGATTTCGACCCCAATATGCGCGGACGGATCTTCCTTCCGACCGGCGCTAAAGGGCCCGCCTTTCTGGTCTTTGAAAATTTCGAAGCGATCCTCAAATACAACCGCTCAACGTCCTACGCCCTTGCTGTCGGCCTCCTTTCGGACCGGCTTGCAGGGCGGGACGAGCCGATCCTCGCCGAATGGCCGCGATCCGACCGGGCGTTGACGCTTGCGGAAAGGATGGCCCTTCAGCAGGCCCTAAAGGACAAGGGGTTTGACCCCGGACCCGTTGACGGCGTCATTGGAGCCGGCACCAAACGGGCGCTCAAAGCCTGGCAGAAGAGCGAGGGCCTCCCGGAGGACGGTTACGCCTCGCTCGAGACACTGACCCGTTTGAATTCCTGACCTGTTGCTGCAGCGCACAAAGCGGCCTATAGGACCGGCGATGCTGCGCTGCAACATCGCGCAGCGGCCCCCTTTGGGGCAATCGGAAACCGCCAGAAGGAGCAAGCCATGGCCGCACAAAAAAAAGCAGCGCCGAAGCGCGCCGCGACAGCCGATACGGAAACCCTCGATCACCAGCCCTCTTTCACCGACGCCGCCGCCTGGACCGACGCTGCGCGTGAACAATACGAGACCGCGTTGAGGACCTTCAGCGACAGCGCCGAAAAATTCCGTGTACAGACGGAAGAATCCTTCGCCTCGGCCCGCGAAGGTTTTGAAGCCGCCAATGAGCGCATGCGCGCCGTCAGCGCCGACGCCGCAGCCGCGGCCCGCGAAGAAATGAGCGAAGCGGTTGAGTTCGCCAACTCCCTCGCCCGCGCGAAATCGGTCAGCGATGCGCTCGAAATCCAGCGCGACTACTGGACGAAGCTCTTTGAAACCCGCGTCGAGCGAGCGCGCGCCATGACCGAAGCCTCGAGCGAGGCCGCGCGCGAGGCTTTCGAACCCCTCAACCGATCGTTTGCGTCAGCCTTCGCTTTCGCGCCGGCGTTCGACAAATTCTTCCCGTTCGGGTCGAAATAGGCTTTATCTCTCGCCGATGGCCGGCGAAATCGAGACTGCGAAAGTGGACTGGGCGGCGGACGCTCCCCGGTCCATTTTTTTCGGCGACATCTATTTTTCGGGCGACGGCGCGGGCGAGGCGCGCCATGTGTTTGTCGATGGCAATGATCTGCAGTCCCGGTTTGCGTCTGCGCAGCGGTTTTCGATCGGCGAACTCGGGTTTGGCACAGGGCTCAACATTCTTGTCGCTTCGGACCTCTGGCGCCGTACGGCGAAGCTCGCCGGAGCGCGCCTCCATTTTCTTTCTTTCGAGAAACACCCCCTCCTCAGGGACGACCTCGCGCGGGCATTGAGCGCCTTCCCGCAATTTGAGGCGCTTGGCGAGCCTTTGCTCGCCCAATATCCGCCGCCGGTCGAAGGCGTACATCGCCTGCGGCTTGCAGACGACGTGTCGCTGACGCTCGTTCTTGGCGACGCGCGGCGAATGCTCGCGGCGACCGAGGCCTCGATCAACGCCTGGTTTCTGGACGGCTTTGCGCCGTCGAGAAATCCGGACATGTGGACGCCGGAGGTTTTCGACGAGATCGCGCGGCTGTCATCGGCGGGCGCGACAGCGGCGACATTCTCCGTCGCCGGGATCGTTCGCCGCGCGCTTGAAGGCGCCGGGTTCGAAGTCGGCAAACGCCCCGGTTACGGCAGAAAGCGCGAAATGCTGACGGCGCGCATTGCAGAGCCGGCGGCGAAATCAAATCGCGCGCCATGGTTTGCGAATGAAAGCCTGAAACCCCTGCCCTCAGGCGCAAGCGTCGCCATCATCGGCGGCGGCGTTGCGGGTGCGAGCCTTGCCCGCGAGCTTGCGTTCGCCGGGCTGCAACCGACGATTTTCGAGCGGGATGCGATTGCGTCAGGCGCTTCAGGCAATCCCGCCGGTCTCATCATGCCGCGGCTCGATCTCGGCGGCGGCTCGTCGTCGCAATTCTTCCGCATCGCCTATCTCCACGTCTTGCGAACGATCGCCTCCATCGAAGGGGCAAGCGGCGAACGCATCTACAAACCCTGCGGCGTTCTGTTGAAAGCGGCGACCGATGAAGAACGCGCACGTCAGGAGCGGATAGTCGCAGCGAAACTTTTCCCCTCCGGATGGATCGAGGCGCGAGATGACGGCCTCTTTTTTCCGCAGGCGGGCGTCATCGATCCGCCGCGCTATTGCGCGCTGCTCGCCGCTGGCGCTCGTATCGTTCGTGAGCGAACGATCTCGCTCGAGGCGCTCGCCGAAGGCGTCATTGTCCGCAGCGAGGACGGCGCGCATGAGCGCTTCGACGCCGCCGTTATCGCCAACGGCCGCGACGCCTTGCGCTTTGTCGAAGCGCGTTCGCTGCCCTTGTCAGGCGTTGCGGGCCAGATTGATTTCTTTCCCGGCGCTGCGCCGCCGCCTCATGCGGTCGCTTTTGGTCCGTATGCGGCGCCGGCGCCTACGGGCGGGATCGTGATCGGCGCGACCTATGAGAAAATTGATGCGGGCGAAGAGCCGCGAACGAGCGCCGCAGCGAGCGCGGAGAATATCGCCTCGGTCGGCGCGGTTCTTGCCGATCTCGCGCAAGGCCTCGCTCCTTCGGTCTCACAGCCGCGCGCTAGCATCCGCTGCCAGACGCCGGACCGGCTGCCCGTGGCGGGCCCTCTTCCCGACTGGAGTTATTTCGGCGGCGTCTATGATAACCTTCGCCTCGGCAAAAAAAGCGACTATCCGCCGGGCCGGGTGACGCCGGGGGTTTTCATTCTTGCAGGGCTTGGATCGCGCGGAATGGTTACGGCGCCTTACGCAGCCGCCATGATGGCGGCGGAAATGACCGGCGCGCCGATTGAGCGGGAGATCGCCGAAGCGCTGCATCCGGCGCGGTTTTTCATTCGCGACTTGAAGCGATCCCAGCGGATTGTCGCAAGATAGGCGCGCGGCTTGCCGCGTCAGGCGGCTTCGGCTTTAAGTCGGCCAAAATCATCCCGGGAGAGACCGCATGCAGGAAACGCCCTTCGGTCCGGTTTTCGACAATGTGCTCGAAGGCATCGGCAAGACGCCGATGGTGAAGATCTCAAAGATCGACACCGGGCCTTGCGAGCTCTTCCTGAAGCTTGAATCGAACAATCCCGGCGGGTCGATCAAGGACCGCATCGGCCTCGCCATGATTGAGCAGGCCGAACGGGACGGCAAGCTGAAACCGGGCGGCGCGATCGTCGAAGCGACCGCCGGCAACACCGGCCTCGCGCTTGCGCTCGTCGCTGCGCAGAAGGGCTACAAGCTCACTATCGTCGTCCCCGACAAGATGGCGCAAGAGAAGATTTTTCACCTCAAGGCGCTCGGCGCCGACGTTCGCCTGACGCGATCTGACGTCGGCAAAGGACACCCCGAATATTACCAGGACGTCGCGCAGCGGATCGCCGACGAAACCGGCGCGTTCTACGTCAACCAGTTCGGCAACAAGGCCAATCCCAACGCGCACGAGACGATGACCGGTCCCGAAATCTGGGGACAGATGGGTGGGAACATGGATGCGCTTGTCGCCGGCGTCGGGTCGGGCGGCACGATCACCGGGCTTTCGCGATTCTTTGAAGCCGCGGCGCCGCATGTCGAGATGATCCTCGCCGACCCCAAGGGCTCGATCCTCACCGAATATGTCAACACCGGCGTCAAGCCGAACGAGGTCGGCTCGTGGCTCGTTGAAGGCATCGGCGAGGATTTCATCCCCGATATCTGCGACCTCCGCCGCGTCAAAAAAGCCTACGGAATCACCGACAAGGAAAGCTTCGAGGCCGCGCGCGATCTTCTGAGAAAGGAAGGCGTTCTCGCCGGCTCCTCATCGGGCACGATCCTCGCGGCCGCTCTCAAATATTGCCGCGAGCAGAAGACGAAAAAGCGCGTCGTCGCGTTTGTCTGCGACCGCGGCGACAAATATCTTTCGAAAATGTTCAACGACTATTGGATGTACGATCAGGGCTTTTTAAAGCGCCCGCCCAAAGGCGATCTGACCGACCTCATCACGAGGAAGCATTCGGAGCGCGCGACGGTGACGGTGAAGCCCGACGACACGCTGATGACCGCCTATGGGCGCATGAAGCTCTACGACATTTCGCAGCTTCCCGTCATCAACGGCGACGGCACGCTCGCCGGCATCATCGACGAGGAGGACGTTCTCTTCGCCGTCGTCAGGAACCGCGACAAGTTCAAGGATCCGGTGAAATCGGCGATGACCTATCGCGTCGAAACCCTCGACGCCGCAGAGCCGATGGAGGAGCTTCTCCCCGTCTTCGCCAAGGGTCATGTCGCGGTCGTCTTGAAGGGCGGAAAGTTCGAGGGCCTCATCACGCGGACGGATTTGTTGAATTATTTGCGGTTGCAGGTGGCGTAATTGTTTGCTTATCGCCGAGAAATGAAGGGGAAAATTAATAGTAGTTAGCGCAAGCTAACTGCCGGATGCAGATGTTGTATCTGGTAAAATAGTCATGCGAATTTCCAGAGCGCACGAATGGTTACTCAAGGCATTCATCGCAATCGCTTTTGTCGTGACGTTTCTTTCGTTCAACACGGTTGAAATGGCGACCGCACCGGACAACGCAGAAGTTTATTATAACACTGCAATGAAAACATATGCTGCGCCCTTTTGCATGAAAGAGGGTATATACGCCAATGCGAAACTCGCCAGACAGGTGCGAGGAACGGTTGAGAAACTCGTCGCTGAAGGGGATGTAACTCAAGCATACCGGGTCATTCGAAAATACGACGAAGTCATAAAGAATGACGCGGCTTGGTCTTTGATGACAGAAGAATTGGGCTCACTAAAACCCTTGGGCTACGACGCAGATTATGCCTGCAAGAACACTGGGGCATTCATCTGGGAAGAAAATTCTCTTATGGTAAGTTTAGGTATCCGCGACAACCCGCGCAGCCGTTGGAGCGCTGATGGGAAGTGGAATTGGTAACAACCAAAAGAAATATGTCATTCAATCTCTACGGTCTCAAAACCTGCGACACCTGCCGGAAGGTCCGCAAGGAACTCGATGCGGCGAAGGTCGCTTATGAGTTCCATGATGTGCGCGATGACGGCGTGACGACGCGCCAAGTTTCCCGCTGGGCGAAGAAAGCCGGCTGGGAGACGATGCTCAACAAATCCTCGACGACCTGGCGCGGGCTTCCCGATGGCGACCGGACGGGCCTCACCGAAGCGAAAGCGATCGCGCTGATGGCGGCCCATCCGACCTTGATGAAGCGTCCGATCATCGAGCGCGGCGACACCGAAGTTTACGTCGGCTGGTCGAAAGAAACGCAGTCGGCGCTCTTGGGATGAGTCACCCGGCGAACGGCCGGTCGCGAAACCAGAGCGTCGCCAGCCATTTCTCGCCGCGGATCACCGGCCGCCCTGCGTGCCGCGCTGAGACGTCCGGCGCGCCAGTCTCATCCACATTGTCGAATATGAGCACGTCACCCGTTTTCCCGGTGAACTTCAGGTTAGGGGTAAGGAAGTGCGTTTCCCCGCCCTCGTAATCCTCATTGAGGTAGAGGAGCGCGGTCCTCACGCGCTGGCCATGCAGCGGAAGATCAGGATCGTCGTGCGCCAGAAAATCATGGTGCGGACGGTATTCCTCGCCGGGCCGGTAGCGAAGTATGGTCAGAGTCTCGCCATGCGAATAGGGGATGCCGGCGAGCCGCGCCATGCGCTGGCCGGCGAAAACCGCAGGAAGATCCGCAAAACCAAAGCCAATGCCGGCGCCCCAAGCGGTGCGATGCGGGTGCGCGCGAGACTTGTTGTCGCCCGGATCGATCACCTCCTGGCGTCTCAGCCTTGGCAAGGCTGCTCCTATCAGATGACTGCAAAGATCGACGCCGAATGCGCTGCGCACAGATCTCACCCTCGGTTTGTCCGAAACAGCCTCAAATGTGCGCCTGTCTTCGACCTTGGAAAGCCGCTCGAGCGCTTCCCCGATTGACATCGGACCCGCCGGCGTCGCGCAGCCGCGGTGGCTTCGCCTTGCAATCAGCGCCGAAGCAAGCGCATCGCGCTTGGCTGCCTCATTAAGGAGCGCGCCGGCGGCATCGCCATCGCCCGCTTCAAAGAGGATCGCTGCACTTTCACGCATCGCGCTAGCATCGTCTCGCTCAACAGCCTCCCGCATCATGGAAAGCGCGGCCGGCCAATCCGCCTCGCCGTCGAGGCCCGCCGCTTTGAGCGCCGCCAGCACGCGAAGCGCTGCGACGCTTCCCTTATCACGCGCGGCTTTAAGCCCGTCGATCGCCTCGGTTCGCCGCTCCCGTGCGGCCTCGGTCGTTGTCAGCACAGCGCCTGCGAGCGTAAAGAGCGCGTCCGCATGGCCTTGCGCCGCGGCGCGCTCAAGCCAAAGACGGGCGGCTTCGGCCTGCTGGCGTCCTGCGAGCGCCGCCGCCAGCGCATACTGCGCCGCCGCTTCGCCAGCTTCCGCACGGCGCTCGATATCCAGTAGGCTAGGCGTCTCCATGCCGACGGTATCGCGTTTCCGCGCGGCGCCCGTCAAGCGCGTTAGAACGCCAATGCTTTCGCCTGTTTGACGTTCGGCAGCGCTGCGACTTTCGACAACACCGCCTCCGTCACCTTCTCGTCGACCGCAAGGAGCGCGATGGCGTCCGCGCCTGGCGCTGAGCGGCCGAGGTTGAAGGTCGCGATATTGACGTTCGCCGCGCCAAGGGTTTGCCCAAGCGCGCCGATGAAGCCCGGCTTGTCGGCGTTCGTCACATAGAGCATGTTCGGCGCAAAGGAAGCTTCCATCTCGACGCCCTTGATCTCGACGATGCGCGGCGTCTGACCGAAGAGCGCGCCGGAGACGCTGCGGTCCTGACGTTCGGTGACGATCCTGAGACGAATGACGCTTTCGAAATTCTCCGCGTCGTCGCGATAGGTCTCGGCGATTGCAACGCCGCGCTCCTTGGCGATCATCGGCGCGTTGACGATGTTCACTTCCGCAAGCATCGGACGCAGCACGCCCGCGACGGCCGCCGCCGTCATCGGCCGCGTATTCAATTTTGCAACGCCGCCGGAATAAACAACCTCGATCGCCTTGACGCTCGTTTCCGTGAGCTGGCCGGCGAATTTGCCGAGATTTTCCGCGAGCGCGATGAAGGGCTTCAATCGCGGCGCTTCTTCCGCCGTGATCGACGGCATGTTGAGCGCGTTCGCAACCGCGCCGCGCATGAGGTAATCCGCCATCTGTTCGGCGATCTGGATCGCGACGTTTTCCTGCGCCTCATTCGTCGAGGCGCCGAGATGCGGCGTCAGGATGACCTTGTCGTTGCCGAATAGCGGGTGATCCGTCGCCGGTTCGACCGCGAAAACGTCGAGCGCCGCGGCGGCGACATGACCGCTGTCAAGTCCCGCCTTGAGCGCGGCCTCATCAAGGAGGCCGCCGCGCGCGCAGTTGATGATCATGACGCCCTTCTTCGTCTTCGAGAGCGCTTTCGCAGAGAGTATGTTCTTCGTCTGCTCGGTCAGCGGCGTGTGCAGCGTGATGATATCGGCGCGCGAGAGCAGCGCGTCGAGATCAACCTTTTCAACGCCGATCTCGACGGCGCGCGCATCGGTGAGATAAGGATCGAATGCGATAACGCGCATCTTTAGGCCAATGGCGCGGTCCGCGACAATGCCGCCAATATTGCCGCAGCCGACGACGCCGAGCGTCTTGCCGAAGAGCTCGACGCCCATGAAGCGCGATTTCTCCCATTTGCCGGCGTGCGTCGACTGGTTCGCCAGCGGAATCTGGCGCGCGGCCGCGAACATCATGGCGATTGCGTGCTCGGCCGTCGTGATCGCATTGCCATAGGGCGTATTCATGACGACGATCCCGGCCGCCGTCGCCGCCGGTATGTCGATATTGTCGACACCGATTCCGGCTCGTCCGATCACCTTGAGCTTCTTGCCGGCGGCGATAACCGCCGCAGTCGCTTTCGTCGCCGAGCGGACGGCGAGACCGTCATAAAGGCCGATGACGGATTCGAGTTTCGCCTTGTCTTTGCCGAGCTTCGGCTCGTAAGCGACTTCGACGCCGCGCTCCTTGAAGATGTTGACGGCCGTTTCCGAGAGTTCGTCGGAGATGAGGACTTTGGGCATGGGGGTTTCTCTTTCGGTTTTCTCTCCGCTCATCCCGGCGAAAGCCGGGAACCATTTCGGATAAAGATTGGATCTCGGCTTTCGCCGGGATGAGCGGAGTTGGAATTAATTCAGTGACGCCTTTGCTTCGGCGAAGGCCCAATCGAGCCATGGGCAAAGCGCTTCAATGTCAGCGCGTTCGACCGTCGCGCCGCACCAGATTCGAAGACCCGGCGGCGCGTCGCGATAGCCGCCGATGTCGAAGGCCGCCGCTTCCTTGCCGAGGAGCGATTCCATCTCCTTGACGAAGGCGCGTTGCTTGACTTCGTCCATTGAGGCGAACGCCGGGTCGACGATCCGCAGGCAGACCGAAGTATTCGAGCGGCAAGCCTCATCCGCGCAAAGGAAATCGACCCAGTCTGTGCGATCGACCCATTGCGAAATCGCATGGAGGTTTGAATCTGCGCGACGGATGAGTTCCTTGAGGCCGCCGACCGAGGCGCCCCACTTAAGCGCATCGATCCAGTCCTCGATCACGAGCATCGACGGCGTGTTGATCGTTTCGCCCTCGAAGACGCCTTCGATCAACTTGCCGCCCTTCGTCAGGCGGAAGATTTTCGGCAGCGGCCAGACTGGCTTGTAAGATTCGAGCCTTGCGGCCGCACGCGGCGAGAGAATGAGGACGCCGTGCCCCCCTTCCCCGCCGAGGGCTTTCTGGAAGGAGAAGGTGACGACATCGAGCTTCGGCCAGTCGAGCGGCTGCGCAAAAGCCGCAGACGTCGCATCGCAGATCGTCAGGCCCTCGCGATCTGGAGTGATCCAGTCTGCGTTGGGGACGCGAACGCCCGACGTCGTTCCATTCCAGGTGAAGACAATGTCCGAGGACGGGTCGACCTTTGAAAGATCGGGAAGCGCGCCATAGGGCGCCGTCAGCGTCACGGCGTCGAGCCTCAACTGCTTGACGACGTCGGTGACCCAGCCTTCGCCGAAACTCTCCCAGGCGAGCATGGTGAGGGGGCGTGCGCCGAGCAGCGACCAAAGCGCCATTTCGACAGCGCCGGTGTCGGACGCCGGCACGATGCCGATGCGGTAATCGAAAGGAACTTCAAGAAGTGCGCGCGTGCGATCGATCGCTTCCTTGAGGCGCGTCTTGCCGATCTTTGCGCGGTGCGAGCGCCCGAGCGTTTCGATTCCAAGATTTTGGACGGACCATCCGGGGCGCTTGGCGCAAGGGCCGGATGAAAAATAA
>JBMOOR010000049.1:0-13687 GCA_049324555.1 Pseudomonadota bacterium | reverse complement strand
CGCAGGACGCACGCCCGGCTTCGTCATCATCTCACTATCTCCCATCCTCACAGATGGGTCGCGCCTCGTTGGGAAGGCGTGGCCCGCAGCGCTTGTCGCCCAGAACTGCTGGCGCCGTCAACAGAATTTTTGCGTTGCAGCAAAATGCTCGCTAGAGCATTTTGTGCTTCGCGTATCGACCCTCAGAGCCGCCCGCCACTGACGAGTTCTTCATGAAGCCGCCAACGCTCAGAATGTCCGGTCCGGCCGAAGCGCGGAACCTCGACTGGGTGCTGCTCTCGCTTCTCATCGCGCTCGGCGGATCATCGTTCACGTTCATTCACGCGGCGATTGAAACCGTTCCCCCGCCCCTCGTCGCCGTCGGCCGGCTCTGGATCGCCGCAATTGCGCTCTACATCGCGATGCGCGCCAAGGGCCGGCGTTTTCCGCCCTTCCTTGTACGAGCGAAGGAGGGATTGCGCCCTCACCTCCTGTGGGCGTGGATGATCGGGGTCGGGATCGTCGGTTATTCGATTCCTTTTCTGATCTTTCCGTGGGCGCAGCAATATGTTGAGAGCGGCCTTGCCGGCGTTTACATGGCGTTCATGCCGCTATGGACTTTGGGCCTTGCTTATTTCTTCGCGGATGAGAATCTGAACCCGCAGCGGATCGCCGGCTTCCTGATGGGGTTCGCTGGCGTTCTTGTCCTCATGGGCCCGGAAACGATCGCAGGCGTCGCCGGCTCCAGCCTTGCCGCGCAGGCGGGACTTCTACTCGCAACACTCTTTTACGCGGCGTCCGCCGTCATGTCGCGCCGCGCGCCGCCGGCTCGTCCGCGCGTTTTCTCCGCCGGCATCGTGCTGATGGGCGCCGTCTTCGCGACGCCCGCATTGCTGTTTGCATCGATTGACCCCAGCGTATGGTCTGTCAAGAGCATCGTCAGCGTGTTCGCCCTCGGTCTTGGCCCGACGGCGCTTGCCGGGATCATCATCATCACCGTGATCCGTCGCGCCGGCGCGTCGTTCATGGCGCTCGCAAATTACGTGACGCCGCTTGTCGCCGTTATGCTGGGCGCGATCCTTTATCATGAACGGCTCGATGCGACAGCGTTCGTCGCGCTCGGGCTCATTCTCACCGGCGTCGCGATCAGCCAGAGAAAATCAAAGCCCGCGATTGAGGCGGGCGATGTGCTCGCCGCCGACATTGCGCCAATGATTGAGCGTGAGGCCGAGCCTCAAAAGTCAAACTGACCAGTCGCTACGGGGACGGCCTCGCCGCCAATCCGCACCAATTTGACGGCGCCGCCGAGCGTTTCGATCGTCGCATGAATGCGGCTCGGCCGGCCCATTTCAAATCCCTGCTCGATCACCCAGCGATACGCCCCATCGGGGAGGTTTTGAGAGAGGGCGATCTGCCCCGGGAATCCGGCCGCAGCACTGCCGGTCGCCGGATCTTCTGGAACGCCTGCATTCGGCGCGAACATGCGCGCATGATAGGCGGCGTCCGCCGCCTCGCCTCCCTCCGCATAAAGAAGAACGCCAACCGTCTCTTCGAGATCGAGCGCATCGAACGCGCCGCTGTTCACTTTCGCCGCGCGGACCGCCTCAAGCGGCGCCCTTGCATAAATGAAATTGACGCCGGCGCCGACTTTCCGAGGGCGATGCGCGCCGCGATCGACAGCACCCCTTGGAAGCGACAGCGCCGCCTCGATCCGGGATGCGTCGGGCGCGGCGCCCGTCTCTGACGGAAGATTTGGATTCTGGAATTCGGCGAACGGGGCCGGCCGGTCGACATCGACCCTGACCGGGAAGACGCCCGTATTTAGCTCGAGCCGTAATTCTCCAGACAGTTTTCGCGCCCGCGCGAGGGCGATCGCCGTGCCGACGGTCGGATGGCCGGCGAACGGCATCTCATAGCCGATAGTGAAAATCCTCACTCGCGCGGTGTTCAGAGGGTTTTCAGGAGGCAGCACGAAGGTCGTTTCGGAAAGATTGAACTCGCGCGTGATCGTTTGCATGTCGGCGGAGGAAAGCCCGCGCGCGTCCATGACGACGGCGAGCGGATTGCCAGTGAATTTCCGGTTCGTGAAAACATCGAACGTCTCGAATTCATAACGCGTCATGGCTATTTTCTTTCGTTTCGATGCGACCTTCTCGACCGCACCTAATCCCGTCGCGGCGCCTCTTCAAATGATATTTTCAAATAGACGCATCAGCCGCGCTGGAGCGGCCATGCATGATTCAAGGGGCCATGGCCCTTTCCAAAACCCGGCGCGGTGCGGATCGCTTCGTGCACATAGTCGATCGCGCGCTTGACCGCCGCCGCGAGCGGCAGGCCCTGCGCAATGCCGGTTGCGACAGCTGATGCTAGTGTGCAGCCGGTGCCGTGAGTCGACGCCGTATCGATGCGCGGGTTTCTAAAGACGCGCGCGCCGTCAAGCGTCACGAGCGCATCTTCGACCGTGTCGCCTTCAAGATGGCCTCCCTTGACGAGGGCCGCCGTCGCGCCACGCCGGATGAGCGCTTGCCCCGCAGAGATAAGATCGTCCGCCGTCTTGATGGCGATTTCGGTCAGTCGCGAGGCTTCATGGGAATTCGGCGTCACGATGGCGGCGATCGGCACAAGCCTTTCCAGCAGCAATGCCGGGATCGTATCGTCGGCGAGCGCGTCGCCGCTTGTCGCAACAAGAACCGGATCAAGGACGACTGGTGTCGTCGCAGCATGCTCAACCAACGTATCGGCGATCACGAGTCCCGCAGCGCGCTCGCCGATCATGCCGATCTTGATGGCGTCGGCGCCGATATCTTCAAGGACGGCGACAATCTGGGCGCGAATGATCTCCGGATCGACGGGGTGAACGCTTTTGACGCCCATCGTGTTCTGCACAGTGAGCGAGGCGATGGCCGCCGCCGCGTAGCCGCCAAGCGCCGTGACGGTCTTGATGTCCGCTTGTATGCCGGCGCCGCCGGAGGGGTCAGACCCAGCAATGATGAGGACGCGTCCCTGCAATGCCGCAAACTTTCCCAAATGCCGCCGTTAAAGATGCTTACCACTGCGTTCCGGGGAGATTAGCGGAGGGAGAACGCAATGACGACAGGACAACTGCTTTGGGCGGGGCTCGCTTGTTGCATCGTTGCGCTCTCCGTTCAGCTTTTCCCCGAGACCGCCTACGCGCTTGGCGTCGACCTCGCCGCCAGCTGGCGATTGTTCGGGTTCGGCGTATTCGTGATCGCCGTTGCGGCGCTGATGACGGCGGCGGGCGGGCGATGCGGACGGTGAGGGCGCTTTCCATCGTAATTGACCGAGCGGCGCGAGGGGCGTAAAGGCGTTTCAGGCAGAAGGCGCCCGCCGCTCGCAAGCGAAAGCTCTGGTGAAGCCCTTCGTTTCCCCTGTTCGGCCCTGCACCCTGACGGCGCGCGGTCCGGCGGCAATGCGAGCCCCGTCATCGAAACCGCCAGCGCCATCAAATGAGGCGAGCCATGACAGGACGTGCATTCACCGAATCCGGTTCCCTTTCCCTCGATGCGTTAAAGGCGCAGGCGAAGCGCTTGCGTCAGGCGCTGGCGGAGGATGGAGACTTCGTTTCGCATAGCGAAACTCTCGAACTCCTCGCGAAGCAAATGGGATTTCGCGACTGGAACACACTGCATGCGGCGATTGGCAACAGGCCGCCGGCGCCGCAGCTCGGCGCGCGCGTATCGGGCGCCTATCTCGGCCAGAAATTTTCTGGCGAGATCATCGGCATTGAAACGCTTTCCGGGGGACGCCATCGCGTGACGATTGACTTCGACACGCCGGTCGATGTCGTGACGTTCGACAGTTTTTCGGCGTTCAGAAAGCGAGTCACAGCCGTCATCAACGAGGACGGCCGCAGCACCGAAAAAACCTCGAACGGCCTCCCGCAAATGGAGATCCGGCGATGACGCCCGCAGCGATGAAGGCGCATCTCGCCGACTTCATGCAGCAGGTCTGGAACGAGCGCAAATTGTCTGAGATCGATCGTTTTCTCGCTCCGCTCTATACAATTAGGTCAGACCCCGGCGATCCTTGGGATGGAAAAACGCTGACGCGCAGCGAGTTTGCCGAAAGGCTGACGATCTCCTGCTCGCCGTTTCCCGATCAAAAATTCACGACTGAAGGCATGATCGCGGAAGGAAATCGCATCGCCTTCGACTGGCGATGGACTGGAACGCACCTCGCGGATCTTCCGGGATTTCCCGCGAGCGGACGGACGATCAAGACTTCCGGCGTCACGATCTGCGATTTCGAGAACGGACTGCTGCGCGGCCATCGTCAGCAAACGGACCGTCTCGGCGTCTTCCAGCAACTGACGGCCAAGGATTAGCCCTTCGCCTTTTCGATCGCAGCGCAGATGTCATCGACGACGGCGGCGACGAGTTTCTGGTCATCGCCCTCCGCCATCACGCGGATCAAAGGCTCGGTGCCGGATTTGCGGATAACGACGCGCCCGGCGGCGCCGAGGCGCTTCTCGCCTGCGGCGATTGCGGCTTTGACGCCGGCGTCCTCAAGCGGCGCGCCAGCGCTTACGCGGACATTCTTCAGAAGTTGCGGAACAGGCTCGAAATTGCGGCAGGCCTCGCTCAATTTTCGCTTTTCGCCGGCGACGACCGCAAGCACCTGCAGCGCCGTGATTAGGCCGTCACCCGTCGTTGAATAGTCACTGAGGACGATGTGGCCGGATGGCTCGCCGCCGACATTCATGCGTTTGGCGCGCATCGCTTCGACGACATAGCGGTCGCCGACCCTGGTGCGCTCAAGACTGAGGCCGAGGCCCGCCAGATATTTTTCGAGGCCGAAATTGGCCATGACGGTCGAAACGACGCCGCCGCCCTTTAGTTCGCCGCGCCCTTTGAGATAACGGGCGATGAGCGCAAGAATCTGGTCGCCATCGATGGTGCGACCCTTTTCATCGCAGATGATGACGCGATCGGCGTCGCCGTCGAGCGCGATGCCTATATCAGCGCGATATTCGACTACCGCCGCCTGCAGGGCCTTCGTCGCTGTCGACCCGCAATCCTGATTGATATTGAAGCCGTTCGGCTCGACGCCGATCGCTTTGACTTCTGCTCCGAGCTCCCAAAGGACTGTCGGGGCGACGCGATAAGCGGCGCCGTTGGCGCAATCAACGACAATGCGAAGTCCTTCGAGCGATAGGCCGCGCGGAAACGCGTTCTTGGCGAATTCAATGTAGCGCGCGCCGGCGTCGTCGATGCGCTTGACGCGTCCGAGATCGGCCGAAGCGGCGAGCCCTTCAGTCGCAGGTTCCGCCATCAGTCGTTCAATTTCGAGTTCGGCCGCATCCGAGAGCTTGTAGCCGTCCGGGCCGAAAAATTTTACGCCATTGTCCTGATACGGATTGTGAGATGCGGAGATCATGACGCCAAGATCGGCCCTAAGGCTCCGCGTCAGCATCGCCATCGCCGGCGTCGGCAAAGGTCCAAGGAGAAAGACGTCCATCCCCGATGCCGCAAACCCCGCGGTCAGCGCGGGCTCAATCATATAGCCCGAAAGGCGAGTGTCCTTGCCGATCACGACGCGATGGCGATGCTCGCCATTGCGAAAATAGCGGCCGACCGCCATGCCAAGGCGCAGAATCGAGTCAGGCGTCATCGCGCCCTTGTTGGCGAGGCCGCGAACGCCGTCCGTGCCGAATATTGCGCGCTCGGTTTTCGCTGAGGTCGGCGCCTCTTCATCCCCGCGCATGGCCCACGTCTCCTTCATCCGGCTGCATTTTATGACGCCGAACCCATCAATCCCTTAACGCGGCGAACGGGCCGAATCTATGGCCGAAGCGACCGAAAGCGCCTGCCGGGTCGCTGCAACGTCGTGAACCCTTACAATTGCCGCGCCGCGGCAGGCCCCGACAAGAGCCGCTGCGATCGAGCCGCCGAGCCTGCTCGCGGCCGGCCTCTGCCGGTCGAGGTCGGCGATGAAGCGCTTGCGCGAGGCTCCAAGCAGGATCGGCACGCCAAGGACGGCGAAGCGGTCGAGGTAGGCGAGAATTGATAAATTATGGTCGAGCGTCTTGCCGAAGCCGACGCCGGGGTCGGCGATAAGGCGCGAGCGCGCAACACCCGCAGCTTCGCACAGGGCGATACGTCGGGAAAGGTTTGCAATGATCTCTTCAACGACATCGTCATAGCGAGGGGCGTTCTGCATCGTCTTAGGGTCGCCCTGCGCATGCATGAGGACGATGCGGCAGTCGAGATCGGCGGCGGTCGAAATGCTGTCGTCGCAAAAACTGAGCGCGGACACGTCATTCCAGATTGAGGCGCCGGCCTCGACCGCCGCGCGGGCGACGGTGGGCTTTCGCGTGTCGATTGAAATCGCCGTTGCTGTCTGGGTCGCCAAACCTCTGATAACAGGGAGAACGCGCGCAAGCTCTGTCTCTTCCGCGACCGGATCCGAGCCGGGGCGCGTCGATTCCCCGCCGACGTCCAGAATCGCCGCTCCCTCTTCGACGAGTTTTAGTCCGTGTTCGATCGCATGAGCTGGGTCGAGAAACGAGCCGCCGTCGGAAAAGGAATCCGGCGTCACATTGACGACGCCCATGATCAGCGGGCGGCGCGGTGCGCTCACCGCTTTTCCGCTTTCGCCGTTTGCTCGGCGAACGCCTTTTCGAAGGCGGCTTCGAGCTTCGTCATCATTGCGGGAAATCCCTCAGCGTCGACAAAAGCGGCTTCATCGCCGGCGACTTGCCGCGCGCGCTTTTCTTCCATGTCGAAGAACCCCGGATGATTGGCGAGTAAGATGTCAGGTCGCCAATCCTTCGTCCTCGCAAACGTTGCCCGGTAATCCTCGACGATGCCTTCGTATTGCGGGGGGCCGATCAGCCTGTTCGCAGCGACGGTTGCGCTGCAGAAGAAGAGAACCTCCCTACCGCTCGAATTCATCGTCCAGGATGTGCAGCCCTCTGTGTGGCCGGGGGTCAGACGCGCGGTCAACATAACGCCGCCGAGCGTCAAGTTTTCCCCGTCGCCGATCGTGCGATCGACTTTCACGGGCGGCGCCGCCATGTCCGGATCATTCTCCGATCCCGGAACAAGGCCGGTCTCAAGCGCCCATTTGTCGCCTTCACTCGCGATCATCGTCGCGCCAGTCTCTTCCTTGAGCGCTGCGAGCCCGCCCGAATGATCGAAATGTGCGTGGCTGTTCAACAGATATTTGATGTCTTTAACATCATAGCCGAGCTTCCCGATATTGGCGGCGATGATCGGCGCATTCTCAGGAAGCCCTCCGTCAATCAAGAAATGCCCTTCCGGCGTCGCAATGAGGAAACTCGAGAGCCCCCGCGTTCCAACATAGAAAATGTCTCCATGAATGCGGAATGGTTCAATCGGCTCGACCCAGTCGGGATTCGACGCGGCCCAGAGCGAGGGTGCGTTCGTCATTGCGCTCGACGCCGACGCGCTTGCGCAAGATGCGGCGGCGAAGGCGAAAAGGAGTGCGGGCGAAAAACGTCTCATCATTGTCTCGCTTAAGGTCTGAAGGTCATCCGGTCTTCGAGGTAATGCGCAATGGCGCGCGCGGCGCGCGCGGCGGAAGGCTCTTCGGTCAGATCGAATGTGTCGGCGAAGTGCGCCCTCTGCGCGCCTGCGAATTCGCGCCGATTCGCAAGTGCGCTGCGGATTGCGGGCCCGAGATCTTCGATCCGGTTGACGACCCGCCCCAGCTTCCAGGCTGCGAAGGCCTCGTCGTTCTCCCACTTCAACCTGTGCGCATTGATGAAGACGCAAGGGCGCGGCTGTGCGATGAATTCCATCACTTGGCTTGAAACGTCGCCGAGATAGAGATCGGCTGAAAGCGTATAACTCATATCGAAAAGGCGCGTCGAGTTGACATCGATCAGAATGTTGGACCGGTTCGCGAAGCGCGCCGGAAGGCTGTGTCGCACTGCAAATTTCAACGATGACGCCTCGACGTGATAGCGCCGTTTGAACAGCATGACATGCGGCGCGAAGATGACATTGAGATCGGGATTGGCCGAGAACCAGTCGAGAACGGCCTCGCCCATTTTGAACCATGAAGACAGTTCTGGCGAAAAATGCGGATTGTAAACAACGGTCGGGTTTGGATTCCCGAAGAAATTCTTTGGCGGCGCTTTCAGCGCGACCGCATCGAACTTCGGATAACCGATGAAAGAATACTGATTACCTTCGTTGAGAGCGCCGACCTCCTCAAGGCGGCGCACGAATTTTGGGCCCGGCAGAAGCAGAAGGTCGAAGTTCTTCAGCGACGGATGAAACCCCATCGCGCGATCGCCGGCGCCGTGACGGCAATGGATGAACTTCAGCGATGGCCCGATAAGATCCTTGAGAAGAAGACACGTCCGCTCGGGCGCGACCAGAGCGTCGAGATCGCGAAAGAGTTCGAGATTATACCGAAGGCGTGCGAGCCGGCTCGCGGGGGCGACAGTGTCGACCGCGCGAAGCACGCTGCCTACAATCGGCGGTAGCGGCAAATCCACCAGTGCGACGCGCCCGCGCCCCGGCGTCAGGCCGGCGTTCACCGCCTCAAGCATTGCTTCCCCGCCGACATAGGCCCTGACATCGTCTTCCGGACGCATCGACGCATAAGCGTTTATGATAGGCAACAAATGAAACGCCTGGTGGCCGGCGTCGTGATTGAACAGAAAGCCGATTTTCATGCGCGGTCGCGAAACAAGTCTATTCGCCCTCAGTGATCGTGCGGGCGTTCAGGGACTGAATGGCGCGCGCATTTTTCCCGATCTGCGAACTGAGGAAGTCAATCTGCGCCGCCGAAGCTTCCATTGGCGTTCGCATGACGAACCAGCGCACGCCTTCCGTGCAAGGAGGGGTCGTCAGCGACCCCTCATATTCAAAATGCACGCGGCTTGGCGGCAGAAACGCCGATGCGTCGAATTCTGCCGCGACAGCGTTGTCTTTGCCGCGCTCCAAAGGAGCCGCTTCCCACAGACGCGCCAACGCCGCATTCTCGGATCCTTCCCTGAACAAAACGCCGATAACGGCGAGGCGATTGCCGGCGTCGCGGTGGACGAGATGCATTTCCAAGGGAAAGGCGGCGCCGCCGAGATGGTGCTCGCTCGGGTCATGGAAGTGCGCCTGCATCAGTGTGAAAACCTCGCCGCCCGTCGTCATTCCCTGCCCCTGCGGCGCCGCCACTTCGATCGAATGGCCGTTGTTGAAGATCGCGCCGACGCCGGATTGGTAGTTGAATGAAAGATCGGGCTCGTCAATCAGCGCCTGCTCACGGAGTTCGATCGGCGACTGACGCGTTCCGATCGCGCATGCTTTTGCGGCCTCGCTCGTCTCACTCCAGTGGGCCTGATCCTCATACGTCCAGTGCGCCTGTTCTTTTTGCGCGGGCGCAGCTTCGAGCGCGTCGCGGGCGACAGCCTGCGACTCTCGCGAATCCCAGCATGAGAGAATCAAGATCGAGATTGAAGCAATGGCGCACAGTCGCACGACGCGTCTCCTGCGAGATGTATTCCGCCGGAGACTGAACCGAGTGAAGCGGCCCATCAAGATCGAGGCGCCGCGGCCCAAGGCCGCCCATCAGGCGCCGGCGGGGCGCGGACTAAGACCGGCTTCGGATCCGGGGCGCGCGGCGCCCCCAGCCGACGGCACGGACGCAGGCGGCGGGGCTTCGCCGAGGTCGGTCGGCTCCTTGCGGACAATTTTCTCGCCGCGCAGGAGCGCATTGATCTCTTCGCCGGTTAGCGTTTCAAATTCGAGGAGGGCCTGCGCGAGCCGTTCGAAATCAACATTGCGATCAATCAGGATTTGGCGCGCCTTCTCGTAGCCTTCCGTAACGAAACGTTTGATCTCATCTTCGATCGTCTTGGCTGTCTCCGATGAAATCGACTTGGTGCGCGCGATCGATTGCCCGAGGAACACTTCGCCCTCATCTTCAGCATACGCGATAGGTCCGAGCTTTTCGGACAAGCCGTATTTTGTCACCATCGCGCGCGCGAGTCGGGTGACGTATTCGATGTCCGATGAGGCGCCGGAGGTCACTTTATCGGGACCGAATTTCAACTCCTCGGCAACGCGACCTCCCATCGCACTCGCCAGCCGCGCGCGCATCTGCTCAAGCGAAAATGAGTAGCGGTCACGTTCGGGCAGATACTGCACCATGCCGAGCGCGCGCCCCCGAGGGATGATGGTCGCTTTGTGCACGGGGTCTGATCCGGGAACGGACAACGCCACCACCGCATGCCCCGCCTCATGGTAGGCGGTCAGCATCTTTTCTTCTTCCGTCATCACCATCGAGCGACGTTCGGCGCCCATCATCACCTTGTCCTTGGCGTCGTCGAATTCCTTCGAAGTGACAAACCGCTTGCCGCGCCGCGCCGCGAGGAGGGCCGCTTCATTGACAAGATTGGCGAGATCGGCTCCGGAAAATCCGGGTGTCCCGCGCGCGATCGTGCGCAGATTGACATCGGGCGCGAGCGGCACTTTCTTCGCATGCACGTTGAGAATTTTCTCGCGGCCGACAACGTCCGGGTTCGGAACGACGACTTGGCGGTCGAAACGGCCGGGGCGAAGCAGAGCAGGATCGAGAACGTCCGGCCGGTTCGTCGCTGCGATGAGAATGATGCCCTCATTCGATTCAAATCCGTCCATTTCGACGAGGAGTTGGTTCAAGGTCTGTTCGCGCTCATCATTGCCGCCGCCGAGCCCGGCGCCGCGATGGCGTCCGACGGCGTCGATCTCGTCGATAAAGATGATGCACGGCGCATTCTTCTTCGCCTGATCGAACATGTCGCGCACGCGGCTCGCGCCGACGCCGACAAACATCTCGACGAAGTCAGAGCCCGAAATCGTGAAAAACGGCACATTCGCTTCGCCGGCGATTGCGCGCGCGAGAAGCGTCTTGCCTGTGCCCGGCGGACCGACGAGGAGCGCGCCCTTCGGAATCTTGCCGCCCAGTCTCTGAAATTTCATCGGGTCTTTAAGGTACTCGACGATCTCTTCCAGTTCTTCCTTGGCCTCGTCGATGCCGGCGACGTCGTCAAAGGTGACGCGGCCCTGACGCTCGGTCAGAAGTTTTGCGCGGCTCTTGCCGAAACCCATCGCCTTGCCGCCGGCGCCCTGCATCTGGCGCACCACGAAGAAGAAAAAGGCGAGAAAAATAACGAACGGCAGGATGTTGAAAAGAACCGACAGGACAAGCGGCAGCTCTTCCTCCGGGGTGATCTTCGTCTGCGCGCCGGACTGATTGAGCTTGTCGGCGATCGCAACGCCTGATCCTTCGGGAATCGCCGTGACGAACGCCTTACCGTCCCCAAGGACGCCCTTGACATTCTCCTTGTCGATTTCAGCCGTCTTGATATCGCCCACATCGATGCGCGTGACGAATTCTGAATAGGAAAGACGCTCCGCCGCCGGGCCGGGCTTCGAGAATTCGAACCTTTGCAACACGATAATGAAAAAGACGAAGACGAGGCCCCATATCAGGAGATTGCGTCCGTTCATCCAGGAGTCCTTTCCGGCCAGGCGTTCAGCCTAGAAGATAGGTGTTAAGGAAGCCCGGCGCCACGGCCGGACTTCACAATTATGCAATTCTAATGAAACCGGTTAACCCGCAGGAAAAATCGCTCCTCGGCGAGCGGGCGAAAAAAGGGGCTTTCGCCCGCGATGATGCTCTCTCCGCCGCCAAGGATGAGGCGCGGCGCGGCGGCGAGCATCTCCGCTTCGCGGGTCGAAGCGGCGAAGACGGGCGCTGCATTTCCGAGCGGCTCAAGCCTCGCCTCGGCGCCGGAGGGATTGACGATGATAAACCGACGGTCCCAGAGAATCCGTTCGCCCGGCGCGAGGTCGACCGGGGCAAGCGGAGCGACGCCGGCCCGGCCGAGAACCGCGGCGGGCTCCCTCCAGATCCGGAGCCGGTCCTCGCCAACGCCGAGCGCGGCGCCGCCAAGCGTCGCCGTCCTCCCGGCAAGGGCTTTCGCCCATGCGTCAGCCGTCGTCATCTGCGTTGGCGGATGATCTCCTCCGCCGACGGCGTGGATGAGGCGCGCAAGGATCGGCAAGTCTTCCACAGCTAAGGAGGATAAGTTGACGCTCGCCCCTCCGAGCGCATCAAAGGCTCCGGCAAGTTCAGCGAAGCGAGCATTCTCCGCCGCCTCCATCCGGCGCGCGAGCGCGCGTGAGGCGGCAGCTGATTGGACAAGTGCTTCGACAGTCAGAGCGCCCTCGGCTTCAAGCGTTTGCAGAAGGCGCCGGATGCGGACGCGCTCGAACGCCGTATTCTCATTGCTCGGATCATCAACGAAAGGCGCGCCGGCTTTCTGGAGATAGTCGCGCAGTCCTTGCCGGCGAAATGAAAGCAGCGGCCTCAGCAAGCGGATCGGATCAGAGGCGCCGGCCGCAACCAGCGTTTCCTCCGCCATGCCGGCGAGGCCGCGCGGGCCGGATCCGCGCTGAAGGCGCATGAAAACTGTTTCTGCCTGATCCTCGGCGGTATGCGCGGTCATGATCGCCTCCGCGCTGCGCGTTTCAGCATGAGCCACGAGGAGGCGATAGCGTGCGGTGCGCGCCGCCGCCTGAAGACCGGTCGAGGGCTTGTCTCCAGCCCAGATCAAGATCGCATGATCGAGCCCGAGCGCGTCCGCTTCGCGCCCGACCATCTCGGCTTCGAGCCGCGCCTCAGGCCGCAACCCGTGATCGACAGTCGCGACGGAGATCTCGGCAAGGCCGTCCGCCCGCAATGGCGCCGCGAGGCGCATCAACGCCATCGAATCGGAACCGCCGGAGACCGCGAGAACAAGTCGGCGCGGCTCGCCGAACCGCCGCCAAAGGGTGCAAAACCCCGCCGGATCGATCGGCGGGGCAGCAAACTCCGGTCGCTCGTCCACGTCTAGCGGCAGTCGATGCGGGCCATCTCGACATCCGTCCGCTGCAGGACAGCGGGCGCGGCAGTCGGATATTTCGTCTTCAGCGTCTTGAAGACCTTGCAGGCTTCTCCCGACTGGTTGAGGCGCGAAAAGGCGGTGCCGAGTTTCAGATACGCCTCAGCGCCGCGCGCGCTGTTCGGATAGGCGCGAATGAAGGCGATGAAGGTGTCAGCAGCTTCCGCATTCTTGCCGGATGCAAGGTAGACTTCGCCAAGACGGAAGCGCGCATCCGCCGCACGCGGATGATTCGGGAAAGATTCAAGAAACATTGCGAACGCTTTTTCCGCGCGCGCATAATCGCTGGTCACCAGAAATTCCGATGCGTAGGCGTACGCCGCTTCCGGATCGAGCGGCGGCGTCACCTCAGGTCCCGCGCTTTGCGCCCGGGTGATCTCGTTG
The DNA here is from genome assembly GCA_049324555.1 of Pseudomonadota bacterium. Taxonomy (GTDB): domain Bacteria; phylum Pseudomonadota; class Alphaproteobacteria; order Caulobacterales; family Parvularculaceae; genus Amphiplicatus. Next base: position 408 of record JBMOOR010000049.1, on the reverse strand, counting down.
GCGATGAGATCGTTGCCGCCCGCCGGTGCGCCGGAGAGATTGACCGGGCCGCCGGAGGCGTCCCCTGCGACCGCCGCCGTTACGGAATCAAGGCGCGCGCGCGTTTCTTCAAGTTCGTGCGTCAGCTCTTCGATACGACCGGTCAGCACACGGACTTCCCGTTCGAGGCGATCAATCTTCGCATTGGCGTCGAGCGCTGCGGGTGATGCAGCCTGTAATTGCGCGACCGCCGCTTCGAGCGCCTCAACCCGATCCTTTGTGCCCGCCGACGCCGGCCCTATCGCCAGCGCCGTCCCTGCGACGACCGAAAATGCAATCCGACGAATGACGCGCATGCCCATCAACCCTTGCTCAAACCCTCGCGCCGCCCTCGGCCAAGACAAGTCCAGCCGGGCGGCGCGACGAAAC
>JBMOOR010000048.1:0-3143 GCA_049324555.1 Pseudomonadota bacterium | reverse complement strand
GCGCGAAGCCTGCTCAAGACCCAAGAGTGGGGCATTTTCTTCGATCAACCGGATTCCACTTGATCGGAAAACGTCCTGGCAGAACCTGTCACGCCCTTGGCCGAAAAAACCAGGCCGAGAAAGCGGCGACCCCCGAGGTGTGATCACAACTCCACAAGCCTTGGGATTTCGCCGCCAGCATGCCTCCGCACGCTGGATGCGTCGTAGGAATCCATGATCTCCTGATAATTAACGTCACCAAGATCAAGGAGAAGACCATGAAAAAAATGACGATTGCACTGCTCGGTTCGGCGGCGGCCCTCGCGCTGATAGCGGGCCCGGTCTTCGCACAGGACGAGACCGACGATGAAATCATCGTCACCGCGACGAAGCGTGCGCAGTCGCTGCAGGACGTTCCCTTCTCGGTCAACGCGCAGACTGAAGACGACATCCAAAAGACCGGCTCGCAGAACATTGAAGACCTGTCGCGCAACGTCGCCGGTCTCGCGATCCAGAACCTCGGGCCGGGCCAGAGCCAGATCGGCCTCAGGGGCGTGTCCGCCGGCCAGATCGTCCGCGACCAGCCGGGCGTTAAGGAGCAGGTCGGCGTCTACCTCGATGAATCGGTGATCTCGCTGTCGCTGTTCCAGCCGGATCTCGATCTCTTCGATCTCAACCGCGTCGAAACGCTGCGCGGACCGCAAGGAACGCTTTTCGGCTCGGGTTCGATCGGCGGCACCATTCGCTACATCACCAATCAACCGAACCTCGACGAATTCGAAGCGACGGTCGAGGGCGGCGTCAATTTCATCAAGGATGGCGGGACCGGCGGCCATGGCAAGTTCATGGTGAATGCGCCCTTGGGCGATAAGGCGGCGTTCCGTCTCGTCGGTTACTGGACCGAATATGGCGGCTTCATTGACGCCTTCCGCGAAGGCGGGACGGTCGATGAAGACGTCAATGACGGCGAACGCTACGGCTTCCGCGCGGCGCTTCGACTCGAACCGTGGGAAGGCTTCTCCGTTACGCCGCGCTTTGTCTATCAGGATGTCGACGTCAACGGCTTCAATCGTCAGGAAGTCTTCAACATTTATGCTAACCCGTTCACGACCACGCGTCCGCCTGTCACATTTGCGGAAAATCAGCAGCATCTCTTGTTGCGCGAACAGTTCCGCGATCAAACGTCGATCGGCGATGTAACCGTCGGTTGGGATTGGGGCGCGGTCGATTTCACCTCGATCACGAGCTGGACCGAACGCAATATTCTCGTCAGCCGCGACGCGAGCGCGCTTACTCACTCCGTGTCGATTGATCTCGGCTATGATCCTGCGGCTTTGTTCATCCCGTCGAATCTCAAGGACCGCACGGCTCTTGAAACCTTCACTCAGGAAGCTCGCATCGCTTCCGACTACGATGACAGCTCCCTCGATTGGCTGCTCGGCGTCTTTTATACGAAGATCGACCGCGACTATTCACAGCGGCTGCCGACGCCGGGCTATGACGTCTTCACCGATCTTCGGTTCGGCGCCGGCACGTCAGCAGCGGTCGCCAACGGTTTTGGCGCGGATTCGCCGTACAACGCCGATCTTCCTTACGACATCAAGCAATTCGCTGTTTTTGCGGAAGGCACGGCGCATCTGACGGATCGTCTCCATGTCACCGGCGGCGCGCGCTATTATGATTTCAAGGAGGAGCGCGCATTCGTTTCGGGCGGTCTTTTCTCGAACGGCGACAATCGCACCGACACGACCAAGTCGGATGGATTCTCTCCGCGAGGGATCATCGCCTATGACGTCACCGACGATATCCAGGTGAATGCGCAGGTATCCAAGGGCTTCCGGCTCGGCGGCGTCAACGATCCGTTGAACGCAACGCTTTGCACGCCGGCCGACCTTGCGATTTTCGGCGGCTTCCAGACCTATGAAGATGAAACGCTCTGGAACTACGAAGGCGGCGTAAAGATGAAGAGCGGGGCGTTCACCGCGAATGTCGCCGGCTTCTATAACGACGTTAAAAACCTTCAGGTCACCTTGGATGCGGGTTCGTGCTCGTCACGGATTTCGTTCAACGTTCCCGATGCGCACACGATGGGCGTCGAATGGGAGCTTGGTTATGAGCCCGCCGAAGGCCTCGCGCTCACTGTCGCCGGCACATGGCTCGAATCGGAATTCGATTCGACCGTGCCGAACAACACGACAGTCGATCCGACGGATGTGATCGGTGGCGTCCGCGACGGCAACAGGCTGGCCTCCGTTCCTCAATTCCAGATTGCGGCGACAGCGTCATATTCATTCCCCGTGATGTCGCATGAAGGCTACATCGCTGCGACCTTCCAGCATGTCGGATCGCGTTTCACGCAGCCTGGCGATCAGGAAAATAATCCGACCAGTTTCGTTTCCGGTCTGCCGTTCCTCGGCGCGCCGGGCACGGATGCGACTGTGCTCGATCTTGAATTGCCCGATTATCAGATCTTCAACTTGACGGCGGGCATCGATTTCGAAGCTTGGGAACTGCTCGTTTACGCGAACAACCTGTTCGATGAAAACGCGCTCTTGGCCTTCGATCGCGAACGCGGCGGCCGCGCTCGCCTTGGATTCCATGTTAACCAGCCGCGCACCATCGGCGTCACCGCCCGGTTCCACTTCTAGGAATTCGTTCGGTTACGAATGAAACGGCGGTTCGGAATCGGGCCGCCGTTTTCATTTGATGAGCGTCCGGATGATCGCGCGACGGCGTCGCCCCTTTTTTCCAACAAGATGAGATGGGAAGGACTGGCTATCGCCTTCCCCAGGCGATGAAATGCGGATTGTCAAAGCCGCGTTCAGCTTTTCCGTAGTGAAGCGGCGCCTCGGTCCCGAAGACGAGAACGGAGCCGCCCGCCGCCTCGAGCACCGCTTGCCCCGCCGCGGTGTCCCATTCCATGGTGCGGCCTAAGCGCGGGTAGACGTCGGCGGCTCCTTCCGCAATCAGGCAGAATTTGAGCGAAGACCCAGCCGCGGCGAAGTCGGCGACATCGAGCCTCGACAGGAACTCATCGGTTTCAGGAGAGCGATGGCTGCGGCTGGCGACCGCAATGAGGCCGCGCGAGGGAACCCGTCTCGCCTCGATCTGGCGCGCAGGACCCGCGATCCCGTCCTTGACCATCGCGACGCGCGCGCCTCTTC
>JBMOOR010000047.1:0-3170 GCA_049324555.1 Pseudomonadota bacterium | reverse complement strand
GAAGCGGTGCGACCAAGATCCGGAATGACCAGACGCTAAATCATCCAAAAGGGAGGGGGATAAGTTGTAGGATAAGGAGGGGGATAAGGTGGGGGATAACCTGGGGGATAAGGAGGGGGACGGTTTGGAATCTCCCAAGAGAATCAGCGCGAAAAATTTTTCTGACGAATCGTCGTTAACGGCGATCGAGGCGCGATTTTCCGTAGGCGAAGATTCCAGAATTTCAACCGGCGGCGGAAGTCAGCAAGCGGACGATCAACCGGCCGGGCGAGGCGGGAGAGGAAGGAATAAGTAGCGAGCGCTCACTCGCTTCCTGCAACGGCTGCCTGCGGCCGCAATTCGCCGCCGCGGATCGTCCCCCAGATGCGGATTGCGCCCCACTCTTCGGCGGCGGTCGCCAGCGGATTTCCATAAAGAACGGTGAAATCGGCGCGCTTGCCGGGTGCGATCGAGCCGATTTCAGCTTCGCGGCCGAGCGCGAACGCCGCATCGATGGTGATCGCCTCAAGGGCTTCCCACGGCGAAAGCCGCAAGCCTTCGCCGGCTTCTATTCGCGCTCCCGCGGCGCGCAAGGGGACGAGCCCGAGAGCGCGTGAGGAGAGCGCGATGCGTCCCGTGAGCGGCGCGACCGGCTCACTGACTTCACTTCCCGCCGCTTCAGCGTCGTCGACTTCGTCATCTTTAACCGGTTGCGCCGCCGCGCATCCTTCAAGGAGCTCATCGTCGGATGCGATGACGCCGGCGCCGAGCATGGCGGCGCGCGCCAATTCGTCGGCGCCGATCGGGCCCGCGACTTCGATGATCGCGCGCCTCCCGGCGCCTCCCCGCAGCAGCGCCTCAAGGGCGGCAAAGACGCGTGCGCGCGCGGCTTCGTTGTCGGCGCGGATGCGGGGTCCGAGCGACGCCGTCCAATAGGGCGCAAAGGCGGCGGCGAGTTCGCTCGCGGGCGCGTCCGCCGCATTTTCGGAGCAAGACGCAGCCGCGAAGGCGGCGAAAGGAAGGACCGGCGCCGGCGCCGGAACGGCGCCCGAGGCGAGATCGCCGATCATGCCCGGAGCTTCATCGCCATAGGCGGCGCCGAAAGCGGTCTCGTCCGCGACGAGATAAAGTCCGTATCCTGAGCGCTCCGGCGAGCCCCAGCGCGCCGCAATTGCGCCTTTGTCCGCTTCGCCGCGCCAGGCGGCGTCGGCGACGCTTGTAACGCCTGCGGCGGCGGGCCGCGCGCCATCGATGACGCTTGCGGAAACGTCGATGAAACCCGGAAGGATCGTCAGCCGCGCGAAACTCTCGTCGACCATGGCGCCGGAATAGCCTTCGACGAGATCGTCGATGTCGCCGACGGCGAGCACCTTGCCGTCCTTGACGGCGACGGCGGTCGCCGACGGGCGCGCGGGATCCATGGTGATGATCGTCGCTTCATAGATGACGGCGCCCGCGCCCGGCTTGTCGCGCGAGGATTTCGACATCGGCCCGCAGCCGGCCGGGAAAACGGCGACGAGCGCCGATGCGGCGATAACGACCGCAGGTCTTTTCATGGAGCGCCCTCCAGCGGCAGGAGAGTGCGGCGGCTCGCCGCCGGCCGCAACAGCGGCTTGCCTTAAGAAGTAAGATGTCTTACTTTCTTACCGATGAGCGCGCCATTTTCTCGCATATCCAGCAAATCGCAGACGGTCATTCCCAAAGCCGTGCGCGAAAAGCTCGGCCTGAAACCTGGCGACAGCCTACGCTACCGGTTTGAGGGAAACCGCGTCATGATCGAACGTGCGGCGCCTGAGGCGGAAGACGATCCCTTCGCAGTCTTCACCGAATGGGCGGGGGAAGCGGATGAAAAAGCCTACCGCAACCTCTGACGCGCCGTCAGCCTTCGATGTCGTTGTCGTGCCGTTTCCCTATTCGGACAGGCTCGCGGAAAAGCGGCGTCCCGCGCTCGTCCTCAGCGCTTCCAGCATGGCTGCAGATTACGGCCTCGTCTGGCTCGCCATGATAACGAGCGCATCAAATCCCCGCTGGGATTGCGATGTCGAAATCGGCAATCTCGACGCCGCCGGACTGCCGGCGCCGTCGCTGGTGAGGCCGGTGAAGATCGCGACGGTCGACGCCGGCCGGATTGTGCGGCGGATCGGGCGGCTCGGCGGCGCCGACGCCGGGACTGTCAAGATGAAACTGCGAACACTGATCGAGGCTTGGCGGCCATAGGGCGCAAGCGCGAGGCGACAGGCGCCGAAAGTCGGCACTGCCATGACCGGCGCATAGCGCCCAAGGCTTGATGCGCGTCACCTGTTGGAGCGGCGATAGGCGCAACGGCGTTAAATCGCGCCGTGGCAGTGTTTGTATTTCTGCCCCGATCCGCACGGGCAGGGGGCGTTCCTCGGCACCGTTCCCCAGGTTTCGGGTTTTGTGACATCGACCGTTTGCGCGCGCGCAAAGCCGGTCATCGTGCCAAGGCCCGCCGATGCGCCGCGCTTTAATCGTTCCTTGGCGGCGGCTTCGGCGAGCGCGACTTCGTTCTCGCCGGTCTGCGGATTGACGTGGCTTTCTATCGTGCGCTGCGGCGCTTTCGGGCGGGGCGCTGCGTCTTCCGCGCGCTGCACCTGAATGCGCATCAGCATGCGCGTCACGTCGCGGCGAAGGCCGTCGAGCAGCGTTTCAAAGAGCGCGAACGCCTCGGTCTTGAACTCGTTGATCGGATCGCGCTGCGCGTGGCCGCGCATCCAGACGACCGATCTCAGATGATCGAGCATTTGCAGATGCTCGCGCCAATTGGTGTCGAGAACATGGAGCAGGATCGACTTCTCGATCCGGCGCATGACCTCGGGGCCGATTTCGGTCGCTCGTTTGGCCGCATGATCGCCGACGGCCTTCGTCAGTTGCTGGACGATCTCGACATCGGCGACGCCTTCCTGCTTCGCCCATTCGGCGACCGGGAAAGCGCGGCCGAATATTTCTTCGAGCTTCTTCTCCAATCCCTCGACGTCCCACTGTTCGGCGTAGGATTTCGGCGGGATGTGCTCGGCGACAAGGTCGTTGACGAGCTGATCGCGCATGTCGGCGACGATGTCGTCAACCTCGCTCGCCGCCATGAATTCCTTGCGCTGCTCGTAGATCGCTTTGCGCTGATCGTTGATGACGTCGTCGAATTTGAGGAGGTTTTTGCGGATGTCGTAATTGCG
>JBMOOR010000046.1:18551-29317 GCA_049324555.1 Pseudomonadota bacterium | reverse complement strand
GCATGGCATGAGCGTCAGCGAAGGCGATGCTGAACGGCTGCTGCGCCAGGATGTGCAGCCGATCGAGAAGCTCATCGCCGATACGGTTCGCGCGCCCCTTAACCAGAATGAGCACGACGCGATCGTCTCGCTTGTCTTCAATATCGGCGAGACGAACTGGAAACGGTCGACGGTCCTCAGGAAACTTAACGAAGGCGACAAGCTCGCCGCCGCGCGCGCCTTTGAGATGTGGACGAAGGCCCGGGTCAACGGCGAACTTGTTGCGCTCGACGGGCTCGTGCGCCGCCGCGCCGCGGAGAAGTCGCTCTTTCTGATGCCGACCGACGCCTCGCTTGTCGTTCCGACGGCGGATGTTCGCCCGGCGCCCGAATGCGAACTCGACTTCAAGTCAGACCGCGAATTGAAGGCCTCGCCAGTCGTTGATTTCGACCGCAAGGCCCAAGGCAAGGCGTTGACCCTGTCGAACGAGGAAATGGCGGCGCGTTCACGCGCGCTCTTTGCAGCAACGCAGGCGCTTTCAGTCGATCCGACGAAGATGATCATCACGAAGGCGGAAGAACACGCCGACATGGGCGTCACTATCGGCGCCATTCTCGCAGGGCTTCTCGCTCTCGCCATGACCGGCCTTGGCGGCGTTCTCCTGATCGGTCAGGAGTTTCCCCGCTTCGCCGAGTCGATCGGGCTTGGCTACGACCGCTTTGTGGCGATCTTCGAAAACCTGCCGATGTGGCTCGCGGCGATCGGCGCGGCGATCTGCTACTTTATCCTTTATATCCTTGTGAAACGCGTCGCGCGCCATGACCTGAAGCGCCAGCGCGCGCAGGAATTCGCTCGTCTCCGCGCCGCCGAATAAGGCCGGATGCGGGATTTTCCGTAGTCGGATGGTATCGCATCTCATAAAGCTCTGCGCCGGGGCTGATAGCGTCGCCGACCTTGAGGGGCGGATCGCGCGCAGCGTCGCCGCCGACAATAAAGCGGGCAGGCGCGCCGTCCACACTCATGAGCCCGGATGTTTTCGCGCTGGAGGGATGAGATTCTCAACGGCGGGTCGATCTATTGGATGATCCGCGGCGTCGTCCTAGATCAGGGGACCCCGATTCGGGATCGGGGCCCCCTGATCAAGCTCTTATGTTAGCGCGGCGTTTGGCGCAAAACCGCACGCACTTTTGCGCACGCCGCGCTGGCGCGCCAGAAAATTCTCGACCTTGAATTGCGCACCGGCGAGGACGGGATCGAGCGCTGCGCGATCATGCTTGATCCGACGCTCGTTCCGACCGAAGCTCAGTCGCGACGCGCTTTTCAAGGCTGGCGCTATCTTAAGGAAGAAGACGCGCCGCGCGACATCGCGTCGAAGGCGGCGGATTTGCGCTTGGCGCTCGCCGAACTTGGGTTGCTGTGAGAAGGTGACGTCATGGCGAAGCGGACGATGATCGGGCTTGGCGCCGCGGGCGCGCTCGCTGCGGCGGCGACTGGCGTAACCGTCATGCGCAATCAGAAGTCGCCGGTCGAGATGCCGGCAACGCTGAGGGCGAAGGCGACAGTCTGCGTCGAGAGCAATTTCCCCCTGGTCGACGGCATGACGCGCGGATGCTTCACTCCCGCCCAGTTCGACGCGCTGCGCGACCGTCCCGTCGTCGCCGGCGACGGCGCTCCAACCGAGGTCAATCTGGCCGGACGGAACGCCGCCGATCAGGCGAACGTCGCGCGCACCTGCGCCGAATATGACGCGATGATCGCAGAGGGGTGGTACGCCCTTTCCAGCGCCGACATGCGGCGCGAGGAATATTTCAAACGCGCCTGCGGCGCTTTATCGATGCTGGTCGATGCAAGGCCCGCCAGATCTTCGCATTTTACGGATGGCCGGGCCGATGAGGCCGATGTGCGTTCGCTGGCGCGCGCGCAGACCTTCAGTCTCGGCGAAGCGTCGGCGGATCCCGCCGAGGTCTTAAGGGTTGAAGCAGGCGTGTGGAAACTCGCGACCGCGGAAAGCGAGACGATCGTCTATGAAATCGCGCATGCGGATTTCACAGGGGACGGACTGGGTGAAATTCTCGCCTACGTCTCGACCGGCGCCGTCGCCGGCACGGCGCGCGGCGGCGCGATCGGGCTCATGGAGAAACCGTCCGCAGGCGGACCTTGCGCTTTCAGCCCGCGCTGATCTCGACCGGCCAGTTGTCGATGAGACGCGTCTTGCCAAGGATGACGGCCGCGAAAACGCGCGAGGGCTCGGCGATCGGGCCGGGGCCCATCGGCGCAAGAAGCTCGGCGCTTCTGACTTCGAGGTAGTCGACTTTCGAAAAGCCGGCGCCGCCAATCGCCGAGCGGCCCTTCTCCAGCGTTTCCTCGACCGTGCCGCCGTTCCTTAGATCGCCTGCGAGTTCCTGCAGGATTCTGTTGAGCTTGCCGGCGATCGACCGTTCGTTTGCGTTGAGATACGCGTTGCGCGAAGACATGGCGAGACCGTCCGTCTCACGGACGATCGGCGCGCCGATGATGTCGACCGGCATGTTGAGATCCTTCGCCATGCGGCGGATGACAAGGAGCTGCTGGTAATCCTTTTCTCCGAAGACCGCGATGTCGGGGCGCGCCTGATTGATCAGCTTGCAGACGACTGTCGCGACGCCGCCGAAGAAGTGCGGGCGCGAGGCGCCGCAGAGCCCTTGCGCGATCTGCGAGACGGCGACCGACGTCTGGAAACCTTGCGGATACATCTCTTCAGGCGAAGGGATGAAGGCGAGGTGACACCTCGCCTTTTGCAGGAGGTCGAGATCGCGGCCTTCGTCCCTGGGGTAGGAGGCGAAATCCTCATGCGGCGCGAACTGGGCCGGATTGACGAAGATGCTGGCGATCGTGCGTCCGACGAGCCCGTTCGAGCGGCGGACGAGCGAAAGGTGGCCCTCATGCAGCGCGCCCATGGTCGGAACGAGGCCGATTGTCTGACCGGTCGCGCGCCAGCCCTCCACCCGCGCCCGGAGCGCCTTGACGGTGCGGACAACCCCGATTTGCGAATCGACGGCGGCTGCAGGCATGCTATACGTCCTATCGATACTGGGGTGGTCGGGGTCGGAGAGGCTAATGCGGCAAGCTTTCGGCGCTTTCAAGGCCGCGCCGTCAATGACGGCGAGGCGGCTCGCAATCGCCGGTCTCCTTGCGCTGGCGCAGGGCTGCGCCGTTTTGAGCGGCAAGCCCGACCCCGATCTCGTCGCTTCGCACGCCGAAGACCTTCGCATTGCGCGTGCGGAGGCGACCGGCCTGCAATCCGAAGTGGAAAAACTGAAGGCTGAGAACGCCGCGCTCCAGTCGAAAGTTGAAGGTCTTGAACGCGCGGCGGCGCGGGTCGCCGCGTTGCAGCAGTCGGCGCCTGCGGGGCAATCTGGTGAAACCTTGCTGAAGGATGGTCCCGCCGCCCTCGGCTCCTCGGGCGAGAACGCGCCTTCGACAGCGCCGGCGGCCCCGGTTGTCGCCGCACCGAACGCCGATGTCGCTCTTCCGGGCGCTCCGGTGCCGATTGATGAATCGCCGCGGCTCGTGCAGCCGAGCTTTGCTTCGAGCGAACAGATCTTCGAGAACGAGGCGGCGAGCACGGAGATCAAGCTCACGAGCGTGCTTTGGGGCGTTCACCTTGCCTCTTATCGTCACGCCGAAGAGGCGAGCGCGGGCTGGAAAAAGCTGCAGCGGGAAAACCCCGATGAACTTGGCCTTTTAGAGCCGCGGGTCGAGAAAGTGTCGATCGAAGGCAAAGGGGAATATCTGCGCCTCGTTGGCGGCGGCTTTTCATCGCGGGAAAAGGCGAAGGCCCTTTGCGACAAGCTGGCGGCGAGAGGCGTTTTTTGTCGCGTCGCCAATTTCGGCGGCGACAGACTGTCGATGCTGGAAGCCGGCGCTCTGCGCTGATCCTATTGCGGCGGGGAAATCTCGAAACTCTTTTCAGCAAAGACGCGGCCCTTAAATTCTGCGCCGCCGGCGTAGCGGAGGGTCAGCGTCCCGGGCGGCAGCGCCGATTCCCCGAGCGGCAGGGTCAGCTTTCGCGCGCTCGCGTCGACATGCAGCGCGACATTGGCGATATGGGCGACGGTTCGGGTTTCGCCATTCGAGTTCACGATGGCGACGAGATCTCCGAAGGCGGAATATTTGCCCGTGCGTGTCAGCGTCGTTTCGAGCTCAAGCATTCCCTCGCTGTCGCGGACAAGGCGCGTCCCGGCGAAGGAGACTGCGGGCGCTGCAAGGCCGTTGCGCAAGATGACCGGCGTCGAAACGCCAAGCTCAACGTCGGCTTCAAGGCCGCCGCCCGCCCTGCGAAGAGGCGTTCTCGCGGGCGTCGTCTCAATGAGAAGATGTGAGCGGTGTTCCCCGGCGGGAACGGACGCTCCTTTCTTGAGACGAACCGTTATCTTCGCATGTTTGCCGGGTTCGAGTCGGAAGCGGGCGGGGCTGACGACGAGATAGGGCGCAGCGCTCAAGGCCGATCGAGCAGCGGGGCTCGCCGGCGCATAGCCTGTCTCGACAGCGGACAGATCAGTCCAGCCGACGCGACCCTCGATGATCCGGTCGGAGGCGTTCGAGACTTCATAGACAGCGACGGAGTTCTGCCGGGTGACGACCTGACGCAAGGGAGAAATGATGATTTCAGCGTCCGCCGCCGAAAAGAAGGCTGCGCCGGCGGCGGCCAGAGCAGCGACGATCCGGAGAATCAGCACAGTGTTAACCCTTCCGACTGCCGAAGGGTCCGCGAAGACGCCATCGGTGGAGACGGATGTGCAAGAATCCGGCCCGCAGCCGAATTCGGGGTTGCGGCGCAACCGGAAATCATCGTCTGAATAGAAGTTTCCAAATCGGCGCCCGACAAACTGGGGGGAGCCTTGTCGCAAGAGGTGCTTTCGTGACGCACGTCATTGTTCTCGGGAATGAAAAAGGCGGTTCCGGCAAATCGACTGCCGCCATGCATATCACTATCGCCCTCCTGAAAGCGGGCTACAAAGTCGCCGCGATCGACCTCGACATGCGCCAGCGGAGCTTTTCGCGGTATCTCGAGAACCGTCGCGCCTTTGCGGCGTTGAAGAAGACCGAACTCATTTTCCCGGCGCAGCCGAAGATCGAGCCGTCTTCGATCGACAGCCGCGAAGAGGCGCGGCGCGCCGAGACTGAAAATTTTTCAGGCACGCTGCAGACGCTCGCCGACCGCCACTTCCTCGTCATCGACTGCCCGGGCGCCGATACGCATCTGTCGCGCCTTGCGCATGCGCATGCCGACACGATCGTAACGCCGCTCAACGACAGTTTCGTCGATTTCGACCTGCTCGCGCGCCTCGATCCCGAGAGCGGCGCGCTTCTGGGGCCAAGCCTTTACAGCGAGATGGTTTGGACCGCCCGCAAGCGCCGCGCCATGTCCGGCGTGCCGGGCGGTATCGACTGGGTCGTCATGCGGAACCGCGTTTCCGCAACGCGCGCCAATAACAAGCGCGCCATGGGCGAGCGTCTCGACGAACTTTCAACGCGGATCGGCTTCCGCCTCGCGCGCGGCTTCGGCGATCGCGTCATCTATCGCGAACTCTTCCCGATGGGCCTTACGCTGCTCGACCTCGGCGGTCCGGACGCGCCGATCCGGCTTTCGACCATGAGCCATGTGGCGGCCCGGCTCGAAATCCGCTCGCTGATTGCAATGCTGAACCTTCCAAAACCCGAGATCGAAGGCGCGGAGAGCGACGGACGCGCCGCCGCCTGATCATCCGGATCCGGTCCGAGTGCGGGAGGAAATCGGCCCGTCCGAACTCGGCGGTTCCGTTGCGGTGAAGATTGAGGCAAGGTGCGCGTCTTGCTGCATCGCGCAAAGGCCGCCGGATGCTTGGAACGATCGCCATCCTGTTCGCTCTCGGCGCCGCCGGCTGGGTGCTGCTGCGCGCAGGCAAAGGCGGCGCCGGGCAGCCGCGCGGCATGTTCCGCCTCAAAATCGTCGGTCTTCTCGCCATCGCAGCGGTCAGTTTCGCCGCCAAGCTCTTCCCGCTGGCGCTGATGATCCTCGTGGCGGCGGGCGGCGTCACTGCAATTGAGCTCTGGCGCGAGAGGGCGATCAAGGGGATGGACCAGATGACGCCCGGCGCGGGCTCTGCGGTCCCGGCGCGCGCGAGCCTCGGCGTCGAGGAAGCGGCCGCCATTCTCGGCGTTTCCGCCGACGCGAGCGATGACGAGATCAAGGCGGCGCACAAGAAGCTCATCGGCCAGCTTCATCCTGATAAGGGAGGCACGGATTATCTCGCCGCAAAAATAAACGACGCGCGCAAGGTCATGCTCGAAAAGCGCGCGCTGAAGGCGCAGCCGAAGGAAACCGGAATCTAGAGTGAGGGGCCATGTCAACAATTGAGTCAGTCATATCGGGCGTCGGCTCGTGCCTTCCTGATCGCGTCGTCACCAACCAGGATCTCGCCAGGATCGTCGATACGTCCGACGAATGGATCCGCACGCGCAGCGGCATCGGCGAGCGTCATTTCGCACGCGACGATGAGGTGACGTCGGACTTCGCTGCGACTGCGGCGTGGCGGGCGCTCGATCAGGCTGGACTGAAGCCGAAGGACATCGATCTCATCATCGTCGCGACGGTGACGCCCGATAAGACGTTTCCATCGACCGCAGTCTATGTGCAGCAAAAACTTGGCGTTCCTCCCGGCATCGCGTTCGATCTTTCCGCCGCTTGCGCCGGCTTTCTTTACGCCCTCAACATCGCGCACAATTTCATCCAGACAGGTCAGGCAAGGCATGCGCTCGTCATCGGCGCTGAAAAGCTCTCCTGCTTTCTCGACTGGAGCGATCGCGCGACGTGCGTGCTCTTCGGCGACGGCGCGGGCGCCGTCGTGCTCTCGGCGAACAAGCCGCATGCGGCGGCGCCGCCGCGCGGCGTCCTTGCGACATATCTATCCGCAGACGGACGATTGGCTGAGCATCTTTACGCGGACGGCGGACCTGCTTCGACGGCGACTGTCGGCAAGGTGCGGATGAACGGCAAGGAAGTCTTCCGCCACGCCGTGCAGGAGATATCAAACGCCGTGCTCGAAGTGACGGAGCGGGCGAAGGTCAAACGCGAAGAAATCGACTGGTTCGTGCCGCATCAGGCGAACATCCGCATCATCGAATCCTGCGCCAGGCGCCTTGAACTCGACGACAGCAAGATCATCGTGACCATCGAGAAACACGCAAACACGTCGTCGGCGTCGATCCCTTTGGCGCTCGATCAGGGGATTCGCGACGGCCGCATCAGGCGCGGCGAGCTCCTGGTCTTTGCGGCGCTCGGCGGCGGATTAGCGTGGGGAAGCGCTCTTATCCGTTACTGAAGGCGCGTTCGTGAAGCGCGCGGAGCGCCTGCTTTTGCACTTTGCCCATGGCGTTGCGCGGCAGCGCGTCCGTCCAGAAGAACTTGCGCGGCCGCTTGAAACGCGCGACCGCTGAGACCGCGTCGTTCAGCGAAGCGTCGGAGAGCGGCGGCGCTTCCGGCGATCCGCGCTGTGGAACGAGCACTGCGACGACGCCTTCGCCCATGTCGGGGTGGGGAACGCCGATGACGGCCGATTCTGCGACGCCGGGGAGGGCGTCGAGTATCTCTTCAATTTCCTTCGGATAGACGTTGAAGCCGCCGACGATGATGAGATCCTTCGCGCGTCCTGACAGGGTCAGCCGTCCGTCAGCGGATAAAAAACCGATATCGCCCGTTGAAAACCAGCCGCCTTCGCGAAAATCCTCGGCGGTTTTTTCCGGCATGCGCCAGTAACCCTTGAAAACGTTCGGCCCCCGCACCTCTACGACGCCAAGCTCGCAGGGCGGGAGGATCTTCCCGTCTTCCGTCACGCGAATTTCAACGCCGGGGAGGGCGTAGCCGACAGTTCCCGCAATCCGTTCGCCGTCGAGCGGATTGGAGGCGATCATGCCGGCCTCCGACATGCCGTATCGTTCGAGGATGCGGTGGCCGGTGCGTTCTTCGAACGCCTTGAACGTCTCTGCTGTCAGCGGCGCCGAGCCTGAGATGAACAGTCGGACATTGCGGCGCTCTTCGCTGCTGAACGCTGCGTCGGCGAGGAGGCGCGAATAAAATGTCGGCACCCCCATCATCACGGTAGAGCGCGAAAGCTGGCGGCGAATCTCCGGAACGTCGAATTTTGGAAGGAAGATGACTTCGGACGCATTGAGGAGCGCGGTATTCAGCGCAACGAAAAGCCCGTGAATGTGGTGGATCGGCAGCGCATGAAGCAGCACGTCGCCCGGACGAAAGCCCCACAGCGCGTGCAGCGTTGTCGCGTTTGACGCAAGGTTGCGATGCGTCAGCATCGCGCCTTTCGAGCGCCCTGTCGTTCCGGACGTATAAAGAATGGCGGCGAGATCATCGCCGCTGCGGGGTTGGATCGCTGACGCCGCTGCGGCGATTTCGGCGGCGTCGGCAAGCCCGCCGCGCCCATCTGCAGCCAGGGTCATTATCCTCGGTTCGCTCGGCGCAGACGCCGCACGCGCGGGATCGCAGACGAAAACGGCTGGCTCGGCGTCGGCGATGAAATAGGAAAGTTCGCTGTCCGTGTAGGCCGTATTGAGCGGCAGATAGACAAATCCGGCGCGCAGGCACGCAAGATAAAGCGCGACATTCTCTGCGCTCTTTTCAACCTGCACGGCGATCCTGTCGCCAGGAACGGCGTGTTCGTTTTTGAGCGCGCCCGCCATGCGCGCGGACAGCTGATCGATCTCGCCGAATGACCAGCGGCGTCCGCCGGGGATTGTGAGAAAGGGGGCGTTTTCGGCGCCGCGAATCCGCGCCGCGATGAGCGAAAAGAAATTCTCATTGTTCATCGCGCGTTGACGCTCGTCGGCCGAACGGCGGCGTCGTGCGCAACCGGCTTGAAACGCTCCGGATCGAGCGCGCGCATCGCTTCGAATTCGCTCAGGAAAACGCCGCCCGTCAGGCTCTCCAGGAAATGGGAGCGCTTCAATCTGTCCATCACCGGCCCTTTGACCTCAGAAAGATGGAGACTGACGCCCCTTTCCTTGAGCCTTCGATTGGTCGTTTCGAGCGCTTCAAGCGCGCTCGCATCGATTGAATTGATCGCCGAGCACATCAGCACGACATGCTTTACGGTCTTAGATTCTGCGGCGATCGCTGTCAGCCGATCCTCGAGAAAGCGCGCGTTGGCGAAGAAGAGATCGCCATCGATGCGAAGCGATGCGACGATCGGGCTCGTGATGACCTCATGCCGCTTCACATTGCGAAAATGTTCGGTGCCGGGCACCTGGCCGACGACAGCGGAATGCGGACGGCTCGCGCGATGCAGAAGCAGCAGAATTGAGAGGATGACGCCCGCCATGACGCCCGCCTCGACGCCGAAGGCGAAGACGCCGAGAATCGTCGTCATCATCGCGGCGAAATCCGATTTCGAGTAACGGAAGGTGCGCTTCATCTCCTCAAGATCGACAAGACTGAGCACAGCGACGATGATTGCGGCGGCAAGCGTCGCTTTCGGCAGATTGTAGAGAAGCGGCGTGAGGTAGAGCGCTGCGAGCGCGATGCCGACCGCGGTGAAGGCGCCCGCCGCCGGCGTTCTCGCGCCTGCGTCAAAATTTACGACAGACCGCGCGAAACCGCCGGTGACGGGGAAACCGCCGGCGACGCCGGCCGCGACGTTCGAGGCGCCGAGCGCGATCAACTCCTGATCGAGATCGATACGTTCGCGCCGCTTGGCGGCGAGCGTCTGCGATACGGAAACCGATTCGACATACCCGATGACGGCGATGAGCAGCGACGGGCCGAGGAGCGAACGCCACAAAGGCCAGTCGAACGCCGGCATCGCGAGCGGCGGCAGCCCCCCTGGCGTTCGGCCGACAATCGCAACGCCCGCGTCTTCCAGGTTGAACGCAGCGACAATCAAGATCGTGGAGATGATGGAGAGGAGCGGCGCAGCGCGCGTGATCAGTGACGCGCTGCGATCCTCAAGGCCGATCTTGATGAGGAGCGGTTTGAGGCTCGATCGCGACCAGACGAGAAAGATGATTACGCCGCCGCCGATTGCGAGCGTTGGAAAGTGGGCGGACGCAGCGTTGCGAAGCAGGTTGCCGACGATGACGAACAGCGAGTCTCCTTTGATATCGACGCCAAGGATATGTTCAAGCTGCCCGACCGCGATGAGAAGGCCGGAAGCGCTGATAAATCCCGAAATGATCGGGCGGCTCAAGAAGTTCGCCAGAAAACCGAGACGGAAAAGCCCGAGAGCGATCAGAATGACGCCGACAAGAAAGGCGAGCGTCAATGCGATCGCGATATAATCGGCGGAGCCTGCCGCCGCGAAATCGCTGATCGTCGCTGCGGTCATCAGCGAAATGACAGCGACGGGACCGACCGCAAGCGACGTGCTGCCGCCGAAGACCGCATAAGCGACAAGGGGCGCAATCGAGGCGTAAAGACCGACTTCCGGGGGCAGTCCCGCGATCGACGCATAGGCGAGGGATTGCGGGATGAGCATGATGGTCACGATGACAGCGGCGAGGAGATCATCCGCACACGCCGCTTTCGTGTAGCGCGGCGCCCATCTAAAGATTGGGGCGTAGCGTGTCAGCCAGCGCGCCGCAGCCGGTTCGCTCATGTCGCTACGCTTTGGCCTCCCGGCGTTTCGGCTTGGCGAGCCATTCGCGCCCGTTCAGCATCAGCTCCCAATAAACCCAGGGGAGTATTTCCGACTTCATGAGCCAGCCGAACGACGTCGCCTTCGTGTTCTCATTCATCCATTTCGGGAATGTCGGCAGGA
>JBMOOR010000046.1:0-18541 GCA_049324555.1 Pseudomonadota bacterium | reverse complement strand
TTTCCGCCATAGCCGAATTCCGCGAACACGATCTTTCCGCGCGCGACGGTCAGCGGGCATGAGGCGTAGCCGTCATAGACGAATTCCGGCGCCGCCCCGCCCATGACCGCCAGAAGATTCTCGGCGACCGTCGGCGCCTGCTTGCGCGCGGCAGCGGCGGTCTTTGAATTCGGCGTGTTGCAGGCGTCGCCGAGCGCGAAGATGTTCGGGTATTTCTTGTGCTGGAGCGTTTCCTGGTTGACGTCGATCCAACCGGCGGCGTCGGCGAGCGGACCGCCGCGGATGACATCGGCCGCGACCTGCGGCGGGCAGACATGCAGCATGTCGAAATCTCGGACGACTTCCCGTTCGGCGCCGTTCGCATCCTTCTCCTTGAACGTCGCCTTCTTCGCGGCGCCGTCGACGGCGACGAGAGTCGAGCCGAAATACGTCTCGATGCCGTATTTCTTGACATATTCAAGAAGGGCCGGAACAAAGGCGGCGACGCCGAACATCGCCGGCGCGGCGGTGCAGAACGCAATCTTGAACTTGTCGAGCTTGCGCTTCCTCGCCCAGTGATCCGCGGAAAGATACATCGCCTTTTGCGGCGCGCCGGGGCATTTGAACGGAAGCGGCGCCTGGGTGAAGATCGCCTTGCCGCCTTCGAGCTCTTGCACGAGCTTCCATGTGTAGGACGCAAGGCCCGGCTGATAATTCGAAGTGACGCCGTTCTTGCCGAGCGTTTCCTCAAGCCCCTTAACGCCAGCCCAGTTGAGCTTGATGCCCGGCGCCGCGATCAGGTAGTCGTAAGCGATGCTTTCGCCGCCTTCGATGACGACGGCATTTCGGTCCGGTTCGAATGCGGCGGCCGCCTTCTTGATCCATTTTGCACGCTTTGGGATGCAAGAGGATTCCGATCGCACCGTGAAATCGAAATTGAAAACGCCGCCGCCGACCATTGTCCAGCCCGGCTGATAGTAATGCTTCTCTTTCGGTTCGATGATGGCGATGTCGAGATCGGGGCGACGCTTCAGGAGACTTGACGCAACAGCAATGCCGGCGGCGCCGCCGCCGACGATGACGATCTGATGTTTCAAGGGTTGTTCTCCTTTTTTTTGTTGTCAGAACATATTAAGCGGCAATTTCAGATATCGCACCCCGTTTGAGTCGGGCGGCGGCAATTCGCCCGCTCTCATATTGATCTGAACCGACGGCAGGATAAGCCGCGGCATCGAAAGCGTCTTGTCCCGGGCGGTCCGCATTTTCACGAAATCCGCCTCCAGGACGCCGCGCCCGACATGAATGTTCCAGTCACGCTCCTCCTTGACGGTCGATTCCCAGGCGTAGCTATCGCGGCCGGGCGCCTTGTAATCATGGCACATGAAAAGCCGTGTGTTGTCCGGCAGCGCAAAAATCTTGTGGATCGACCGGTAGAGCGTCGCCGCGTCGCCGCCCGGAAAGTCGCAGCGAGCGGTGCCGTAATCCGGCATAAACATCGTGTCGCCGACAAAGACCGCATCGCCAATGATAAAAGCGATGCAGGCGGGCGTATGACCGGGCGTGTGCATGACATGGGCGTCTATCGTTCCGACTTTGAAGCGCGCGCCGTCCTCGAAGAGTGCGTCGAACTGACTGCCGTCGCGCCGGAATGACGCCTCCGCATTGAATATCTCGCCAAAGGTCTTCTGAACGATGGTGATGTTGGACCCGATGGCGATCTTGCCGCCGAGCTCTTTCTTCAAGTGGGGCGCGGCGGAAAGGTGATCTGCATGAACATGCGTTTCGAGAATCCACTCCACATTCAGCCCTTCAGCCTTCGTGTAAGCGATGATCTCGTCAGCATGTTTCGTCGCTGTGCGGCCCGAGGCGGGATCGAAATCGAGAACGGAGTCCACGATCGCAGCCGCCCGCGTTGCGGGATCGCTGACGACATGGCTCGCCGTGAACGTCGCCTCGTCAAAGAAAGTCTCGACGGCAGGTCTTGCAGTCATCGCCTCGCCCCCTTCATTTGTCGCGCCGCCCCGTGGAAAGCCCCCGGTTACGCCCGCAGCGCCAGCTGAAACACGTACTTCCTCAGCTTGCAGACAATCGCCGCCATGTCCGGATCAGGAGAAGGCGCCCCTTCTTTTGTCCCGGAATCCGCGGACAGGCATGCGATTGCTCGGCGATTTTGATATATTGATACCGACGCCGACCGCAAGCGGAAAGGACGAATCCGCGGGCGCACCTGACGCGGTGGTTCCTGATAGGGAATCTCGCATCTCAGCCCCGATTTCAACGCTGCGGACTCGGCGAGCAGCCTAAGACCGGCGACGCTGAATTCGTTCCCCCCGGCATGAGCTGCGAATTCTGGAGCCCCGGGGAAAGCCGCGACCTTCATCCTGCTGATGTTCGGCGAAAACGCATGAGAACCGAGGTCGAGGCTTCGGTCGCGGACCCTTGAGATCGCCGGCCATTGGCGACATAAGAGGCCGGTTTTCTGGGTCTTGAGGCGGAATTCATGTACGAGAACGGCGTTGTCGCCGCTGGCGCGGTGCGCGGAAATTTCGAGGCGCAGCTTGACCAGTCGATCCGCGCGGCGGCCGACTGGCTCAAGGCGCGCCAGAAGGACGAAGGCTATTGGGTCGGGCGGCTTGAGTCGAACGCGTGCATGGAAGCGCAGTGGATGCTATGCTTGTGGTTTATCGGGCTTGAGGATCACCATTTGCGCCCGCGGCTCGCCGCATCGCTGAAAAAAACTCAGCGAGCGGACGGATCATGGGAGATTTATCACGACGCGCCGGCGGGCGACATCAATACAACCGTTGAAGCCTACGTCGCGCTCCGCTCCTGCGGCGTACCAGCCGACGATCCGCAGCTCCTTCGCGCACGCGACTGGATCGTCTCGAAAGGCGGCCTCAGGAACATCCGCGTCTTCACGCGCTACTGGCTGGCGCTTATCGGCGAGTGGCCGTGGGAAAAGACGCCGAACATTCCGCCCGAGGTCATCCATTTTCCAAACTGGTTCATTTTCTCGATCTACAATTTCGCGCAATGGGCGCGCGCGACGCTGATGCCGATCGCTGTCCTGTCGGCGCGCCGCCCGTCGAGGCCGCTGCCGCTGGCGAACCGCTGCGACGATCTTTTCCCCGGCGGGCGGGAGGGATTCGACTATGAGCTTCCCGGAAAACCGGGAGCGGATTTCTGGGACCGATTTTTCCGCGTCGCCGACACGGTCCTTCATCGCTTGCAGTCGATTGGCGGAGCCTTGGGGCTCTCCTTCGGCCGCAATGGCTCGGTGAAGCGCGTCCTTGAATGGATCATCCAGCATCAGGACGCTGACGGCGTCTGGGGCGGCATCCAGCCGCCATGGATCTACTCGACGATGGCGCTCTATAATGAAGGCTACGCTGTTGATCATCCCGTTGTCGCGAAATCGCTCGCCGCGCTCGACGATCCGCGCTGGCGCGTCGATATTGGCGATGCGACCTGGATGCAGGCGTCAACCTCGCCGGTCTGGGATACGATCCTCACCCTGCTCGCCTTCGACGATTGTCATCTCAACGGCGATTATCCCGAAGAAGTCGAGAAAGCCCTCGAATGGGTCCTCGATCAGCAGGTGCTCCGCAAGGGCGACTGGAGCGTCAAGCTTCCAAATGTCGCGCCGGGCGGCTGGGCGTTCGAATACAAGAATTATTTCTATCCTGACACGGACGATACGGCGGTCGCGCTGATCGCGCTCGCGCAATTTCGCAACGATCCGAAATGGATCGCAAAGGGCGTAGACCGGGCGATCGGGCTCGGCGTCGACTGGCTCATCGCCATGCAATGCCGGAACGGCGGATGGGGCGCCTTCGACAAGGACAATGACAAGAAATTCCTGACGAAAATTCCCTTCTGCGATTTCGGCGAGGCGCTCGATCCGCCGTCGGTTGACGTCACCGCGCATGTCGTCGAGGCGTTCGGCAAACTCGGACTCGGCAGGGACCATCCGTCGATGATCCGCGCGCTCGATTACCTGAAGCGCGAGCAGGAGCAGGACGGCTCGTGGTTCGGCCGCTGGGGCGTCAATTACATTTACGGCACGGGAGCGGTGCTGCCGGCGCTCGCGGCGATCGGCGAGGACATGACGGCGCCGTATGTCGCGCGCGCCGCGGACTGGCTGCTGACGCGGCAGCAGGCGAATGGGGGCTGGGGCGAAAGCTGCGCTTCCTACATGGATCCAAAAATGAGCGGGCGAGGAAAGGCGACCGCCTCGCAGACGGCGTGGGCGCTCATGGGCCTTATTGCGGTCAATCGCAGCGAAGATCGCGACGCAATCGAACATGGGCTCGCCTTCCTCGTCGAACGTCAAACGAACGGCACATGGGAGGAACCCGAATACACCGGCGCGGGGTTCCCCGGCTATGGCGTCGGCGCGACGATCAAGCTCGGCGATCCTCTGCTTGCGGAGCGTTTGAAGCAGGGCCCGGAGCTCTCAAGGGCTTTCATGATCAACTACAATCTCTACCGCCATTATTTCCCGCTGATGGCGATGGGGCGCGCGAAAGGAATACTGAATGCGCAAAGCTGACCGCGCCGCCGCCGGTATCTTATTGATGGCGGCGCCGGCGTTATTTATTTTCGCGTTTTCAATTCTCGGCGCCCAGTACGATTATCCGGATATCCTGCGACGCGAGCCCGCTGTCATTTTCGAGGTGATCGACCAAGGCGGGGACCGTCTTCTCGCGCTCTGGCATATGATGTTCGCCGCGTCGCTGATGTTCATTCCGATCGCGGTCCTCCTGCGGCGCGCAATGCCGCAGGAAAGCGCCGCCGCCGATCTTTCCGTCGCGTTCGGCGTTCTCGCCGGCCTCGTTCAGGCTATGGGATTTTTGCGCTGGATCATCCTCAATCCGGCGCTCGCCGACGCTTACGCAGATCCGAACGCAAACGATGCGGGACGCGAGGCGGCCGCCGCTGTCTTCGCCGCCTTTAACGCCTACATCGGCGCCGGGGTCGGCGAGCACTTGGGTTATTTCTTCACCGGGCTGTGGACCATCTTCGTCGCGATCGGATTGAAAGGTCGTTCAATTCTCCTTCGTATCGCGGGGGCCGCAGCGGCGCTCGGCATTCTCGCCGGCATGGCTGAGCCGTTTGGCGTCCCTGTCGCCGGTCAATTGAACGCGATCGCCTATGGCGTCTGGGCTCTCTGGCTGATCGTTCTTGGCGCAGCAGTCGCATTCGGGCGCGATGTGTCCGCGCGATCATGAACCGCGCGGCGACCTTGGCGGTCGTCAACCGCAACCGCCTTCCATGGCGGCTATCCACTCCGCAATAAGCGCGACGCCTTCCTCGTGCGCGACGGCGCGGCCGAGCTCCGGCATCATCGCGCCGGGCTTCGTCGTTTCCATGCGGTAGACAAAAATCGATTCCTCCGGTTTTCCTGGAACGATGTCGTAAAGCCGTCCGCCGGAACCTGCGCCGGCGGCGATCGTAGACTTGCAGGCGCCATAGGAAGGCCCGAACGGGACATCAGGGCGAAGGTCGAGGCCCGACGTGTCGGCGGGCCCGACATTGGAGTGGCAATGCGAGCAGTTGGCGTCGAGATAGGCGCGCGCCCGCGCATCGAGGCTTTCCGTTTCGTCAGTCCACGAAGCGTTGCGGGGGATCGCCCTCTCCCGCGCGCGGGAGAGGGCGGACTCCGCGTCAGCGGAGGCCGGGTGAGGGGGCGTCAATTCGTCCGAATTCCCTGGCGCCCCCTCACCCCCGGCTCCTTTCCCGCCTGAGGGAGAGGGGATGGTCAACATCCCCGCCAGCACCCAGTGATCAAGCTGATTGACGCCGGGCGTGAAGGTCGAGGGCTTGTTGAGATGACGGGCCTTGAGCCCGATCGGCGAGAGCACGCGCGTCGTGTTGTTCGTAACGTGGCAGCCTGCGCACTGGTTCTGGTTTGGAACAAGGTAGGAGAATGGCTCCTCGCGTCCGTTCGGCCGCTGGAGCACGAGCTTCTTCACTTCGCCAGTGCGCCGCAGGACCGCGTCCGTCTGTTCCTCGTTCCAGACATAGGGAATGGCGACCCATCCTTCCGCGCGATGAACGAGGAGCCTTGTTTCAACGAGGCGAAAGCCCTTGATCGGCATGACCGCGCCGGCCATCGCGGGTTCCTGGCCGATCGCCACCTCGCCGGACCATTCGTCGCCGGCTTGGCGGTAATAGAATGTCTTTGAAATGATCGCGCCGACAGGGAACGAAAATGCGTCCGCCGCGTCGTAGGCGGCGGCCTCGCCCTTCGGCAGCGTGACGGTTCTGAGCTTCAGCGCGTAATCTGAAAAAAGCGGCGTTGCGAGATCGTAGGGAATGACGCCCGGACTAAGCCTAAGGACGCCATCGCTCGCCGTCATCAGCCGCCAATCGGAGAGATTCTCCGGATATCCTTCCGCGTGATAGACGGGAGCCGGGCCGCCGCTGTCGCGCGCGCATGACGCGAGCAGAAGGAGGGCGGCGCCGAAGACGGCGAGCCGCATATGGTTGTGGACGATGGTATGCATTTCCGGGGCTGTTCTATCCTCCAAGGCCGTTCGCAAGAACGATTTCGGGGAGACTCGCAAGTTCGCAGTCGTGCTCGGCGGATGCAAGGCGAGGCGACTTGGAGCCATTCGGCCCATCGAGGTTCAACACCTCCGCGCCGTCATTCTTCACGCAGATGCGTAGCTCTGCGGGCAGGGCGCCGCCGACCATTTTCGCAGGATCGGCATAGCCGTCCCAAAGTACATCGGGGAGCGCGCCCATCGGGCCGAACATCGCAAGGCGCAGCGCCTGCAATTCGAGCCCGTCGGGGTTTTTGCCGCCGTCGGCCATGCGATTGTCATGGATATAGACGCCTTCCGGATACGGATCGAAATCTTCCTTCATGCCATCCCTGGAAAGCTCGGTCGAAAAGATTGAGGCGATGATGATATTTCCGGTCTTGTTGCCGGTGATGTCGTTGTCGAAAATCTCGACTTCGTCATTGGCGTTGACGACGACGCCGGAGCCTGCGGGAATGCCGGCGACCGCGGTTCCCGGAACGCCGAAATTTTTCGTATTGTTGTCGTAGATCTTGTTGCGAAAGACCCGCGTCCTCGCGCCCGGCTGGGAGAGGTTGGGCATATTGAACACGAGAATGCCGCCCGTGTTGTTGGTCGCGACATTGTCGTAAACGTCCGCATCGAACGTGTTCTCGATCTCGATCCCGGCGACGTTGTATTCGGCGCGATTGTTACGCACCACGACATTCTTTGACTGGCCGACATAAACGCCGGCGTCCGACGAGCCGATCACCACATTGCCTTCGAGAAGCACGTTTTCCGATTGCACGGGGTAAAGTCCGTATGCGCCGTTCTCCGTTTTCGGGCCGCCCGTCCATTCGACGCGAAGGCGGCGAATGGCGATGTTTTTCCCCTCGTTGACCTTGAGGCCGTCGCCCTTCGCATCCTCGATCGCGAAATCCTCGGCGGTGAAATCGTCGGCCGTCACGAGAAGCCCCTCGGCGCCGGCGATCTGATCCTTGAAGGAGAGGATCGTCTTGTCCATGCCCTTGCCGCGGATGGTGACGCCGTCGACCGCGAGCGACAGCGAGCGGTCGAAGGAGAATTTCCCCTCCGGAATTTCAATGATGTCGCCGGGCTTTGCGTCGAGCAACCGCGTCATCAGCTCTTCCTGATAGGAAGCGGTCTTTTCGCCGTCGGCGCTCTGCGGAGCGGATTTTTTCTCATCGGAACACGCCGCAATAAGGAGCGCGATTCCCGCCGCTGATGCGACCAGTCTGCCGTCCATGAAGTCCCTCCCTGTATCGCCCTGCGCGCCGGCATTGATTCTCGTTCCGGCGAGGCACACCATCCATGATGCAGGATTGGGCGACTTGGCGAAAGGGCGGGGCGCATGTCGATGTCTCGGCGAAATTTCCTTGAAAATAGCGGCGCGACGTCCGCGCTCCTGACGATGGCGAGCGCCTGCGCGCGGCCCGACCAGAAGGCGGCGAACGATCTTGCGGTTCTCGACGCCGTCGAAACGGCTGCGCGCATCAGGTCCGGCGAACTGAGCGGGGCCGAGGCGGTTGAGGCTGCGATCGATCGTGCGGAGCGGATCGACAAGAAGATCAATGCGATTGCGTTCAAGTTGTTCGACAGGGCGAGGGAATACGCGAGCGTGAAGAACGGTCCGTGGGCGGGAGTTCCGACCTTTATCAAGGACCTCGACGACATCGCCGGCGAGCCGACCGGCTTTGGCAGCCGCGCCTTTCCTGGCTACAAGGGAAAGGAGCAGACGCCGCTTATCGACGCGTTTCTAGCGCTCGGCGTCGTCAGTCTCGGCAAATCGACAACGCCTGAATTCGGCCTCACCGCGACGACAGAGCCCTTAAGCACAGGCAAGACCCGGAACCCTTGGAACACGGAGCATTCAACGGGCGGATCCTCGGGCGGCGCGGCTGCGCTCGTCGCCTCGGGGGTCGTTCCCGTCGCGCATGCGAGCGACGGCGGCGGCTCGATCCGCATTCCCGCCGCCTGCTGCGGCAATGTGGGGCTCAAGGTTTCGCGTGGGCGCTATCCGAAGGCGCGGCCCGAACTCGCCGGCCCGATCTCGATCGCGGTTCACGGCGTCCAGTCTCGCACAGTGCGCGATACGGCGGCGGTTATCGCAGCGATGGAAGTCCCGACCGAAGAGAGCGGCCTTGCGCCGGTTGGGCTGGTGACAGGTCCAAACGGTCGGCGCCTGCGGATCGGCCTCTTCACCGAAGGCGCCTATGGATGGCCCGTCGATCCTGAAGTCGTCGGCGCGACAGAAAACGTCGCCAAACTCTGCGAAAGTCTCGGTCACGCGGTCGAAGAGATCGAATTGGCGTTTGCGCCGGGTCTTGAAGAAGCGTTCCTGCTCTATTGGGCGAAGAATGCGCAGATTGCCGTGACGCGCTGGGAGGAAGTGACGAAACTCAAGCGCAACGGTCTCGCTTTTGAACCGTTTACGCTAGGGCTCGTCGAGAATTACGAGACTCATCGGGTCGATTTCGACGCCGCGGTGGAGCGATTGCTCGCGGCGCCCGGCGAATTCGAACGGTTGTTTGCGAATGTCGATATCCTGCTGTCGCCGGTGATCGCGGCGCCGCCCGCGAAGATCGGCTATCTCGACCCGGCTCTTCCCTATGCGGAGCATCTAAAGCGCGTGCGTGAATACGCCTCGTTCACCGGTCTCTACAACATCGTCGGCGCGCCGGCGATTTCCCTGCCGCTGTCAATGTCGAAGGAAGGGCTTCCGATCGGCGCCATGTTCGGCGCGCGTGCGGGCGACGAGCGCACGCTTCTTGAACTCGCCTACGAACTTGAAGAAGCAGCGCCCTGGAACGAGCGGCGGCCGTCGATATTCGGTTAGCCGACCGCGTCGACGAGGCCCTTGAAAAACGCCGCGCCGTCGACGCCGCCGAGGAGCGGCGAGATCACGCGTTCCGGATGCGGCATCAACCCGAGCACGTTTCCGGCGTCGTTGACGATGCCCGCTATGTCGCGCGCCGACCCGTTCGGATTGTCGACATAGCGGAAGACGACGCGGCCTTCTTTTTCGAGGCGATCGAGCGTCTCGGCGTCGGCGAAGAAATTGCCGTCGTGATGCGCGACGGGGAAGTTGACGGTCTGACCCTTTTCAAAGGCGCCCGCGAACATCGACTGGTTGTTCTCGACGCGGAGCGTCACGGTGCGACAGACGAAATTGAGGCCCGCGTTCCGCATCAAGGCGCCGGGGAGAAGCCCCGCCTCGGTGAGAATCTGGAATCCGTTGCAGATGCCGATGACCGGGGTTCCGCGCGCCGCCTTTTCAATGACTGCGCGCATGATCGGCGAACGCGCGGCCATTGCGCCGGAGCGCAGATAGTCGCCATAGGAAAATCCGCCCGGCAGGATGACAAGATCGGTGTCCGGAAGGTCGGTTTCGCCATGCCAGACCATCGCCGGCGCCTTGCCGGTCGCCTGTTCAAGCGCGACGGCGGCGTCGCGATCGCAGTTCGAAGCGGGAAAAACGATGACGGAGGGCTTCATGGGTTCTAGGTGTTAGGGGGGCTGGGGATTGGGTGCTGAGTGCTAGGTGCTAGGTTGGGAAGATAGTCTTTGTCGCAAGACGCTTAACATTCGGCCGACGCTCTCGGTCGTTTCAATTCTGGATGCAATTTCTTCAGGCGCCGCGCAGCCGATACGCTGGGCGATCATGTGCAAAGTTTCCAACTCCGCCGCCGAACCGCGGGCGATGCTGACGAAGTGCGCATAGTCTTTCCGTGTGGATCGCGAGTGGCATTCAGCGATATTGGCGGGAATAGAGACCGCTGCTCGGGTCATTTGCGAAGTCAGGCGATACTCTTCCTGCTTTGGAAATTCTTTGGTCAGGACATAAATCGATTCAACAAGATCCATCGCCAAGGCCCAAACTCGCAAATCGCGATAAGATGAAATTTCACTTATCGGCGATTGCAGCTTCGTATCCCCAGAACCCAGCACCCAGAACCTAAGCCGTCAACTCAATCGAATAATTCTCCATCACCGGATTGGCGAGGAGCTTCCTGCACATGTCTTCGACCTTCGCTCGCGCCGCCGCCTCGTCCGCCTCATCGAGCTTCATTTCGATAACTTTCCCCTGGCGAACATTGTGCGCGCCCGGGAATCCAAGGCCGGCGAGCGCGCCTTCAATCGCCTTTCCCTGCGGGTCAAGGACGCCTGATTTCAAAGTGACTGTGATCCGGGCTTTCATGGGAGAAGCTTTCCAAGGGAACGGGTTTTCGCGCCAACGCCATACAGCCGGCGCGGGAGAGGCGCAACCGCGCGTGCGCAGCGCCAGATTGCGCGCCGCGCGCGTCGGGGCTAGGTTCCCGCGCCATTCGGGGGCGTTCCGTCAGCTACAGGAGGGTGTTTCGATGAGTCGGTCGCTGTGGGCTTGGCCCGCCGGCGCGGCGTCTGCCGCTATGAGCCTTTTTGCAGGTCCAGCGTTTGCCGCTGAGGCGGCGAGCGCCGCATCGGCGGCGGCCGGATTTGCGCCGTTCGGAATCCCGGCCGAATTCATCCTCTTCGCCCTGACGCTTGTCGGCGTCGCGCTCTTCCACCACCGTACGTTCACGGTCGCGATTTCGGGCCTCGCGGCGATCATCGCTTACAAATATTTCGTCACGGGCTTTGCGCATGGGTCGGGGCTCGAAGGGCTGCAGGCCCATATGTGGCATGAGCGTGTCGTGCTTTCGAACCTCTTCCTCTTGCTGCTCGGCTTTGCTGTTCTCTCCCGGCATTTTGAAGATTCAAAAGCGCCGGAGGCGATGCCGCGCATCCTGCCCGACAACTGGACAGGCGGCCTTGCGCTTCTCGGCTTTGTCTTCGTGTTGTCGAGCTTCCTCGACAATATCGCGGCGGCGCTGATCGGCGGCGTCGTTGCGCGCCATGTCTACAAGCGCGTCTACATCGGCTATCTTGCGGCGATCGTCGCTGCTTCGAACGCAGGCGGATCCGGCTCCGTTGTCGGCGATACGACGACGACGATGATGTGGATCGACGGCGTCTCGCCGCTCGATGTCGTGCACGCCTATGTTGCGGCGGGGACCGCATTCTTCATCTTCGCCATTCCGCTGTCGATCATCCAGCAGATCCATTCGCCGATCCAGAAACACCGCGAAGGCGACTTCAAGGTCGACTGGACGCGCGTCGGAATCGTCGGATTCATTCTAATCAGCGCGGTCGCCGCCAATGTCAGCGCAAATCTTTTCGCACCCCATCTGCTCGACCACTATCCCGTCATCGGTCTTGGCGTCTGGGCGGCGATCGTTGTCGCGGCCGTCATTCGCCTCCCCAATCTCGGCGTTGCGTTTTCAAGCCTCAAGGGAACGACATTCCTTCTCGCGCTTGTCACTTGCGCCTCGCTGATGCCGGTTGAAAAACTTCCGCCCGCGAGCTGGGAGACGGCGCTGACGCTCGGCTTCGTCTCGGCGGTCTTCGACAACATCCCGCTGACGGCGCTGGCGTTGCAGCAGGGCGGCTATGACTGGGGCATGCTCGCTTACGCCGTCGGCTTCGGCGGCTCGATGATCTGGTTCGGATCGTCGGCGGGCGTCGCCATCTCGAACCAGTATCCCGAAGCGAAATCGGCGGTGCGGTGGCTCCTTCACGGCTGGTGGGTGGCGCTCGGCTATGTCATCGGCTTCTTCGCGCTGTTGAACGTCATGGGCTGGCATCCGCACGCGCCGCACAAGAGCGAACCAGCGACGCCGGCCGCGATCGAACAACAGCATTGAACACCATGGATGACGGCGCAGGGCCTGAAGCGCCTGCGCCCTCACATCTCCGCTAGAATCCATAGCTCGCGAATATGCGGAGATCGGCGTCTGTCGCCGCGCGCGAGGCGCCGAAGAGTGCGCTCGCCTCGATCCGCAGTTCTTTCGTCGCCTTCCAGCGAAGGACCGGCCCGATCTGGTGGCGCTGCTCGTCAAAGCCGCCGATATGAGCGGTGGTGTTCAGGGCGTGAAAGGCCTGCGCGCCGATGCGTATCTGATCGCTGAGTTTCCAGGTCGCTTCCTCGCGCATGTCGAACACGAGACCGTCAGCGGCAAGATCGCCGATCTCCCGCGCGAAGTAGATGTTGCTGCGGAACTGGCCGCGCTCCGCGAACTCAAAGCTATTGATGACGCCGAAGCGGGCGCGGCCCGGCCTTCCATCCTCCAGCGGAATATCGCCCTGAAAGCGAAGAGCGAAGTCCCAGCCGCCGCTTTCTTCGCTTTCGACGAGCTGAGTGAAGAAATTGACCGACGCGCGCTGCGCATGGAGGCCGCGTGAGCCGCTTTCGCCTTGCTGGATGAACGCCAGCAATTTCAGGGAGTCGTAGAATGAATGGTGATAGATAACGCGATGCTGGAACAAGTCTTCGCCGCCGGCGTCGTTCACGCCGTAGGCGGCCCGGTATTCGAGCGCGCGCTCTCCTCTGACAACGTCCGCTGCGGGGACTGAGGCTGTGTTCTGCGCAAACGCAGGCGCGGCGCCGGCGAGAAGGACCGCGGTCGCCAACAATCTCCGCATCGAGCGGTTACTTCTCGTTGTCGCTGACGAGAACGGGACCTGACGGGCCGCCGGCGCCGTTGTCGCGCAGAACGCCGAGGCGCTTGGCGACTTCGCGATAAGCTTCGGTGACGCCGCCGAGGTCCTTGCGGAAACGATCCTTGTCCATGATCGCGCCGGTTTCCATGTCCCAGAGCCTGCAGCCGTCCGGGCTGATCTCGTCGGCGAGGATGAGGCGAACAAGATCGCCCTCATATTGGCGGCCAAATTCGACCTTGAAGTCGACCAGCTTGATGCCGACGCCGGCGAAGAGGCCCGAAAGGAAATCGTTGATACGGAGCGCGAGCGCCATCATGTCGTCGATTTCCTGAGGCGTCGCCCAGTTGAAGGCGGTGATGTGCTCTTCGGAGACGAGCGGATCGCCGAGCGCGTCGTTCTTGTAATAGAACTCGATCACCGAGCGCGGCAGCTGGGCGCCTTCCTCAAGGCCGAGACGCTTGACGAGCGATCCTGCGGCGACGTTTCTGACGACGACTTCGAGCGGGATGATCTCGACATGGCGGATCAGTTGTTCGCGCATGTTGAGGCGGCGGATGAAATGCGTCGGCACGCCGATCCGCTCGAGCCCCTGCATGATGAACTCGGAAATGCGGTTGTTAAGGACGCCCTTGCCTTCGAGCACCGCGCGCTTCTGGTTGTTGAAGGCGGTGGCGTCGTCCTTGAAATACTGGATGAGCGTGCCGGGCTCTGGTCCTTCAAACAGGATCTTCGCCTTGCCTTCGTAGATTTGCTTGCGGCGGGCCATCAGGGGGCTGGTCCTTATCAAGGGTCGGCGGGCTCGAATCGAGCGGCCGGGGGCCGACCGGAGCGGGCGGCTATACGCGCTTGAGACCCGCGTGAAAACCCCTACATCCGACAATGGGCCGGCGTCTATCGCCGCACTGCAGCGGCCGCGTGCGCGGCATTGCCCGGCGCCGCCCGCAAGGGTAGAAGAGAACCGTTCGGTCGGATAAAACTCAAGGAAATCAAAGGCTATGGCCAATTTTGACGAGCGCAAGGACAGTTTCGAGAAGAAATTCGCCCATGATGAGGCGCTCAAGTTCAAGGCGGAAGCCAGGCGGAACAAGCTCCTCGGCCAATGGGCGGCCGGCCAGCTTGGCCTGCAGGGCGAGAGGGCCGACGACTATGTGAAGACCGTCATCAAGGCGGACTTCGAGCAGGCGGGCGACGCCGACGTTTTCCGGAAGATCAAGAGCGATTTTGAGGCTGCGGGCGTCAGCCAGACAGAACACCAGATCCGCCGCCATATGGACGAGTTCATGGCGGAAGCGATCAAGCAGATCAAAGAGCAAGGCTAAGCGCGACGCTGCAGACCGAGCTGGTCCGGCGCGGCGCCGGGGGTTAACGTGTTCGCCCATCAGGGAGGCGAGATGGGACGCGTAGCAGGCAAAAAAGCATTCATCACCGGCGGCGCGCAAGGTCTCGGCGCCTGTTTCGCGCGCATGCTCGCGGCGGAAGGGGCGAAAGTCGTCGTCACCGATGTCAACGCCAAGGGCGCGGAGAGGACCGCGGCCGAGATCGATGCGAAATATCCGGGCATGGCGGCCTTCTGCCATCACGACGTGACAAGCCGTGACGACTGGGAAAACGCGCTCGGAATGGCGGGCGAGTTCATGGGCGGGATCAGCGTTCTCATCAACAACGCCGGCGTCGGCGGCTGGGGCAATATCGAAACCGAGACGCTCGAAGGCTGGCGCAGGACGCTCGATATCGATGTCGATTCGATCTTCATCGGCACGCAGCTCGCGATGCCGTATCTGAAAGAGTCTCAGCCCGCTTCGATCATCAATATTTCGTCCGTCGCCGGATTGATCGCGCATGGCGACATGCTCGCCTACAACACAGCGAAGGCGGCGGTGTGGATGATGTCGAAGTCGATCGCCTTGCATTGCGCCAAAGCCGGCTATGACATCCGCTGCAATTCCGTGCACCCAGTATTTACGAGAACGCCGATCATCGACCCGCTCGTGACGATGGGCGGCGGCGGCAAGGCGGGCGAGGAGAGGCTAGTGCGGCAAATCCCGCTGCAGCGGCTCGGCGAACCCGAAGATGTCGGCTACGCCGTCCTCTATCTCGCCTCCGATGAATCGAGGTTCGTGACAGCGTCCGAATTCAAGATCGATGGCGGGATCACGGCGCAATAGGGGCGGTCTGTATCGGCGTCATTCCGGGGCCGCGCAAAGCGCGGGACCCGGAGTGACAGGCGTCATTGGTCGTCAAGCCGGCTTCGCCGGGACCTTCAATCCGCGTTGCACCGCGGGTCGCGCCATGAACGCCTCATGTGCGCGCAGGACGTTCGCGAATTTGCCGATTTCGAGAATTTCGCCAGCCTTGTAGTTCTCCATGACATTCCAGATCCAGGGAAAGGTCGCGATATCGGCGATCGAATAGTCGCCGACGATCCAGTCGCGCCCTTCGAGTTGTCCGTCGAGCACGCGGAGAATGCGCTTTGACTCGTTCACGTAGCGGTCGCGCGGGCGCTTGTCTTCAAATTCCTTGCCCGCGAAATGATGGAAGAAGCCGACTTGCCCGAACATCGGGCCGACGCCGCCCATCTGGAACATCAGCCATTGCACGGTTTGCCACCGAAGGATCGGATCGGCGGGAAGAAGCTTTCCGGTTTTTTCCGCGAGATAGAGAAGGATCGCGCCCGACTCCCAAAGCGGCAGCGGCCTTCCTTCCGGGCCGTTCGGGTCGATGATCGCCGGGATCTTGTTGTTCGGGTTGAGCGAGAGGAATTCCGGCGTGAACTGATCGTTGTCGGCGAACGAGACGCGATGCGCTTCATAGGGAAGGCCGAGCTCTTCAAGAGCGATCGAGATCTTGACGCCGTTCGGCGTTCCAAGCGTGTAAAGCTGCAGCCTGTCCGGATATCGCGCAGGCCAGCGGCGGGTGATCGGAAAATCGGCGAGGTTCATCGGCGAAACTTAACAGAACCGTAGGGCGGATGAAATCCGCCGACCTTCGCGCGGCGGCTGCGCAGGCGGATTGCATCCGCCCTACTTTTTCTGGGCGGAGAAGTATTTGGCGGCGCCCTTTAGGTAAGCTGCGCGGTCCCCGACGACATAGGGCGCGATTTGCAGGACGGTCGAATAGACGCCGTCATTGATGCGTGAGCGATCAGACTGTTCGCCATGCGTGATCAAGCGATACTGAAGCCAGAAGGTCAGGTGCGCGGCGATGCGGTCGGCGAGGCGTTCCTTCTCGTCTGCGAGAAAAGCGACGAGCTTTTGCGCCTCGAGCGAATTGAGGATCGCAAGCGTCGTCGATTTCTTGAGCGTGAGAAGCCGCGCAAGTCGTGGGCGAAGCGAGGGGCAGCGTTCGAGGATCGACGCCATTCCCTCGTAGAAGAAGCGAAAGTCGTTGATCTCCTCAAAGATGATGTAGACGAAGATCCAGTTGTCCTCGAGCGACAAGGGCTTTTCGATCGGCGCGGAGAGGACTTGCCGCAGTTCAATTTCGAAATCATCGAACAGCGCCTCGATGATCGCTTCCTTGCCCTTGAAATGATAATAGAGATTGCCTGGCGAAATCCCGAGCACGGCGGCGATGTCGACCGTCGAGACCTGCGCTTCCCCTTCGCTGTTGAAGAGCGCGAGCGAAGTCTTCAGAATTCGGTCGCGCGTCTTGACCTTGGCGCTTTTGGGGGAGCCGGCCATGGCGCGCGGCTCAGGCCTTTTTCTTTTTCGCGGTTTTTCTTTTTGCAGACGGCTTTTTCGCGGCGCCGAGAAGCGCATCGACTTTCGCTTCGAGCCGCGCGAGGCGATCGCGAAGCTCGCGCACTTCCTCGGCGAGCGAGGCGTGATCGTCTCCGTGCGTTATCCGCTCGCGCATCCGCCTGATGCGCTCGTCGAACGAATGAGCGGCGGGCGCGACTTTCGCCGCGACCTTGCGTCCCTCGGCTTCGACCTTCTTCTCGATCGCTTCGCCCTTGGCGACGAGTTCGTCAAAGACGCGCGCCGACTCGTCTGTCAGCTTGGCGACTGTCTCCTGCGCCTCGGAAAAAGCGCGCCCATAGGCGCCGATGCCGGCGAGCCAGATCTTGCGGGCGGTGTCGGCCGAATGGCGAGGCTTTTTGGCCAAGGGATTTTCTCCTAGCTGGCGGGCGCCGCTTCGAATCTGCTTTGCGGCCGCGCGGACATTTGCGGCCGGTCGAGAAACGTCTTCAGGACAGGCAGCACCGATTTTGCTTTCGACAGAACGAAGAGATGGCCGCCGTCTTCAACGATGTGCAGTTCGGCGTTGCGGATCATGAATTTCAAAATCTTCGCGTTGGCGAGCGGCACGATATTGTCGCGTCCGCCCGCCATCACCAACGTTTCGTGCGGCAGAAGCGGCAGGAACGGCAGGCTCGACCAGCCCATCATCGCCATCAATTGAAAGACGTAGCCTGAACGCGTCGGCGGCGACATGCGCGCCGAAAACTGTGAGGCGCCTTCCGGTTCGTCGCCATAGAGCGTCTTGAAGTTTCTCGCGAGGTAGTTGCGATCCATGTAGCGCTTCGGGTCCGCCATCTTCGACAGCGCCTCGATCTTGCCGGGGACCATCAGTGCGCCCGGCGATGTCGCGCAGAGAACGAGGCGGTTGACGCGCTTTTGGTATTGAAATGCAAATTGCTGCGCCGCGCCGCCGCCCCAGGATACGCCCATGACGTCGACGGGACGGTCATAGCCGTATTGGAGAAGAACCGCCTTTGCCGCGTGTGCAACCCACCATGGGCGGTAGGGCGCAACAGGCCCCGGCGAGCCGCCGACGCCGGGAAGATCGAAGGTGACGATGTCGCGATCGGGCAGCGCTTCGGCGAGAGGCTGGGCGATTTCGAGATTGGCGCCGATGCCGTTGAAAAAGAGGAGCGGCCGACCGATCCCCTGACCGCGCCAGACGGCGCTCCGGAGCTTTTGAAGGCCGACGGTGACGAAGCCGAGCTCCGGCAAGTGATGATCTTCCGTACTCACACTAAATCCTTTCTGCGCAAGGGCTAGCCGAAGACATATTCTCCGGGCGCCTTTGCTGTCGGCGGATATGCTTTCGATCCGAGCGCTTTCGGCGCGGGTTTCTTCTCGCCCGATCGCTGGCGCAGCCAGTTGGTCCAGAGCGGCCACCACGATCCTTGTTGGGCTTGCGCGCCGGCGAGCCAATCGTCGGCGCTCTCAGGCAAGGCAGGGTTCGTGAAGAACTGCGCTTTCGGGTTGCCTGGCGGATTTAGGAGCGCCTGAATATGCCCGCTGTTCGACAGCACGAAGGTGATGTCGCCGCCGAAGAGGTGAACATTGCGATAACAGGCGCGCCAGGGCGTAATGTGATCGGTCACGGTGGCCAGCATGAATGCGTCCTGTTTCACTTTCGGCAGATCGATCTTGTGTCCCATGAAATCGACCTCGCCGGGATTGGCGAAACGCTTGTCCTTGTAAATGTCGAGATAATCGGAGTGAAGCTTCGCCGGCAGGTTCGTCGAGTCGTTGTTCCAGTAGAGGATATCGAAGGGCGGCGGG
>JBMOOR010000045.1:0-3227 GCA_049324555.1 Pseudomonadota bacterium | reverse complement strand
ATCCCGCGTTCCTGTTCGGTCAGGATCGCAATGATCTGTTCCTCAGTGAATCTCGACTTCCTCATCGTCCGTCTCCTCTACGACGGACTCTCCATTCAAATGAGGGACCAAACGGGGCTCACATCAGGCTTTTTCTATTTTCATCGACATTGTTCACTCGATAAATAAATCTTCACTCTGTGTGTCGTGAAGTGAATATGATAGATTAAATTTGCTTTCGCAATTAATCTTATCGGCTTCGCTCGTTTGTGTGAGCCAAGACATTGGTGAACTGGATCACTGATCCTCACACCGAAAAACTCGTCCCGCAGCCGCAGCTCGCGGTCGCGTTCGGGTTCTTGATCTTGAACGAGGCGCCGATGAGTTCTTCGGCGAAGTCGATCTCCGAGCCCGTCATATATTGCAGAGAGATTTCATCGATGAGCACGCGGACGCCGTCTTTTTCAACGACGAGATCGTCGGCGTTCTGCGTCGCCGTGATCTCGAAGTCATATTGGAAGCCCGAGCAGCCCCCGCCGTTGACGGCGACGCGGAGCATCGAGCCCTGGGGCTCCTTCTCAAGAATCTTCGCGATCCGGCGCGCGGCGCGGGGCGTGAGGATGATGGGCTGGGCTTCGAGGACTTCTGACATGGAGTGAAGATAAGGACGGGACCGGGCCGGCGGAAGGGGGGAGGACTGGGATTGGGGATTAGGGACTGGGGATCAGGGCGGAAAGGCGAGTTCTTGGACGCCCTCGCAATTTCGCCTGACTCCTCCTAATCCCTAGCCCCTAATCCCCAGAACGCTGATGCCGCCGCCCAGACCCCTCGCATTCCCGGCCCCCCTCGCGCCCTACGCCGCCAAGGCGGAGGAATCGCGCGGACGGCTGCACGCCGAGGCGGAGAGTGCGACGCGGACGCCTTTCCAGCGCGATCGCGACCGTGTCGTGCACGCGGTCTCGTTCCGGCGTTTGAAGCACAAGACGCAGGTCTTCATCAGCCATGAGGGCGATCATTTCCGGACGCGCCTGACGCACAGCCTTGAGGTCGCGCAGATCTCGCGCTCGATCGCGAGGACGCTGAAACTAGATGAAGATCTCGCCGAATGCGTCGCGCTCGCGCACGATCTCGGCCATCCGCCCTTCGGCCATACGGGCGAGGACGTCCTTAAAGAATGCATGGCCGCCTTCGACGGCTTCGACCATAACGCCCAAACGCTCCGGGTGCTGACGAAGCTCGAACGCCGGCACGCGCGTTTCGAGGGGCTCAACCTCACCTGGGAGACGCTCGAAGGCGTCGTCAAGCATAACGGCCCCCTGACTGGCGCCGACGCGCGCAAGATGGAGGCGCTGCCGGCGGCGATCGTCGAATATGGGAAGGCGCACGATCTCTGGCTGGGCACGCACGCCTCGCTCGAAGCGCAGGTCGCCGCGATCGCCGACGATATCGCCTACAACAACCACGACGTCGACGACGGGCTCCGGGCGGGGCTCTTCACGTTCGAAGCGGCGCGAGGGCTCCCTCTCATCGGTCCGGCGCTCTCCCGCGTCGGCGAGGAGTTCCCGGATGCGCCGAGCGACATCCTGATCGCCGAAGCGGTGTCGGACCTCATCGGCGCGATGGTCGGGGATGTCGTCGCCGAGACAAGCGCCCGGCTTGGCGCGCTAAAGCCCGCCGACGCTGACGCCGTCCGTCGCGCCGGGCGCCAGATCGTCGATTTTTCGCCCGCCATGAAAGCCGAACTCGCCAGCCTTCGCGCCTTCCTCTACGAAAACGTCTACCGCCACTACAAGGTCAACCGCGCGCGCAGCCAGGCAAAGCGCATCGTCCGCGCCCTCTTTGACCTCTTCCTCGCCGAGCCTGAAACCCTGCCGCCGCAATGGCGGGCGGAAGAGGCCGGTTTGCCCCGCGCCGTCTGCGATTATATTGCCGGCATGACCGACCGCTACGCGATCCGCGAGCATGAGCGGCTTTTCGGCGGCGGGCCGCTGTTATGACCCGGAATTCCCCTTCCTTTTCCACAGCCCCGGCGTCTTGCCTCGGGCGAGTTCGACCCGAACCGGCGCTAATGTTATGCTTGCAGATAGCGGACGATTCGCGCATGTCGGCACACAAGACGAGGGCGAATTCAGGCGGGGCGGGCCAAAGGCCGGCCCTGCGGAGGAGACGATGATGAAGAGCGAAGCGGCGTCGTTCGACGAGGAATTTGACGAACTCGAAGAGATGGATGCGGAAGACGGCGAAGAGGAACGCGGGCTTTCGGGCCTCGTCGTCCTCCTGATGGGCGTCGTCATGCTAGGCGCGCTCGCGTCGGTCGTCTGGATCGCTTACAAGCAAGGCATCAGGAACGGGCTTGAACAGAACGACGCGCCCTATGTCGCCGCCGATCCCGAACCGCTTAAGATCGAAAACACGGTGGCGGACGCTGCGAACGGCTCAGACCTTGAAGTCTACGACAGTCTCACCGGCCAAGGGTCAGAGCCCGTCGAGGTGATCGCGCAAGGACCCGAAGAGCCGGTGGCGCGGACGAGCGAAGATCCGATCGGCACGATCGCTGCCGTCACCGCGGATGAACCCGCCGCCGATGATGCGGTCGCGGACCGGATCACCGAACTTGCGCGCGCCGATGAAGCGCTCAACGCCGGAACGACGCCGCCCGCGGCTGCGGCCAAGCCCGAGCCCAAACCCGCGACGCAGCCGACGGCGGCGAGTGCGCCGCCCGCGGGCGAGGCGACAAAGCCGACCGTCAGCTATCGCTCCGGCGGCGCGCTTGTCGGCACGCATGTCCTTCAGGTCGGCGCCTTCCGCTCGGAAGCGGAAGCCGAAGGTCAGTGGACGAAACTGCAAGGCAAGCTCGGAACTTATCTTGAAGGCAAATCGGACGACATCGAGCGCGCCGATCTTGGCGACAAGGGCGTTTATTATCGCTTGAGGATCGGGCCGTTCGCTTCATCCGATGAGGCGAAGACCTACTGCGCGGGGCTCAAGGAGCGCGGGACGGACTGCCTTATCAAGGCGAAATAGTCCTCCGCGATGCCGAGCGCCGTCATATTCGATTGCGAGGGCGCGCGGCCGACGGCTGAAGAAAAAGCGTTCTTCCGTGACGCGGATCCCTGGGGCTTCATCCTCTTTGCGCGCCATTGTCCGAGTGCGGAGAATGTTCGCGCGCTTTGCGGCGAACTTCGCGAAGGCGTCGGGGGCGACGCGCCGCTACAGATAAACCCAGAATGCGGGCGCGGCGCGCGCCG
>JBMOOR010000044.1:0-3238 GCA_049324555.1 Pseudomonadota bacterium | reverse complement strand
AATAGGCGGACGTCGCGCCGCCGCGCGCCGCATATTCCCACTCGGATTCGCTCGGCAGCCGGTATTCGCGTCCGGTCTTTTTAGAAAGCCACTCCGCATAGGCCTCCGCCTCACGCCAGGAAACGCCGAGAGCAGGCAGCGCGCCCTCGCCGTCCACGCGCTTTTGCGGACACGCGCCGTCGGCCGCACAGGCGTTCCACTCCGCCTGTGTCAATTCATAGACGCCGATCGCAAAGGCGGCGACGTTCACTTCGCGCTGCGGCCCCTCATAAGCGTTGTGCCCCGCCTCGCTCACCGGCGAACCCATCACGAAAGTCCCTTTCGGCAATTTCGCCATCAGCGGACAGGACTCGCAGTCGCGAAATGTCTTGGCGGTCTTGACCTTGAAAGGTTTCGCGACAGCCGCGGCCGGCGCCGCAACAGGCTCCGCCGCCGCCGACAAAGGCTCCGCAGCGACAAACTCTTCGGCGCCTTCGATAACGTCGCTGGCGGCGACCGTTTCTTCCGGCGCTCCCTCTTCCGCGTACACGTCCTCAATCGCCGCGTCGGCTGTTTCCATCGCTGTCGCCTTATCCAGTGATGTTTCCAGCGGTTGCGCAGCGGCAAGCGTCGCGATTTCTTCAGCAACTGTCGCAGGCGCCTGTTCTGCGGCTTCTTGCGTCGCTGCGGCCGCAATCGGCTCAGCCGCGGGCGGTTCCCCGCCTCTCGTCGTCAGAACAAACGTGACGACGGCGATCACGGCGAGACTGGCGGCGATCCCGCCGAAAATAAGTCCGTTCCCTGATTTTTTCGGCGCGGATTTCTGCGGCGCGGCGGCGCGCTGAGCAGGCGCCTGCTGCGGCGCCGACCTTTGAGGCGCCGCACTCGCGGTCCTCGGCGCTTGCGACGGCGAAGGCCGCGGCGGCGCGGAGCGGGCGAGCGCGGCGAGGCGATTTTGCGCGAGCGCTGCGAAATAACCATTCGGGTAGCGCTTCAGATAGGCTTCGAAATCCGAACGATCCGCGCCGTCCTTGATCGAATTCCAGAACGTCGTTTCGATCGACGCGTCCTGCGAGGTCATCGCCTGCGCTGGCGCAGGCTGCTGGCGCGCGCTTCGCTTGGAGATGGCGGTGCGCACATCCTGCATGAAGGCGCGCCAGTGCGGATCGTTGCGATCGCCGCGCCAATGGCGCAGATCCGCCGTCTGAACAAGTTCAAACCGGATCGGCCGCTCACAATCCTCAATCAGGGCGGGGACAAGGGTTGAACTTCTCTCGCCGACCGTCGCCTCGGCGCGCACCCATTTCGAGTTCGATGATCGTTTCGACCAGAGAACAACGACGGCCCCCGCCTGCCGCAGATTCTGCTCTGTCACTTCATCATAGGTTTCGCCGGCCCGGAGCGCTGCGTCCCACCAGACGGAAAACCCATCGGCCTCAAGCGCATTGGCGATCACGCCCGCCCTGTCGCGGTCTTCGCGATTATAGGAAATGAATACGTCTGGCACGGGCCTCTCCCTCGCGCGCCTACCTACCGCGGGCGGACGGATTTTGATAGGGGTGAGTTGAGCCGGCCCGGGCGCCAACAAGCATGGGGGGCGGCCTCTTCGGCGGACAGTGCGCGGCGGATGGCATACGCCTTCAACAACGACATCTTTCTGACCGAGGGCGACCGCGAGACGGCCCAGCGGGCGTTCCCGAACGTCTTTTACGCCCTCGACAACCCCGCGCTCCGCGAAGTGTTCGAGGTTCATGACATTCGCGCCAACCGGTCGAAGACGCGAAGCCGGCGCTGGGGCGTCGCCGCCGTATCGCTGGCGACGCTCGCCCTTATGATCGCCGCTAGTTCGACGCTTTATGACGGGCTTTCGCACGAGTTGAAGCGCGCGATCTCGGTCCTCGGCGCGTTTTGCGGGATTTCGAGCGTCGCCATCGGCTATTTCGGCGTGATGTTTCGCGGCCGGAAACTCCGCTGGCTGACAGACCGGCTTGCGACCGAACGCCTCCGGCAGTTTCACTTTCAGCATTTCGCCGCGCATGGCGGCGCGATCGTCAGGGGAGCCGGTTCTTCCGAAGCGCGAGCGGCCTATATCGCTTTGCGCAACCGCGATTTCGAGCGTTTCAGGATCGATTTCCTCGCGCGGCTCGAGGATGAATTCCATGCGATCGTCGAGGCCGAAGATCCCGATTCCGGCCTCCTGTTTGATTTCACCGCCGATCTTCCCGATGCGGACGATCCATATCTTGAGGAATATTACCGGGCCTACGAGCTTTTGCGTTTCCAGCGGCAGATCGATTATTGCAATCTCCTGCTCAGCGAAGGGCGCAATCTCTGGAAGCACGCGCCGGCGCGCCAGGCGCGCTTTTTCGGCGCGATCGGCCTCACCTGCCTTGTCGTCATCTTGAGTCTCGATTCGCTCGTCTTCATGGGATCGATTCTCGATCTCCCCTTCCTCGCCGCGCCGCTCTTCAGCGTCGGCGGAGTTCTCATCGCCTTCTTCGCGCTCGGCGCGCGCACGGTCGAGGACGGCCTCCAGCCCGGCGTCGAGGCCGAGCGCATGCGCCAATACCGGATCGCCCTCAACCGCAGCCACGCGCGCTTTCGCGGCGCGAAGACGCCGGCCGCAAAGATCGAGCCGGTGATCGACCTCGAAAACGCCTCCTTCGAAGAGATGATTCCGTTCCTCAAGACGAACTACGAAGCGACGTTCGTGATGTAGGCGAGCCCTCACGCGTCGGCCTTTTCGTCCGTAGATTCGTCCGTAGGAGAATTATCCGACGCGGCGTCGATGATCGCCCCGAGCCGTTCGGCGAGCGCGCGGGCGCGCCAGGATGTTCCGAGCTTGCCGTCGCGGACCGCGTTGAGCGCGCGTTCGAGCGCCTCGACCTGTAGGTCCTTCATCCGCTCCTCATAGGCGTTCTTGTAATCGAGAAAGAGCGCCCAGCCGATGACGGCGGCGCGCGGGCGGCCGTGCCGGCGAACGGCGACGGGGCCCGCATCGGCGGCGTCGAGCAACTCGCCGAATTTCTTCGCGGCGACGCGGGCGGGAAAACTACGCATGATTGTGCTCCAGTTTGCGCGGCGCCGATGCTGCCGAAGGCGGCCGGCGGCGACGATTTCCAAGGTTAATTGTGCGGATCTTGCGGACTGCGCGGCGACGCGCGACCCCCACGACTCCAGCATCCATGCGGGCCGCAGCGGTTTTGTCCGTATTCTCCGTCTTCGCCAGATTGGGGAAACGCGCGGCGGCACGTCCGGC
>JBMOOR010000043.1:0-3250 GCA_049324555.1 Pseudomonadota bacterium | reverse complement strand
GCGTCGACCGCCTCCTTCCAGCGGAGATAGGCGGCGGCCGCTTCCGCGCGGCGGATGTCGCCCGATAGATTGCGGTAGCGCGTCGCCTGGCGCGCCTGGCGGGCGAGCGCGACCTTCTGGTTTTCAAGCTCGCCGATGACATCTTCGAGACGCTCGAGATTCTGCTCCGCCGCACGCAGGCGAAGCTCGGCCTCATGCCGGCGCGAGTGAAGGCCGGTGATGCCGGCGGCCTCCTCAAGAAGGCGCCGGCGATTTTGCGGCTTGGCGCTGATGAGTTCCGCGATCTGTCCCTGCCGGACGAGCGAAGGCGAATTCGCCCCGGTGGAAGCGTCGGCGAAGAGAAGCTGCACGTCCTTGGCGCGCACTTCCTTCGAATTGATGCGGTAGATCGACTGCGTGCCTTCATCCTTGTGCAGAATGCGGCGTGAGACCTCGATCGTGTCTGCGTCGTTATATTCGCCGGGCGCGGTCCGGTCGGAATTGTCGAGCGTCAGGATGACTTCCGCCCAATTGCGCGCGGGACGCATTGTTGTGCCGGCGAAGATAACGTCGCCCATGCCGTCGCCGCGAAGCGCTTTGGCGGACGTCGCGCCCATCACCCAACGGAGCGCCTCCAGAAGGTTCGACTTGCCGCAGCCGTTCGGGCCGACAACGCCCGTGAGGCCGTCGCGGATTTCAAGATCCGTCGGTTCGACGAAGGATTTGAAGCCGACAAGGCGAAGGTTCGTAAATCTCACGACGAAAGTCCCGGCGACCGATGCGGCTTCGCGTCAATCCGCGCCGCCGCAACCCCAAGCAAGGCAACGAGCGCCGATTCTCCCACCGGGGCAATTTTGCCTCGCTTCCTGTGGAGAAATGAACGACGCGGGAGAAGCATGACGCTACGCAACAACAGCCGAACCTCTCATGCGCCGGCTTTTGCGACCGCGTCGGCGATAAGCTTTTCGAACTCTTCCTTCGTCTTGTAGGAGAGCTTTTCGCCGTCGAGGATGAATGAGGGAGTGCCCTGGATTTTGTATTTCTCCATGCCCTCCTTGGCGTTGTTGTTGATGACTTCAACGAGCTCCTTGCGTTCCAGACATTTGTCGAGCGCGGCTTCGTCCATCCCGGCTTGGGCGACGATTTTCACGAGTTCCGGGCGCGGATTTTCCTTGATCCAGTTTTGCTGCCCGCGAAAGAGCGCGTCGGTGATGAGAAAGTAGGCCTCGGGTCCCCCGGCCTTGTCGGCGGCGCAGCGCGCGAGGACCGAGCCGATCAGCGAATAATTCGCGGGCGAGGTCGGAAACTCGCGGAACACGAGCTTCACCTTGCCGGTCGCGATGTATTTCTCCTTGATCGCCGGCATCACCTGTTCGTTGAAGGCGGCGCAGTGCGGGCAGGTGACGGAGGCGTATTCGATCAGCGTCACCGGGGCTTTCGGATCGCCAAGGACCATGTCGGTCGCAGCGAGCGATTCGCCCGCCGCGGCGGGCGCCTCGCCGGCCTCTTTCGCAACTTCCGAGGAAGCGTCGCCGCAAGCGGCGATCAGCAAGGGGGCGGC
This sequence comes from Pseudomonadota bacterium, assembly GCA_049324555.1. Taxonomy (GTDB): domain Bacteria; phylum Pseudomonadota; class Alphaproteobacteria; order Caulobacterales; family Parvularculaceae; genus Amphiplicatus. Next base: position 1,710 of record JBMOOR010000043.1, on the reverse strand, counting down.
GGCGAGAAGGGCGGCGCGAAATTTCATGACTGGACCTTTCGAGGGCTTGAATGCCGCGCCGGCGTCAGGCGTGGCGGCGTTCCTTCCTAAATCGCAAACCGCCCGGCCGGTTACAAGGTGGACGAGAGGTCTCGATCGATCGTGAAAGCGAAACCGACAATTTACCGGGAACCGCCCGTCCGGAACCGGGAAAGCCCGCCGCCGGGCGCTTTGGGCGGGGCGGGCCCCTGGATGACGGCGATTCGGGCGATAGCGTTCGGGCCGAAATAATCGTTGAGGCGGCGGCGGAGGGTCTCCGACGCGAACTCGACCGAGGCCGCAGCAGCGCCATGCGGGACGACGACTTCAAGCGTCCGCCCCTCCCGCCCGCCGGTGAGGCGCCCGGGGCGGCAGAGCCGGGCGATTTCAGGGCCGGCAAGGACCGGCCAGTTGGCGGCGAGATCCGGGTCGACGAAGCGGGTCTTGCGCGCGAGGTCCGCCAGCACTTGCGCCGAAAAGCGCGAGAGGGCGGGCGCAGCGGACCGGGCGGCCCTGGTCTCGCGCGCCGGACCGTCGCCGCGAAGGAGGGGGCGGGGGGATTTCATTGTTTCGACGCTAGCACAAATCAGCAATCCTTGTTCGCCCCAACCTTTCCCGTCATTCCAGGCCGCCGCGCAGCGGCGAACCCGGAATCCATGGTGAGGTTTGGGACGGGTGTACGATGGAACCGGGGGGTCAGATCCTCCGGATCGCCCGGGAGTGACAACGCGTTTCAACCTGAAATAAGTCAGGCCCATGCCCCCAATCCCGCAATCCCTCCTCAAGTGGTACGACGCCAATGCGCGCGAGCTTCCCTGGCGCGTCGGGCCCGAAGCGCGCAAGGCGGGGGAGCGCCCCGTTCCCTACCGCGTCTGGCTTTCCGAAATCATGCTGCAACAGACGACCGTTGCGACCGTGCGCCCGCGATTCAACGAGTTTCTTGCGCGGTGGCCGACGGTCGAGGCGATGGCGGCGGCCTCGCTCGACGATGTTTTGGGCCAATGGGCGGGGCTCGGCTATTACGCCCGTGCGCGCAATCTTCATAAATGCGCGGTCGAGGTCGCGAGGGCCGGCGGCTTTCCGAAAACGGAGGAAGAACTGCGCGCGCTCCCGGGCGTTGGTCAGTACACGGCGGCGGCGATCGCCGCGATCGCCTTCGACGCCCCCGCAATCGTCATGGACGGCAATATCGAGCGCGTCGCCGCGCGGCTCTTCGCGATAAAAACGCCGCTGCCGAAAGCGAAGGCGGAACTGAAAGAAGCGATTGGAGCCGTCTGGCCTGAGAAGCGATCCGGCGATTTTGCGCAAGCGCTGATGGATTTGGGGGCCGGCGTCTGCAGCCCTCGAAATCCGAAATGCCTGCTGTGTCCCCTGTCCGCGCATTGCGAGGCGCGCGCGAAGGGAATCGCCGAAAGCCTCCCGCGCAAGGCGAAAAGACCTGAGAAACCGCTGCGGCGCGGGATCGCCTATGCGCTGGTCAATTCAAAAGGCGAAATCCTGTTCGAGCGGCGCCCCGAAAAGGGCCTCCTCGGCGGAATGCTAGGGTTGCCGGGGACGGAGTGGATGAGCCTTCTCCCGCTTGCGGGAGAGGGCGGCGCGAAGCGCCGGGCGAGGGGGCGTCAAGGTGGTCGGCGTTTACGGCCCCTCACCCCCGACCCGTCGGACGCATGGTCCGACCCCGCAAGCGGGAGA
>JBMOOR010000042.1:0-3256 GCA_049324555.1 Pseudomonadota bacterium | reverse complement strand
CCTCGTCATCGCCCGGGATTTTCGCAAGCAGGATCTCTTAAGCAGCCTGCGTTGTCATAGGGTTCCAAGCGGGTGGCTGGAACGTTATATTGAAAAAGACTATGTTCGAATTGATCCTATTCAGCTGGCCGCGGCTCAGCGGTCATTGCCGTTTTATTGGGACGAGATCAGCGCGACGGATGGTTTGATCGAGGCTCAGAGCGAATTTTTTATTTCCCTTCGAGACGCCGGCTTCGGTGCGGGCATTAGCGTCCCCGTTTTCGCCAGACCTGGCACATTCGCTTATTTCTGTTTTGGGTCCGGCCGCGAGAGCTTTTCGCTTTCCCAAGTCGACATCGTCCGGGTGCAAATGATTTGCTACCTCATGCATGCGCGTTTTGATCAATTGATAGGAGAACGCCCTTGCCCGAAGCTTTCAAAGCGCGAAACCGAGGTGTTGACGCTGTTGGCCGCAGGCCGAAGCAACCCAGAAATTGCACGCCAACTGGAAATTTCGCATCACACTGTCGATACGCTGGTCAAGCGCTGCTTTATAAAGCTTGATGCGAAAAGCCGTCTCGAGGCTGGCCTGTTAGCCGCCGCCCGAGGGCTTGCAATGATTGCGTCTCCTTGCCTGCACGAGGCGAGCAGGGCATGCAGTTGCTCGTTGCGTGATTGTGAGACCTCCTCATGCGGCTTGGCTCCCGGACATATGCAATCAGCGCCTCCGCCTCCTCACCGATCGGAAAACCGGCGCATCGGCGTAGGCGATCAGCCCCACAATCCAAGGGCGGCGCGAAAGTAGCCGGTATCTTCCTCTGCTATCGAACATCCGCTTACTGCGTAGCCATCCGCAGTCGTGTTGAACCTCGACGCCAGATTCCCGCGACCGACGATTATTGTCATTACGCGCGCAATTGCGGAAGCCAACCTACGGACCGGCAACGCCGCGTCCGGCGGGGAAGGGTTGCTCCTCGAACAGCGGCGGCTTCCCATTGGCAAGCACGGGCGAAGGTCCGCTGCGTTGGCGCCCTCTAAGCGTATCGGCTTCATAGAACTTCGGGCGGCAGAAAAATGAGCAAGCAGTCAAAAGAAAGGAAACTATCAGGAATCCTGCGCCGGGCGGTGTATCGATCATCCGTTTACGAACCGCTCACCGAACTGGGTTTTCGCCTCGCGCCATTGCCGCGGCGCTCGCTTCCGGTCTTCGGAGGGCGATTAGGAACAAGATATGGCGGTTTCGTCGCCGCGGCATCATTCGGAAAACAGTCTCTCGCCCTGACGGCGAGGTGCTCGTCGATGGACGCCATCGGCAGCATCCGCGCTATGCCTGCGTTGAGAAATGCAGCGTCGAGCCCGCCAAAACGCCGTTTGAACTCATCGGCGCCCCTCTAATGTCAGCGTCCCCAATTTCAGGGACATAATGTTTGCACGCTTTATGCGATACGATGTGCATGCAATTGGCCAAGGCCGATGACCGGATGGAGGCGACGAGTGACGGCGGTCAGGCATGACTTGCGCGAGCGGCCTTTGGCCATGCGGCGGCCGCCTAAGGCGGCGATCAGCGAACTCTCAGTATACAAACAGGCCATAGATCAGCACGCGCTTGTGTCCAAAGCCGACAGCCGCGGCCGGATCATTTATGCGAATGACAAGTTTTGCGAGATATCGCGGTACGATCGCGACGAACTGATCGGTCAAGATCACCGCATTCTGAATTCCGGCTTTCATTCAAAGGAATTTATGGCCGAGCTTTGGCGGGCGCTTCGCGGCGGGAGCGCCTGGCACGGCACCATCCGCAACCGCGCGAAGGACGGAAGCTTCTACTGGGTGGAATCGTCGATCTTTCCCGTCGAGAAGTCGGGCGGACACGGCGTTGAGTACCTGTCAATCCGAACCCATATACCGGATTTGCAACGAGCCAAGGACGAGGCGGAGCGGGCGAACCGAGCAAAATCGGTCTTCCTTGCAGCGATGAGCCACGAATTGCGAACGCCGATGAACGGCGTGCTGGGCGCGGCGGCAATCCTCCAGAAAATGAATCTCACCTCGGAGATGCGCGAATATGTCGATATGATCGCCAGTTCCGGCGGCCTGTTGATGAGCTTGCTCAACGACATCCTGGATTTAATGAAATTTCAGGCCGGGAAAGTCGTTCTGGAAAAAACCGACTTTTCGCTGCATGACATCGTCCGCAGGGCGTCCGCAATTCATCAGCTCAAAGCGGTCGAAAAAAACCTGCAATTCGAGTTGAGGGTCGACCCAAGCGCAGTCGATATGCGGCTCGGCGACCCGCATAAAATAACGCAGGTCCTTCACAATCTTTTGTCAAACGCCGTCAAATTCACGGAGACGGGATCGGTGACGATGATCGTCTCCGACGTTGAGAGCGCCGACAGCGAGTGCAAGGGCATTTCGATTACCGTCGCCGACACAGGAATCGGCATGCCGAAGGAATTCGCTTCGAATGCTTTTGCTCCCTTCACGCAGGCCGACAGCGCCATCACGCGCCGATTCGGCGGAACTGGACTCGGTCTTTCAATCACCAAGAATATTGTCGAGGCGATGAAGGGCGAAATGCAGGTTGATTCACGTTTGGGCGAAGGGACGACCTTTCGCATCACCCTGCCCCTTCCGGTTTTCTCGGGACCGCCGTCTTCCATAACAGAAGATCTCACTCCGGCAGCGCGCGGATCGCTTCCCGTCGCATCAATCCTTGTCGTCGACGACAATCAGACCAATTGTCTTATTTTGGCGGCCTTCCTGAAGCGCGTCGGCGTTTCGCCGGTCATTGTGAAAAGCGGCCGGGAAGCGGTCGAGGCGTCAATTGCGCGAAAATTCGACATCATCTTGATGGATATCAATATGCCGGTCATGGGCGGCGAGCAGGCTTTCCGTGAAATTCGGCAGATAGAAATCGCTCGAAATCTTGTTCCGACGCCGATCATCGCCGTCTCTGCAGATGTTATGCCGGATCAGGTGCGGCATTTTCTGGACTTCGGCTTTGACGCCCATCTGCCGAAGCCAATCAATGAGCATGCCCTATTTGACGTAATCTCGAGGCTGCTGCCTCGGGGCGGCGCCGTTGTCACAGCTCCAATCGCGAATCCGCCGGAGACGCACCATGACACTGCTGCTTGAGGATCGATGATGAATTCGACCGGAGTTGGTGTGGACCCGGAGGACGAGAGCGTCGGCATCAAGTCGCTCGGGATCGCATTCGCGATCGTCGATGCGATTGCGCGCGCGGACGGCCCCTTGCCGTTGAAATCGATCG
>JBMOOR010000041.1:0-3281 GCA_049324555.1 Pseudomonadota bacterium | reverse complement strand
GCACTCGCAAACAACGCCCGATCGCGATCAGAACGAGGACAACACGCCGGCTTCATCCAAAAGCTTCGGCCGTCAAATCACTCCAACAGCAATCGGCATCGAAAATCGCCGGTTGTTGGAGGTGTCCGATTTCAAAAGGTTGAGCTTCAGATCAGTCAGAACGTCTTGCTGAGCTCAAGCGCGAATCTGAAATTTCGACCGCCTGTGCCAAATACCGTGCCGTCGTCGCCGAAATTTGCGACTGCGAAGCTTGAAATCGTTACGCCGCTTTCGAAATCCTTGTCGAGTCTCACCTGAAAGAGGGTCGACCGGTCCGCCAGTGTAAAAAATGACGACACACTCGCAGAGATCCGTTTGTGGTCAATATTCGTTGCGGCGATCGATGTGAACAACTGCGTTCCGCGCAACGGCGCGCCGACAAAGCCGCTGAACTCCGCCGCCGGCGCAAATTCGGTTGAACGGGCTGAGGACCGCGCGGCCGCCTCGATGGCCTCGCGCGATAATGACTCGGTGTTGACGTGCAGTTCGACGACAAGCGTCAGGGGCGTGTTTTTGAGGGCGTATGAGGCCCCGAAATTGCTGAGAAATTGCGGACCGTTGCGCTGCGCGATCTCTCGGCTGCGGCTCCGATAAGTTGCTTCGCCATAAATGACTGTCGCATCGCCCAAAGTCTGGGAGAAACCGCCCCCGATCCCCAGATCGGCACCTTCCCGAAAGAATAGCAGCTGCGGGGCGAAGCTCGCCGAATCGACTGAAAGGATTGCCGCGAGCACACCTTTTTCGGATGCGCTCGGCACCCCAAAGTCTTTCAGTAGCTGGCCCGGGCGTACCTTCGGCGCGAAAATGAGTTCAACTTGCCCGAATTCGCCGGTGTACGATAGTCGGCTCATCACCCGACCGGACCGATTTTGCCTGTTTTCGGACGGCAGCAATGACAATCCAAACGCGCCGGCGTCGCTTCTGAAAATGTCGGTCGGATTAAAACCGAAGCCGGTCCCCAAGAATTTGTTTATGACACCGGTTTCGAGTACAACTCGGTCCGACAATTCGAGGGTGAGACTTCCCTGAATGATATTGTGGGATAGCCGATCATTTCCGCCATCAATATCAGAATTATTAAAAAGAACGGTGCCTCGGCTTCGATAATCGATCCAAAGGCGTCTCTTCAATCGAGCGGTTTTCGCCAAATCGAGCGCGAAGCGACCGGAAAGCGCATCATCGCCGGACGAATAGCGCCCGGCGATATCCGCACGGACCCTGTCGAAAACACCAATGACGGCGCCGACGGGTTTCGAAGCAGCCTCTTCCGCAGGTTCCGCCGACGCCGGACTGCCCGCATGTGCTGTAGGGCACGATGACAAGACCGCCGATATGGATGCAAACAGGCACCTCGGCGACATAACGGCTATTTCGAGAGAGAGATGTTGCGGAGATTGCTGCGCCGGAACCAGTCTTCGCGGATTGCGGCCGATCCAAAGTCGCTGCTTGTGATGACGGTTACGTTTCTGGGATTGACCGAGTCAATGATGACAGTTTTCGTCGGGCGATAGCTGCCGAAGATTTCTTTGTGGTCTGCGTAATACGCGCTCTTGAGCGATCGGCCAGTGTCCGAGTAATAGTCCGCGCGCGCCATTCTTTGCGTCGAGATATCGAACCAGATGCGGACCTCTGAGTACTGCGCGTTCGAAATGGGCTCCGTCAGTTCAAGAACCACACAATCGATTTCGCGGCCCTCATAATCCGTGATGCGCTCGCGCCCTAGGAGATGGGGAGAATATTGTCGCCCGAAATCGACCATCAAAACATCCGCGGCGGACGCTTGGCCCAGCAGCCTTTGCGCCGGCGACAAACGAACGGTTGACCGCGCGATGTTGTCGTAAAACCAAATCTGATTGTCGCGATACAATATGGACTTCCCAGAGTCTTGCTTCGGAAATTGATAAACAGCGGCGGAGGAAACCTCCCCGCCAACTGCATGGCGCCCCGCGAAGGTGGAAAAAATAGCCGATGCGACGCGACGCCCGTCCTTGAATTCGTCCACGGTGTTCACGAGCTTGAAATAATGGGAGGGAAAGCGGCTATTGTCTATATGCCGGACGATTTCATCCGCGCGCAGATTGACAATCGCTTCCGCGCTGATGGCCGGACTTGGACCATTTGAATCATTTAATCGGCCCTGGCCGACAGCCGGATCGAGCGCCATCGCCCCCAACAGCGCGGCACCTATGGCAATGAATATTCTCATTTCAGATCCTTCTTAACGCCGAGAGAATGTCGAGCGCCCCAATGTACCGGGACGACAAATATGATGCGACGCCCGCCACAATGATTGCGCTCGCCACAACGCGCGCCGACAGAATGCCGGCAATTCCGCCCATGGGGAGGAACAATGTTGCAGCGGCGCCCTGACCGGGCATGACGATCTGCACATGCGCCGCGTTCACGGCGGCGGCAATGGCCATGGCGAGCGCAACGCCTGCGACGGCGCCGGCGAGGGCAAGAACAAATCCTTCGATGATGAAGACACTTCGAACGGATCGCTGACTCATGCCGAGCGCCCTAACGACGCCGATTTCCGTCGACCGTTCGAAAATGTTCGTCGTGACCGAATTTGCGATCATGAATGCGACCACGGTTCCCATGATCAAGGAGACCGAAAAATAGATGATGTTGAAGAAATTGACCGCCTGATCATAAAAGGAATTGTAATCAGAAAGCGGAATTAATTCGAGTTCGTTGCTTTGGGCGGCGATAAATTCCCGCAAAGCCGGCAAACTTCTTTCTGCGGCACGCGTGGTTTTGAATTGAACCGCAATCCCGCTGCTGGCGTCACGCTCGCGTCCGAAGAGAAGGCCGCGCGCAATTTCGAACGGTATTCGCACGTAGGAATCGTCCAGTTGTTTGCTGGGCTGGCGCTCTATGCCCGCGAGCCTGACCTTGACGATGTTCGGCGCGCCATTGGCTGTGGCAACCAACAAGTCGGCACCTGTTTCGTCGGCGGCTTGCTTGTCGCCGTTCGCTGCTATTCTGTCCAGGAAAGTCCGAAGGGTCGGATCGGGATCGCCCGCATCTAAGTCCCGATCTTCGGCAATGTCCGCGTCCGCCGGCTCCAACTGAACGCTTTTGCAGGTCACAGTCTTTTTTTCGCGGCACAGACCAAGCACCTCCGCAAGGCCGACGCCGAAGACGCCCTCATCCGGCGCGAGCACGCTCATGGCATGGATATGGCGGTTCTGCGCGCGCAGTCGATACGCATTCCATTTCTGCATTGCATCGAACGC
>JBMOOR010000040.1:0-3316 GCA_049324555.1 Pseudomonadota bacterium | reverse complement strand
GAGACGCGCGGCCGATGCGACGGCGACCATGCCGCCGAGAGCGGCCGTCAGCCCGCTTGCAAGCAACGCCGCGCCGAGCGTGCGGTATTCCGGAACGAAGATCAGGAAAGGAAAATAGAAATAACGCTGATAGACTTCGGTGATCATGCGGCCGAGATAAAGACCGCCGATCCAGCCGACGATCGTTCCAAGGAGAGCGATGATGACTGCGAAAGCGAGGTAATGAGCCGCGATCGCCCGGTTCGAAAAGCCGAACGCCTTCAGGAGGCCGATCTGCGAGCGCTCCGTCTGGACGAGGCGCGTCATGACGATGTTGAGGAGGAACGCGGAGACCGCGAGAAAGAGCGGCGTCATCGCGCGGTCCATCGTGCCAAGTTGTTTCAATTCCTCGGTGAGATATTTGTTTGAAATCTGGTCCGCGCGCGCATAGGCGCCGGTCGCCCCGTAAGGCGCGAGGATGCGGTCGAGCGCAGAAAGCGCCGCGTCCTCATTGGCGCCGTGCGACAGTTTCAGGATCGCCTCATTGAACGCGCCGTCGAGATCGAAGGCCGCTTCCATCGCCTCTTCGCCGGCCCACAGGATCGCAAAGCGCTTCGGATCGGAGGCGAGATCGCCGGGCGGAATCGCGTAGATGAATTCCGGCGAAATCGCGAGACCGGCGATCGTGAATTCATGCCTGGCGCCATGCATGGTGACTGCGATGCGCTTGCCCGGATCCAACCCGTGTTCCCGCGCGAAAGGCTCAAGCAGGAGCGCTTCGTCATTCCGTTCCGGCGCCAGCATTCGCCCGCGCACGAGATGAACATCATTGATGCGCCGCGCCCCGTCGGGCCGAAGCGAGACCATGCGCGCGCTGATCGGCGCTGCAAGACCTGGAAGCGTGACGAGGCCGCCGCCGACGATGCGCCCCTCGGCCGAGGAAACGCCGTCGATCTCGCGGATGTCGGCGAGCAGGCGATCGGGTGCGCGCTTGACCGGCGCGTAAATGTCGGCGGCGCGATAGCGGTCGTAATAGGCGCGCATCGTCGCATCGAGCGAGGCGATCATGCCGCGCGACATGACGAGGAGCGCGATCCCCGCGCCGATGACGAGAATGATCGCAAGGACCTGTCCCTTGACGCGCCAGAGATCGCGAAAAAGCTTGATGTAGAGAGGGCTCACCAGACAAGCTCCTCCGGCGAGCGCTTCTTCTCGTTGACGTCGACTTTGCGCAACTGCCCGTCGGCGAGATGAAGCACGCGGTCGGCGATCGCGCCCGTCGCGGCCGCATGCGTGATGATGAGCGTCGTTGCGCCGATCGTTTCGTTGAGCGTCTGCAACGCTTTCAGGACGCCGATGCCGGTCTTGATGTCGAGCGCGCCTGTCGGCTCGTCGCAGAAAAGAACTGTCGGACGTTTGGCGATCGCGCGCGCGATGGCGACGCGCTGCTGTTCGCCGCCCGAAAGCTCCGCGGGGAAATGGCGCGCGCGGTCTTTAAGGCCGACCATGTCGAGCGCTTCCATCGCATCCATCGGCGTCTCGGCGATCTCCGCGACGAGGTCGACGTTTTCAAGCGCGGTGAGGCTCGGCATCAGATTGTAGAACTGGAACACGAAGCCGACATGGCGCCGGCGATAGTGCGTCAGGCGCCGGTCGTTCATCTGGACGAGATCATCGCCCTCGAAGAACGCCGCGCCCGACGTCGCGCGGTCGATGCCGCCGAGGATGTTGAGCAAGGTCGACTTGCCGCTGCCGGAGGGCCCGAGGAGAACGACAAGCTCGCCCTTCGGAATGTCGAGATCGACGCCGCGCAGCGCATGGACGGCCGTCGGCCCCTCGCCATAGATCTTGGCGAGGCCGCGCGTCCGGAAGGCGAGGGCGTCGGCGTTTTCCATGGCGGGACTATAGCCGCGCCGGCGCCTTCCGTCCCTGACATAGGTCAGGTTTCCTTTGCCCGAACACCCGCTATAGTCCCGCGCCGGCGTAACGAAGAGCGAATCAATGGCGGAAAAGACGTGCGATGTCGTGGTGATCGGATCGGGGCCGGGCGGCTATGTCGCGGCGATCCGCGCGGCGCAATTGAAGATGAAGACGATCATCGTCGAGCGCGATGCGCTTGGCGGCGTCTGCCTCAACTGGGGCTGCATCCCGACGAAGGCGCTCCTGCGCACGGCGGAAGTCTACACCAACATGAAGCACGCCGCCTCCTTCGGATTGAAGGCCGAGAATGTCGGCTTTGATCTTCCTGCGATCGTCAAGCGTTCGCGCGATGTCGCGGGGAAGCTCTCCGGCGGCATCGGCTTCCTGATGAAGAAGAACAAGATCGACGTCGTGATGGGAACGGCGAAGCTCGAAAAAGGCGCGCCCGCGCCGGTGGTCCGCGTAAAGACGAAAGATGGCGAGGATGTCATCAAGGCCAAGCACGTCATATTGGCGACCGGCGCCCGCGCGCGCACGATCCCGCAGGCGGGGCTTGAAGCGGACGGCAAGTTCATCTGGACGGCGAAGGAGGCGATGCTCCCCGACGTCATGCCGAAAAACCTTCTCGTCATCGGCTCGGGCGCGATCGGCATCGAATTCGCGAGCTTTTACCGCACATTGGGCGCCGAGGTGACCGTCGTTGAAATGCTTGACCGCATCCTCCCCGCCGAGGACGAGGAAATCTCCGCCTTCGCCTTCAAACAGTTCCGCAAGCAGGGCATGAAGATCTTGACCGGCGCGACGGTCGCCGGCGTCGAAAAAGGCAAATCGTCGGTGAAGGCGAGCGTCAAAACCGCCGATGGAAAAACCGAGACGATCGAGGCCGACCGCGTCGTCCTCGCGATCGGGATTACGGGGAACACGGAAAATCTCGGGCTCGAAGCCTTGGGCGCGAAGATCGACCGCGGCCATGTCGTCGTCGACGAGTGGCTCGCGACCGGCGTCCCCGGCCTCTACGCCATCGGCGATCTCGTCGGCCCCCCATGGCTCGCGCACAAGGCGAGCCATGAAGGCGTCATCTGCGTTGAAAAGATCGCGGGCCTCCCGCACATCCATCCCTTGGACGTCACCAAAATTCCGGGCTGCACCTATTCAAACCCGCAGGTCGCGAGCGTCGGTTTAACCGAAGCAAAGGCCAAAGCCGCCGGCAAAAAAGTCAAAGTCGGCCGCTTTCCTTTCAACGGCAACGGCAAGGCGATCGCGCTCGGCGAGCCCGAAGGCATGGTCAAAACAATCTTCGACGAAACAACCGGCGAGCTATTGGGCGCGCACATGATCGGCGCCGAAGTGACCGAACTCATTCAAGGGTTCACGATCGCGCGGACGATGGAAGGCACCGAGGAAGATCTGATGCACA
>JBMOOR010000039.1:0-3321 GCA_049324555.1 Pseudomonadota bacterium | reverse complement strand
CAAGGCATTGCCGTAGTCGACGGCGTCGAAACCGTCGCCGCCGTAGAGATAATCTGCGCCTGCGCGGCCGATCAGCGTATCGTCGCCTGCGCCGCCGCGAAAATCCTCATCGCTCGCGGAGCCGATGAGGAAGTCCGCGTGGCCCGAACCGATGACGCCTTCAATGTTTGAGTAAACGTCGCCTTCCGCGTCTGCGCCGGAACCCGCCCCTGCGCCGAGATCGACGACGACGCCCCCGCCGGACGCTCCGACGAACAGAATCGTGTCGAAACCGTCGCCGCCGCCAATCCAATCGGCGCCGTCACCGCCGAAAATCTGATCATCGCCTGCGCCGCCGTCGATCGTATCGAGGCCTGCGCCCGCCGCTGCGTTGTCATTTCCCGCTCCAAGCTGGAGGAAATCGTCGCCGTCGCCGACGCTCACCGCATCGTCGCCGCCGCCGGCATCGACTGTCTTGTCGCCGGGATCGCCGACGAAGTAGCCAGGATCTCCAGGATTTCCCGGATTGACGAACGGGCCAACGATGAAGTCATTGCCGGCGCCGCCCATAACGGTGTCGTCGCCTGCGCCGAGGTAAACGTCCGCGCGATTCGTCGCAACGATGAGCGCATCCGACTGGTCGGTTCCCAGCAGCAACTCGATGAAATCGTCCTTGAACTGAAGTCTTTCGATCCCCGACAGCAGGTGCGCGGAGCCGTCCGAAAGCTGGATTTCGAAACTCCCCGAGGCTGGGTTGGCGCTATCGAAATTGATGAGCGTAACCATGGCGCCGGCGAGCGAGAACCGGCTGTAGCCGTTGATCACGGCGACATCGATATCCGCGCCGCCGATGAGCGTATCGGTGAAGGCGCCCGCGCCGCCATAGAGCACATCGGCGCCCGCGCCGCCGTCGATGTGATCAGCGCCTGCGCCGCCGTTCAGCGAATCGTTTCCATTGCCGCCAAGAAGAATGTCGTCGCCTTCGCCGCCGAAAAGCGTATCGCGTCCGCCGACGCCGAAAAGCGTGTCGACGCCGGCAAGGGCGTGGGCGAGATCGCCGCCGGCCGATCCGTAGATGCTGTCATCGCCCGCGGTCGCAGCCGCAACCGACCCGAACAAAAGCGCGAACGCTGCATCCGCCTGGATGAGGCCTGAGCCTGAGTCAGGGTCAAATCCGGCGCCGACCAGCGAACCGTCATCGCGCGCGAGGATGTCCGCCGCCGTTGAAATGAGCGCGTTGTAGATCTCGTCGGGCGCCAGCGTCGGATCTTCGCTTAGGAAAAGCGCGGCGAGCGCCGCTGCGTTCGGCGCCGCCGCCGAGGTTCCAAAGAAATTCGGAAACGCGTCCGGGTCGTCGAGCGTATCGCCGCCGAAGAACGTCGTATTGCCGCCGTCGGGCGCGGTGATGTCGACGCGATTGCGATACTGAAGGGTCGGCGTCCCATCCGGGTTGAACAGGATTGGAAGCTCCGAACCTGCAGATGAGTAAAATTCAAGCTGAGGCGGAGCGAAGCCGAACGCCGGCGTTAGCGCCCAGTAAGCGGCGCCGACGCCAAGCGCGCCTTCCGCGGACGCGTGACCGAACGAGGCGCCGCTCGCCGTTGCGTATTCAGCATCGTCCGTCCCGCCGTCGAAATCGACATACTTGATGGTGTTCGGCGCCGGCCCTTCATAGAGGTTGATCGCCAGTCGAAAAGTCGCCGTCGCCCCCGTCGCATTCGCAAAGGAAAAAATTTCGACCGGATCGGCGCCGACATTGTAGTCGAAGCCTCCGGCGACGATATTGCCTGCGGCGTCAAGAACAAAAATATCAACGTCGCTGGCCGAGCCCGGCGAGCCTGCGCCATTGCCGAAATAGGGCTCGTCCCACTGGAAGCTCAACGTAATGCTCTCGCCGGGCGCAAGCGTGAAAGCCTGCGTCGTGTCTACTCCGGCGCCCGGATCAAAATCATGAAAAGTTCCTGTCGTTCCGGCGATCGTCGCCGTAACGGCGCGAAATTCGCTCTCATAGGATTGGCGCGCGGCGTTTCCGGCGGAAGAAAAATAGGCGACGCCGGCCGCATAAGCCGCGTCGACGGCCTGCGCGACGATCCCGTCCTGAAAGAAGGGTTCCGCGAGATAGATGACGTCGTCGACAATGACATCGGAGAACGCCGCGAGTTCGAGAATGCCGCTGGCGAAATTCGCAAGTCCGTTGAAGGCGGAATGAAAGGCGATCGAAGCGCCAGGCGCGATGTCGTGGATGAGCTGCGCCATAGCGCGCCCCTCATCGATTGCATCGAAGGGATCTGCGATCTCTTCGAGGACGACAATTCCAGCAGGGAGATCGCCGCTCGCAATATTGTCGACGTAACGATCGCCCGCCGAAGCGCTCGCGTCGAAACTGTCGGAGAGGACGCCGATGACGACGCCGGAACCGTCGGAACCATAGTTTGCATAAACCGCCGGCGTGTTGATCGCGGGGCCCGCCTGATTGTCGGCCGCGCCCGCATTGACGCGCATGTAGGACGGCCGGGCGTGATTGAGCGCGCCGAGTTCATCGAGCGAGCCGATCGCCATCACAGGAAAGCGGCCCGACACGATATCGCCGTGGACAGTCGCGCTCTGAAGTCCGAGCGCGACAAGGTCGGCGAGAAGCGTCGCGCCGGCGCCCGCCTTCGCCGAAAAATCGATCGTGACATAACCGCCCGCAACGGGGGTCATCGCGTCGGCGGCGGCGAAAGTCGACGCCGCTGCTCGGGGGTCGCCGGCCGCTGCAAGATGCGCCATGTAAGACGAATAGAGATTGGCGAGGTTGAAACCGACGCTTTGCGCGAGCCCTAAGTCGCTGGAGGACGCAACCCCCAAGCCGGAGCCCGATTTCATTTCAAATGCTGAAGCGGATGATGATTTCTGCACTGGCTCCCCCTGGACCGATCGTCGAGGCGGACGCCCCGTCTGCACAATACTTCGCGAGCGCAAAACTCTATTGTCGCCCGCCGGCGATCCTCGCCTTACTGCGACGGATTTCCAAGAGAGTTTTGCGCCAATTTGCCGGCGCCTTTTGGCGAAACGCGCCAAACGGTCGGGTTAAAGACCCGCCATCCGCGATATAGCGCAATGCTTGCGCCTCACTTAGCCATCGAATCCAAAGAAGCGCGAGCGTCGATCATTTTTCGTCGCTGGCGTCCTTATGTCACCCGAACGCAAAATCGTCCGCTGCGAGCTCGCCGACCAGGACATTGCGGATGACGAGGATATCGCCGCCGCCGAAATCGATTGTGGTGTCGACGCCATTATCGCTCGCTGCGGCGAGAACCTCCGTGAACGTGTCAAAGGCGGCGCCATAGCCTTGCAGCATGA
>JBMOOR010000038.1:0-30566 GCA_049324555.1 Pseudomonadota bacterium | reverse complement strand
ATCCATGCGGATCTTTCGGGATGCCGCCCTGTCGAGCGTGCAAAGAGTCGATTTCAACACCGCCGATAGTCACTCTTATGCTGGCGCCATCCGCGCTCTCGACGTCGAATAAACGAAGTTTACGGACGATCATTTCCTGCGGCGCGTTCGGCGCGGCGTCGCCGCCGGAGTGTAGTTTTTCGATCCTCTCAAGCTCAACGCCGTAGAATTCCGCGCGGGTCGCCGTAAACCGCTTTGAAGCCGCGATAGCGCCAAACTTCAGATTTGTGACGATCGTCGCGCCAAGCTTCGGATCAAAGGACACGCTTTCATAGGTCGGGCGAATGTAGAGCGGCAACAGCTCAAACAGACGGTCGATGTCGAGTTCCGCGCCGTCTTTGAAGCGATAAGGCTGGTCGAGCGGAGAGGCTGTATCGAGGTCGGCCGCAGCAACGCTCGTCGGCGTGCTTGGCGCCTCCGATCTCTCGCCGCAAGCGGCGAGCGCAATCGACGCGGCCAAAGCGAGTGAGGCCAGTCTCATTTGCAAGTTCCTGCCCGCAGCTTGGCGATATTTCACCAGTAACGCCGGCAAAGGCAAGCAAACCTTCATCACGTAATTCTTATGCGGGGCGCTCCGGCGGCCAATTCCCCGATCACAGCGGCCTCGGCATGCCCATGCCTGCGGAACAGCGCGAGAACGTCTTCCGCCGCTTCCCGCATGCAGGAAACGAGAAGCCCGCCGCTCGTCTGCGGATCGCACAGAAGATCCCGTTCGGGATCGCTCAAATCCGTTGGCGGATCAATCGATGCGCTGACGCTCGCCCAATTGCGCCCAGATGCGCCTGTCTTGACGCCTTCAGCCGCAAGCCGCCGCGCGCCTGCAAATATCGGTAAGGCGGCGCGTTCCACAATCGCTCCCACCATCGAGCCGCGGCAGACCTCCGCAAGATGGCCGAGCAAGCCGAATCCGGTGACGTCGGTGACAGCGTGAACGCCTTCAATCGCTCCAAGCTCCGCACCCGGCGTATTGAGCCGCGTTGTCGAAGCGATCATCGCGCCGTAATCTTCAGAGGAAAGCGCACCCTTTTTCAGCGCGGCGCTGAAGATGCCGATTCCAAGCGGTTTGCCGAGGATCAAAACGTCGCCCGGTTGCGCGTCGCAGTTCCGCAGGATTCGCTTGGGATGGACAAGCCCGAGCGCGACGAGGCCATAGATCGGCTCAACGGAATCGATCGAGTGTCCGCCGGCGATCGGCGCTCCGGCCGCTTCGGCGACCGCGCGTCCGCCATCGAGAATTTTGCGAATGGTCTTTGTGCTGATCTTGCCGACCGGCATGCCCACAAGCGCAAGCGAAAAGATAGGCCGGGCGCCCATCGCATAGACGTCGGAAATCGCATTCGTCGCGGCGATCCGTCCGAAATCGAACGGATCGTCGACGATCGGCATGAAAAAATCGGTCGTTGCGACGATCGCCGCCTCATCCGACACCAGAAAGACCGCCGCATCGTCGCTGGTTGCAGCGTCGACAAGGAGGTCTTTGGGGACAGGGCCCGCCGGCAGGCCGGAAAGGATATCGCTGAGGACATTCGGCGCTAGCTTGCAGCCGCAGCCGCCGCCATGGGCGAGCGAGGTAAGGCGAGGTTCGGCTTCGTTCACGCGACAAACACTCCAATTTGCTGACTGGCTATGCCGCAGCGGCGGCGCGCGCGCAATCTTGCCGGCGGCGCCCGCCCGACGCTAGATCGGCCCATGATCGAGGCGGTCATAGATGTAGGCTCGGCGACTTTAGCGCTCCACAGCGCCATCATCGATGTCCGCTCGCCCGCCGAGTTCGCCGAGGATCATATTCCCGGCGCGATCAATCTTCCTGTCCTCAGCAACGAGGAACGCGCCGAGGTCGGAACGATCTACGTTCAGGAGTCGCGGTTCCGGGCGCGCCGGATAGGGGCCGCCTATGTTGCGCGCAACGTCGCCCGCCATCTCGAAACCGCGCTTTCCGAGCGGGACGCGAAGTTCCGACCGTTGCTTTATTGCTGGCGCGGCGGCATGCGATCAAACGCGATGGCGACGATCCTGTCCGAAGTCGGATGGCGGGTCGGGGTCCTCCAAGGCGGATATCGCACCTGGCGGCGCGCCGTCGTCGACGAGCTCTTTGAGAGCGCGGCGCCGCTTTCGCTCATCCTGATCGACGGCCAAACAGGCGCGGCGAAGACCGAAATCCTGAAGCGCATGCGGTCGGCTGGCGCGCAGGCCATCGACCTTGAAGAACTGGCGGCGCACAAGGGGTCCGTTTTCGGCGGCGATACGGCGCGCGCCCAGCCGTCGCAGAAGCACTTTGAATCGCTCCTGTTCAAGCAATTGCAAGCGCTCGATCCCACCTCGCCGATCGCTGTCGAGGCTGAATCGAGCCGGATCGGCCGCGTCGTCATCCCGAAACGCTTCTGGGCTGCGATGCGCGCAGCGCCTCGCATCGAAATCCGCGCCAGCGCGCCGGCGCGGGCGTTGTATCTCGTGCGCGCCTACGCCGAATTCATCGCTGCGCCGGGCGAAGTCAGCATTGCGATTGACCGCCTCAAGCCCTTTCACCCGAAGGAGAGGATTGCGGAGTGGCAAGCGCTGGCGGCGTCGGGTCTCTACGCCGATCTCGCGGCGCGGCTGATCGAGGAACATTACGATCCCCTCTACGACCGGGGTCGCAGGCGCGCCGAACAGGCGCCGATCGGCGCTGTCCATCTCGATCGTCTTGAGCCTCAAGATATCGATCGGGCGGCGGCGGAAGCATTAGCGCTGATCATGGCGCCGCCGAAGCGATCGCCGCTCTGATCAAGGCTTTCGCCTCCGCGGATGTCCAATCCGCTTCGCCAGTGAGGCGGCCAATCTCGCGTCCTTGAGCGTCGTAGAGGATGGAAACAGGAAGCACGGCGGAGCCTCCTGTCGCGATCGCAAGCGAGAGTTTCGGGTCGGCGTAAAGCTTCAGGTTCTTCAGTTTGAGCCTGTTGAGGAACGCCTGCGCGGCGACCGGGCCTTTTGGATCGGCGGCGACGGCGACTACTGCAAAGCCATCGCCGCCAAGCTCTCCTTCAAGCGCATCGAGTGACGGAAGCTCTTTGAGGCAGGGCGCGCACCATGTCGCCCAGAAGTTGACCAGCACCGCGCGCCCGCGAAAGTCGGCGAGAGTCATCTCGCGGCCCTCATGCAGGAACGGGTCGCCTGGAGCGGTCCGCAGTTCAGCCGCATAGGTGAAATCCGCCATTTCGCCGACCTGCAAGGCCGGATCGTGAAGCACATCGCCAATCGGCGACGGCTTTGCGGGCGATTTTGCGCGGTCGCCGCTTAACGAAGCGGCGAGGATCACGTAGAGGAGACCGGCCGCGCCGATCCCGAGCCAGATCATGAGCCAGAGACGGGGGCTTAACAGGACGCGCAACGGGCTAACTCCCAATGACGAACAATCCTTCAGATAAGACGGGCGTTCAGAAAAGCCAAATGTGGGGCGGTCGCTTCGAGCGCGGCCCGGCGGCGATCATGGAAGAGATCAACGCCTCGATCGACGTCGACCGGCGTCTTTGGCGCGAGGATATCGAGGGCTCGAAAGCGCACAGCGCCATGCTCGCGGCGGCGAAAATCATATCCGAGGCCGACGTTCAGGCCATCCATGACGGGCTCGATCGGATCGCGAGCGAGATCGAATCCGGGGCCTTCATCTTTTCAAAGCGCCTTGAGGATATTCACATGAATATCGAGGCGCGACTCAAGGAGCTTATCGGCGAGCCCGCCGAGCGCCTCCACACCGCTCGCTCGCGCAATGACCAGGTCGCGACCGACTTCCGGCTCTTTGTTCGCCGCGCATGCGAAGATGTCGTCGCATCGATCGAGGCGTTGCAGCGCGCTCTGGTCAAGAAGGCGGACGAACATGCGGCGACCGTCATGCCCGGCTACACGCATTTGCAGACGGCGCAGCCGGTGACGTTCGGCCATCATTGTCTCGCCTATGTCGAAATGCTCGAGCGTGACCGGACGCGCTTTGCCGACGCGCGCCGGCGCATGAATGAATGTCCGCTCGGCGCTGCGGCGCTCGCCGGCGTCCCTTATCCGATCGACCGCACGATAACGGCGCAAGCGCTCGGGTTTGACCGGCCGACTGCAAATTCGCTCGACAGCGTCTCAGCGCGCGACTTTGCGCTTGAAGCCCTTGCCGCGGCCGCGATTTGTGCGAGCCATCTGTCGCGTCTTTCCGAGGAAATCGTTCTTTGGACGTCGCCGCATTTCGGATTTGCGCGGCTCACCGACGCCTTTTCGACCGGCTCTTCAATCATGCCGCAGAAGCGCAATCCCGACGCCGCCGAGCTTTGCCGCGCAAAGGTCGGGCGCATTGCCGGCGCCTTTCAGTCGCTGCTCATCGTCATGAAGGGCCTCCCCCTCGCATATTCAAAGGACATGCAGGAAGACAAGGCGGCGACTTTTGACGGTCTCGACGATATAGCTCTCGCTCTCGCGGCGATGGCCGGGATGATCGGCGACATGCAAATGAACGAAAGCGCAATGCGTGACGCGGCGATGCGGGGCTTTTCAACCGCGACGGACCTCGCCGACTATCTCGTCAGAAAGCTCGGCATGCCGTTTCGCAAAGCGCATCACGCAACCGGCGCGATTGTCGCCTTGGCCGAGAAGCAAGGCGTGCGTCTTGATCAGCTTTCGCTCGGCGATTTTCGCGCAGTTGAGCCGGGGATCGGCGAGGACGTCTTTCAGCATCTCACGGTTGACGCGTCAGTCGCCGCCCGCGCATCCTATGGCGGCACGGCGCCCGATAATGTTCGCGGCGAGGTCAAGCGTTGGAAAGAAAAGCTCAAATGAGACTTGTGATGGCGGCGTTCGCCGCGCTTCTCTTCCTGTCCGCCTGCGGCAAGAAGGCGCCGTTGAGGCCGCCCTCGTCGGAGCGCCCTCCCGCAGAGGAATGGAATCCGTCCGGCGAGCCCGACGATGAGGACGACGATCAATGATCGTTCGGGAAGCAAGCTGCAGTTGCGGAAACATCCGCGTGCGCTGCAAAGGCGACCCGGTCCGGATCTCCGTCTGCCACTGCCTTGAATGCCAGAAGCGGACGGGCGGCGCGTTCAGCGCGCAGGCGCGGTTCCCGAAGGGAGATGTCGTGTTCATTTCCGGAACTCCGCGAATTTATGAACGCACCGGCGATGAAGGCGGAAAAATCACGCAGCGCTTCTGCGGCGACTGCGGAGTGACGGTCTGGTATACGATTGACGCCGACCCTGAGCGGATCGCCGTCGCTCTCGGCGCTTTCGCCGACCCCGCTTTTCCGCAGCCCCGCTTTTCCGTCTATGAGGAGCGCAAGCACGCATGGGTCGCGTTCAACGAGCGCGAGCCCATCGAGCATATTTGGTAGTCGCGCTTCATGCATCATTTTCACGTCCGGGACGGCGTTCTTCATGCGGAGGATGTGAGCCTTGAATTGCTCGCCGAAGCGGTCGGCACGCCGTTCTACTGTTATTCGGAAGCGACGCTGCGCCGACACATCAGGGTCTTTCGCGACGCATTCGCGGACATGAAGCCGCTCATCGCCTATTCGGTCAAAGCAAATTCCAATCTTTCCGTCCTCAAGATCATGCGCGAGGAAGGCGCCGGCGCCGATATCGTCTCGGGCGGCGAGCTTGCCCGCGCGCTCGCCGCCGGCGTTGCGGGCGAAAGGATCGTCTTTTCCGGCGTCGGCAAGACGCGCATGGAGATGGCGGCGGCGATTGACGCCGGAATCCGTCAGTTCAACGTCGAATCGGAAGGCGAGCTTGAGGCGCTCAGCGAAGTCGCGCTGTCGAAGAGCGCGCTTGCGCCGATCGCCTTCCGCGTCAATCCGGATGTCTCGGCCGGCGGGCACGAAAAAATCTCAACCGGCAAGGCTGAAGACAAATTCGGCGTGCCTTGGACGCGCGCGCGCGAGCTCTACCGGAAAGCGGCGCAGCTTCGAGGCGTTGCGATCAAAGGAGTTGACGTTCACATCGGTTCGCAGATTTCCGAGCTTGCCCCCTTTGAACGCGCATTCATGCGCGTCGCGGACCTCGTGCGCGATCTGAGAAAGGACGGCCATCCGATCGAACGTGTCGATCTTGGCGGCGGACTTGGCATTCCCTATGGCGACAAGCCGGAACCGCCGCATCCGGACGAATACGCCCGACTGATCAGGCGGATCGCCGCGCCGCTCGGCGTTGAACTCATCTTCGAACCAGGCAGGATGATTGTCGGCAACGCCGGAATTCTCGTCGCCCGCGTTCTTTATGTTAAAGAGGGCGAATCCAGGCGATTTCTGATCGTCGACGCAGCGATGAACGATCTTATCCGACCTGCGCTTTATGACGCCTGGCATGCAATTGAGCCCGTGCGCGGGCGTGCGGGGGAAAAGATCGCCTATGACGTCGTCGGCCCCGTTTGCGAATCCGGCGACCGCTTCGCCAAAGCGCGAATGCTGGCGCCGATGAAAGATGGCGATCTCGTCGCGTTCATGTCGGCTGGCGCCTACGGCGCCGTTCAGGCGTCGCAATACAATTCACGCCCGCTGACGCCCGAGGTTCTCATCAGCGGCGCGCGCTTCGCCATCATACGACGACGGCCGGACTACGACGCCATGCTCGCCGCTGAGCGCAATCCTGTTTGGGCGGCTCTCTAAGAGGCGGATGAGCCCTAAACGCCCAGCGCGATGCGGAAGTTGTTGAGAACGATAAATCCGTTGGCCCAGACTGCGAAGGCGAAGATAACGAGGACGATCCGGTGCGGAAACCAAAGGACCATCGCGGAAATGACAAGCTGAAGGAAGAGTTTCGCCGCAACCCAGCCGGCGCCGTAATGATCCATGACCGAGCGCATTAGCGGATTTGCTTCCTCAGCAACGCCCAATTCAATCGCGGCGATGGTCGATACGATGTCAAAAAGGCCGACGAAATTGTAAACTGCGACAGCGGCAAAGGCGATCGCGAGATTGCGCCGAACGGCGCGGGCCGCCGCCGCGTCGCTCACAAGCGTTGACCGGCGGGTTTTCGACCAAATGAACCTGACCAAGGCGACCGTTCCTGAATTTAACCATAGAATTGAACCGCCGGGACGACGAAGGCCGGCGATTTGAGGTCGATCCGCGACAGGTTGCATCGACGGCGGCGACATCGGCCGCTATTCTGCAAAAAGCATGACGACCGAAATGGCGCAAGTGAAGGAGTTATCGGCGCGCAACCGCAAAGAGGCGCCGGGACCCCTCGTCGTGTTTCTTGCGAGAACGGCGCTTTTGGTTGAGCGGCTGGCGCCGATCGTCGTCGTCGCCGGCGCGCCGATCGCCTTAATAATGCTGGCGAGCCTGTTTGATGCGTGGGCGGCGTCGCCGCAATGGGCCCATGCTGTCGCGCTCGCCGCCGCATTCGCCCTCTCGGCGAGGCTCAGTTACAAAATGCGCCGCCGCGATGTGTGGCCAAGCCGGAGGGAGGGGCTCGCGCGCCTCGAAACGGACGGCGGCGTCCGCCACGACGCCCTGCAATCGCTTGAAGACAGGCCGGCCGTCGGCGACAGCCCGCTCTGGAAGGCGCACCTTGTCGAAATGCGCGAGAGGGCGGGGGCCGCCAAGCTTGTCGCTCCGCGCAATACCGCGAGCAGCGTCGATCCCTTCGGCGCCCGTTATGCGATATTGGCGCTCATCGTTATCGCCTGGATCGATGCTGGCGGCGACGCCGGCGAGCGCCTGCTCGCCGGCCTTGTTCCGGGCAATCCGCGCGCTGCCGCGGCGGGCTTTGCCGACCTCTGGATCGAGCCGCCATCGTATACGGGTAAAGCGCCTATCTATCTGCTGCGCGCAGCCGATACGCTTCCCGGCGCCCGCGATGAAATCGAAGCGCCGGAGGGCTCGATTGTCCGCGTCCAGGTGAACGCGAGCGCGTCTTTCCGCCTTGCGCTCAAATCCTTGAAAGGCGCGGCGCTCGGCGCACACGAAGGCGGAAAAAAGTCAACGCGCGCAACGCTGACATTAACTGAAAGCGGCGTTCTTTCATTGCGCGCCGGCGGACGCGAAGGCCGCTGGCCGATAAAGGTCATCGACGACCGCGCGCCGAACGTTGAATTTCTCGAAACGCCGCGAGCGGACACTGACGGGCGTCTCGTCATCGCTGCAAAAATTGAGGATGATTATGGCGCGGCCGCTGCGGCTCTGCGATTGCGGCTTGATCCCGAACAGGAACGGCCGCTCGACGCACCCGCTTTCGGCGAAAGCGCAAAGGCGCAAAGCCGCCTCGTCAGCATCGAAGGCGTCGCGGGCGCAACGGGCGCTCGCGAATTGATTGTCGACCTCGAGGCCGACCCATGGGCGGGCCTGACGGCCATCCTGACGCTGATCGTCACTGACGAAGCAGGCCAGACAGGAGAAACGCATGCCGTTGCGATCGACCTGCCGGCCAAGGGCTTTTTCAATCCGCTGGCGCGCGCCGTCATCGAGCAGCGTCAAACGCTCGCTGTCGCGCCCGAAGCGTGGCGCCGGGCCGAATGGGCCTTTAACGGATTGACGCTTGGTCCTGAATATTTCTTCGACAAACCGACTGATTACCTCCTTCTCAGAACCGCCATGTGGCGCATCAACAAGGAAGCCGGCGGCGATTATGCGAAGGCGGTTGAAGAATTCTGGCCGCTCGCATTGCAGCTGGAAGACGAGGCGCTGGAACTTGCGCGGCGCAGGCTTGAGGCTGCAAAAGACGCGCTGCGAAATGCGCTCGAGAATGGCGCGTCCGATTCGGAAATCGAGCGGCTGACCGAAGAAATGCGCAGCGCCCTCCAGCAATACCTGCAAGCGCTCGCGCAGTCCGGTCAGCAGATGGCCGATGACGCCATGCCGCCGGATGAGATCGTCAACCAGGCGGACCTCGACGCCATGCTGGACTCCATCCGCGATCTTGCAAAGTCAGGCGCCCAAAGCGCTGCGCGTCAGGCGCTGTCCGATCTCGAGAATCTTCTCAACAACCTTCGGCTTTCAAGCCGGGGTGCAAGCGGCGGCAGGGGACAGGGCGGGGAATCACAGGGCGGCCCGGCAGGCGAAGCCGGCGATCTTATCGGCCGACAGCGCGATCTCGCGGACAGATCGTTTGAGCGCGGACAAACGCGCGGCGCGCTCGGAGATGATCTAGGCGAGGAGCAGGCGACCATCGCCGGCGATCTGTCCGGTCTCATGAAGTCGCTCGGAAGCGGCGCCGAGGGCGGCGATTCCAGCCGCGATGCGAAACGCGCCCTCGATCAGGCGCTCGCCGAAATGCGTCAATCCGAGGAGGCGCTCAAGGGCGAGGATTTCGATGCGGCGAACGACGCAATGGACCGCGCGATTGCGAACCTGCGCGATGGCGCTGAGAAACTTTCGCGCGCCCAGAGGGCCGCAGCAAAAGAAAGAGGCGGACAAGGCGAAGGATCGCAGCCCATGCGCGACCCCCTCGGCCGTCCGATCGGCGACGCATACGGACAAGGCGTCAAGGTCCCGGAAAAATCCGACGCGCAAAAGGCGCGTGAGCTTTTGGAAGAACTGCGCCGCCGCCTCTCGGACGGCGAGCGAAGCGAAGACGAGATCAGGTATCTTGAAAGACTGCTGGAGAGATTTCAATAATGGGAATTAGAACCCCATAGACATTGAACTGTCTTCGCGCTCGATGAAGGAGGGCTCGGCGAGCCTTCCCCCCCTTTCACCTCATCCCTATTCCCCCAACGTCGAATATCGATATTGTCCGCTGGAGCAGCTCCCCGAAATGCGGATCGGGGAACGTGCTCCTGATTTTTGATTTGTCGCGCGTTTTATCCGAAAACCGCGCACACTTTTCGGAAACGCGCTCTAATTCTGCTTGACGGGATCCCCATGGCGAAACGGCTTTTTCAGGTCATCCTTATTTCAATGATCCTCGGCGTCGCCGCCGGGGCCCTCATCCACTCCAACATGCCGGCGGAGCAGGCGGGAGCGATCGCCGGCTATCTCAAGATCGTCACCGATATCTTCCTTCGCCTCATCAAGATGGTCATCGCGCCGCTTGTCCTGACGACCTTGATCGTCGGCATCGCCCATATGCGCGATTCGAAGGCGCTGGGACGCGTTGGACTGAGGACGCTGCTGTGGTTCATTGGGGCGTCGCTGTTTTCGCTGTTGCTCGGGCTGTTGATGGTGAACATCATCCAGCCGGGCGCGGGTTTCGAGGCGGCCCTGCCCGCTGACGCCGCCGGCGCGCCCGATGCGTCGAATTTCACGCTCGCCGAGTTCATCACCCATCTCGTGCCGCGATCGATCATCGAAGCGATGGCGACAAACGAGATTCTCCAGATCGTCATATTTTCAGTTTTCGTGGGCGTTGCGCTCGCCAAGCTCGGCGAGAAAACGGCGAAGGTCGTCGAAATCACGGAAGAGATTGCTTACGTGATGCTGAAAGTCACCGAATATGTGATGCTGCTCGCGCCGTTCGCCGTCTTCGCGGCGCTCGCCGGCGTCGTCGCGACAAAAGGGCTCGGCGTCATCGCGACATATGGGAAGTTCGTAGGCGGATTTTATTTTTCGCTGCTGCTGCTTTGGGCGGCGCTCGCCCTCGCCGGCAGGATCGTCATCGGCAAACGGACGCGCGAATTGATTGCGGAAATCCGCGAGCCCGTCGCGATCGCTTTTTCGACGGCAAGCTCAGAGGCCGCATATCCGAAGCTTCTTGAAAAGCTTGAGCGCTTCGGCGTCGCCAATCGCATCGCGAGCTTTGTGCTGCCGCTCGGCTATTCATTCAATCTCGACGGCTCGATGATGTATTGCGCTTTCGCGACGATGTTCATCGCGCAAGCCTACGGAATCGAGATGACTGCGGTGCAGCAGATCACCATGCTGCTCTTCCTGATGATCACGTCGAAAGGGATGGCGGCCGTGCCGCGCGCGTCGCTTGTCGTCATCGCTGCGACGTTGACAGCCTTCAACCTTCCGGCGGAGGGCCTCGTTCTCATTCTTGCTGTCGATCAGTTTCTCGACATGGGAAGAAGCGGCACCAACATCGTCGGCAATTCGATTGCGACCGCCGCCGTCGCCAAATGGGAAGGCCTCCTTCGCGACAATGTCCTGACGCCACCGCTCGCCGAGCGCGCCCGCGATGACGCCGAGGCGATCATCGTCGCATCGCGAAGGGGCTAGTGCGGCGGATTTGAAATTCGCCGCCGGGACTCGCAAAAAATTGCAGGGCGAATTTCAAGCCCATAAGCCGCACCAGGCGTATGATTTTGCTGGTGTCCTTATCGAATCCGAAGTTCGTTCGGAACCCGCGACATATGATGCGAACTTCGGATTCGGGACGCCGGCGCGTGATGCGAAAATCCGGAATCCGCATTTTTGCGCTAGGACTTTTCGTCCCGCCCGAAATTCGGCACGTCTTTTTCCTGGCCCGCGGCGACGATTGCGCGCCTTAGCGTCCGTCCCCGCGCGAAGACTTTTTCAAGCGTTTCAGCATCGCCCCAGCGGATCGCGCGCTGCAGGAGAGCAAGCTCCTCTGTAAAGCGCCCGAGAACTTCCAGGATCGCCGTCTTGTTGTTGAGGAAGACATCGCGCCACATGACGGGATCGGATGCAGCGATGCGGGTGAAGTCGCGAAAGCCGCCGGCGGAGTATTTGACGATCTCGGCCTCGGCGACGCTTTCGAGATCGTCCGCCGCGCCGACAAGCGTGAAGGCGATCAAATGCGGCAAATGGCTCGTGATCGCGAGCGCAAGATCATGATGCTGATGATCCATGATCTCGACTTCGGCTCCGATCGCGCGCCAGAGCGCGGCCGCCTTTTTCACCGCATCGAGGTAGGGCGCATCATTCCTTGCAAGCGGCGTGATGATTGACCAGCGATGCTGGAAGAGCGCCGCAAAGCCGGCCTCCGGTCCCGACTGCTCCGTCCCCGCGACTGGATGACAAGGCACGATGTGAACGCGCGCGCCGAGCTTTGAAGCCGCTTCGACAACGGCGCCCTTGACCGAACCGACGTCGATGACGAGCGCGCCCTCGTCCGCTTTCGCGGCGACGTCGGCAAGGACCCTCGCCATCGCGCCAACGGGCGTTGAGACGACGACGATATCGGCTCTCGCGACCGCTTCCTCGATGGCGTCGGGCGCCGCATCGACCACGCCGCACCTGACGGCCCTCGCGCGGACGTCCGCAGACTGATCAAAGCCGACGATTTCCTTCGCAACGCCAACCTCGCGCATCGCGCGCGCAAGCGAAGAGCCGATGAGCCCGACGCCGATGATCGCCGCTTTTTCACAGAGCCTGTTCGCGTTCATGCGTTTCTTTCGTCGTTGCGGCGCGCGCTTGAGACGACCGGCAGCGCAGGCCTTGCGACAGCGGGGCGTTCAGCGCGCAGGCGCGCAGGCGCGGCGCGCGCCACCGGCTGCATCATGTCTTTCGCCGCTTCAACCATCAAAACGCCTGAAAGGCCCGACCACACTCGCGCGCCCGCCCTCTCCCAGGCCCTTGCGGCGCGCAGGAGAAATCGCGCGCCGAGCGGGGGAAAGTAAAGGGCGCCCGACCAGGCGAGGGGGCGAAACATCGATTGCATGAGCAGGCGTTCAAGCTGGCGTTTCAAATAAGGCCTTCCCGCCGCGAAGGGCGTCGTGTCGATCATCGACCACAGGCCCCGGCGGTGCGCGACGACCAGGATTACGCGTCCGTCATCGGCGAGAACGCGCCAGATCTCGCGCATCAGCCGGTTCGGATCATCGGATTCTTCAAGCCCGTGAACGACGAGCATGCGGTCGATCGACGCGTCGGGAAGCGGCCACTGATGCTCGCCCGCGAGCGCCGCCGCATTTGGCCCGTCCTGCGGCCAGTGGATGACCCCCTGCGAGGCGGGGGCGAGTGCGACCCGTCGCTCGGCGTTCGCAAAGAAGCCGAGATAGGGCTCAGCATGGCCGAAGCCCGCAATCCGGAGCCTCGCGTGATCGCGCCAGGCTTCCTCGATCCGCGCCGACACAAACTCGCGCGCCGTCTTGCCAAGCGGGCTCTCGTAGAAATCGTGAAGATCGAGAATGTCGGTGCGCATTCGGGGTTTTAGGTTTTAGGTGTTAGGTTTTAGGTGTTAGGGGCGTTCGGCGGCGGGCGCATCAAAGACCCTAACCCCCAGAACCTAACACCTAAAACCCGTATCATGATCGAAATCCGCCAGTTTCCCTGCCTGTCCGACAATTACGGCTATCTCGTCCGCGACGCCGCTTCGGGCGCTGTCGCGACGATCGACACGCCCGACGCCGAGGCGATCAACGCGATCCTCGTCCGTGAAGGCTGGCGTCTCACCCATATCCTCAACACGCACTGGCATCCCGATCACGCGGGCGGCAATCTTGCGCTGAAGGAGCGCTGGAACTGCCGCGTCATCGGCCCCAAAGGCGAGGCCGCGAAGATTCCAGGGATCGACGAGGCGATCGGCGAAGGCGACGGCGTCACCCTTGGGGCGTCGAAGGCGATCGTCCGCGATACGCCGGGCCACACCGCAGGCCATGTCATCTATCACTTCCCCGAGGACGGCGCGGCCTTTGTCGGCGATACGATCTTCGCGCTCGGCTGCGGGCGGCTGTTCGAGGGAACGCCGGAACAGATGTGGTCGTCCCTGTCGAAAATCGCGGCGATGCCAGGCGAGACGAAGCTCTATTGCGCGCATGAATACACGCAAGCGAACGCCCGCTTTGCGCTGACGGCCGACCCTCAAAACGCGGCGCTGAAGCGCCGCGCCGCCGAAATCGACGCGAGGCGCGCGAAGGCTTTGCCGACCGTCCCTTCAACCGTCGCCGAGGAGCTTGCGACCAATCCGTTCCTGCGCGCGAAAGACGCCGGCGTTCAGGAAGCGGTTGGCCTTAAAGGGAGCGATCCCGTTTCGGTTTTCGCGGAAGTCCGGCGGCGGAAAGACGGTTTCCGCTAGTTCCCCCCGTTGACGGCGCAATTGTCCGTATAAGGCGGATTATCCCTGCGCCGCCTCCCCTTTTGACTCCAGCATCCATGCGGGTCGTCGCATTTTTGTCCGTATTGTCCGCCCTCCGTTTTTTGGAGAAACGCCCCCTCTCACTCGCGCGCCGCGAGCGCGCCGACTTCTTCGGCGCGACGGCGACATAGCTCTGGTGGATCGAGAGCATGCGCGAAGGCGCCGGGCGGCCCGCGGCGTCAAGATTATTCACTTGTCAAAGAGCCGCGAGACGCCGGTCGCCCGGCCCTCGCACATATGTGTTGAACGGCTGAGATGGAAATTTCCGTCGCCGGTTCAAGCGAGCGTTTGCTTGTATTTTCCCGGAGGAATTCGCTCGAGAGGCGAAAGGCGCGAGCGAGCGCTCACTCCTGTGCGGGACGCGCGATGTCCTGCCCGTAAAGCGAAATCGTCGAGATCGACATTTTCGCCGAGCCTTCGACGGGCTTCCTCGTGAAGGCGACGTAGATGAGCGTATTGTTCGCCGCGTCATAAATGCGCCGCACCGCGAGCTGTTTTAAGATCAGGCTCTGCTGCTGGGAGAAGACCTCCTCCCCGCTCTTGTCGAGATCGATATCGCCGATCGCAATCGGCCCGGTCTGGCGGCAGGCGATCGAGGAATTCGACGGGTTCTCGAACCAGTTCCCTTTCGCCGCGCGATCCCAGAAGCCGCGGTCGAAATAGCTCAAATGACAGGTGACGCCCTCGACCTTCGGGTCTTTCAGCGCCTCAAGCTTGATCTCATTGCCGATGAGATCGTTCTTGAACTCGCCGACTTCTTCATGCTCGCCGGCGCCGCAGGCGGCGAGAAACACGAAAGCAGCCAAAAGGAGGAGGTTGCGCATCGCGATGAAATGGAGCGGATGCGAGACGATTTCAATCAGCGCGCAATCTATTCGGCGGCGCCGATCGTCGCGAGCGTCGCCGCATATCCATTCGATCCGCGTGAAGCGCCGTAGCGCAGCGTCTTGCCGGAGAGCGAGGCGCCCGACCCGTCGCCCGCACAGACGAACTGACGCACGACGTCTTTCCGCCCCGCTCTGCATATCGTCTCGACGGCGCCGAGCGCGCCGTCGCAGGCGTCGGCGAGGCTTTCCCCGGCGGGCCAGTATTTCGCACTCGCCCAGTCGATCCGCGCCGAGATCGTCCGATCGCAGACCTCGCTCGTATAGGCGGCCTCGCGCTCAAGCGCTCTTTCGTCCGCTTCCTGCGCGCGGAGATCGCGCAGCGACTGGGCGGAGGCGGGCGTAAAGGCTGCCGCCAGCATGACAGCCATAAGGACGGCCTGTTTGAACATCCCGCTCTTTTCCCAAAGCAATGCGGCGCATTTTGGACGCCGCCCACCCTGATTTTTTCGGAAAATTACAGCGACTCTTCAAGGAATCGAGCAACCGCCGCCGAAGAGGGGCGTCCTCCAACGTCGAGCGCGGGGTTGTAGCCGACGCTGAGCACGCCCTTCTGCATGGCGAGCGCAGGGTCCGCCGCGCGGCGGAATTCAACGCGGCGAATGCGGGCGGCCATGACCCGCGCGCCGGTCGGATCCTCCGCGACGCGGCCCATGCCGCCAGCCGCGCGGACGACCGCATCGGCAAGCACGCTCGCTCCGCCGCCGGCGTCCGGCGCCGGCTCGCCGATCTCGAAAACGATGGGGGCGCCCACCCGCGCGCTGATGAGCGCCGTTGCCGCCTGCGCGCGCTGGCGCGCCGTTTCGACCGTTGCAAAGTCGAGCGTCAGGGGTGGGTCTTCCCCGTAGGACTTCGACGCGGCGAGACCGCGCGCATCGCCCGGCCAGAACACGGTGACGCCGCCATACGCCGCAACGCGCATGAGCGTCCGCCCGCGCTGGTCGTTCCAGACGACATCGCCGCGCGAGACGCGCGATGCCGTAAGGAGGTGAATTTCCTCGGCTGGCGCTTCCCGGTCGATGAGGCAGTCGATCCTTTTGTCGCCCTCGCCGCAGAGGAATTTGAGCCGTCCGACCCTGTCGTCGGACTGGAAGAGGAAGACGCGGTCGTCAGAGGCGATGACGAAACGCTCGACAGCCCCGCTCGCCGCGTCGCGTTCGGCTGCTGGTTTTCTTTTGCCGACAAGGGCGGAAAAGGGGTCGGCGCGGAGCGGAGCAGGCTCGGCGAGCTGCGCATGGGCGAGCGTCAAAAGCGACATCGCCGCCGCCAAAAGCGCTGCAAATTTCGAAACGGCCATCAAAACCCCGCTTGCGGCAGACCATAAAGGCCGCCGCAGGGGCAAGGAAGCACGGTTTTGGGGCGAAATCCGGGCGGGCGGAAGGATTCCTGGCGCCCGCCGCCCTCGCCTCCCCCGGTCAGGAAGCGATGTATTGGCCGCCATTGGCGGTGAGAACCGCGCCGGTGATGAAGCCGGCCTTGTCGTCTGCGAGGAAGGCGACGCAGCGCGCGATTTCCTCCGCTTCTCCAAGCCGGCCGACTGGGATCTGGGCGATGATTTTCTGAAGGACCGCCGCATCGACCGCCGCGACCATTTCCGTTGCGATATAGCCGGGCGCGATCGCGTTGACCGTGACGCCCTTGAAAGCGCCTTCCTGCGCGAGCGCGCGGGTGAAGCCGATCATCCCCGCCTTCGCCGCGGAATAATTGGTCTGGCCCGCCTGCCCCTTCTGGCCGTTGATCGAAGAGATGTTGACGATGCGTCCAAAGCCGCGATCGCGCATGCCCGGAAAGACCTGGTGCGTCATGTTGAAGACGCTGTCCAAATCCGTGCGTATCACCTCGCGCCACTGCTCGACCTTCATCTTGTGAAAGAAGCCGTCGCGCGTGACGCCCGCATTGTTGACGAGAATGTCCGTCGGCCCGTGCGCCTTTTCGATTTCGGCAACGCCCGCCTTGCAGGCCTCGTAATCGCCGACATCCCATCTGTAGACGTGAACGCCCGTTTCCGCCTTGAAGGCGTTCGCCGCGTCGTCATTACCGGCGTAGGTCGCAGCGACCGTGCAGCCGGCTTCCTTCAGCGCCAGCGAAATCGCGCGGCCGATGCCGCGCGTGCCGCCGGTGACGATCGCTTTTCTGCTCGACATTCGGAACCTCCCGCATTCCCGCTATCGGCGGCTCTCCGCCGCCTTCTTGTTCAGACGCCCTCAACGCACATGGCGATGCCCATGCCGCCGCCGATGCAAAGCGTCGCAAGGCCCTTTTTCGCATTAGAGCGCTGCATTTCATAGATAAGCGTCGTCAGGATGCGCGCACCGGAGGCGCCGATCGGATGGCCGATCGCAATCGCGCCGCCATTGACGTTGACCTTCGCGCCGTCCCAGCCGAGTTCCTTGCCGACGGCGAGCGCCTGCGCGGCGAAGGCCTCGTTCGCCTCAATAAGGTCGAGATCGGCGAGCTTCCAGCCCGCTTTTTCGAGCGCCATGCGCGACGCCGGCGCCGGGCCGATTCCCATGATCGACGGATCGACGCCGCAATGGGCGGCCGAGGCGATGCGCGCGAGCGGCTTGACGCCGCGGCGCGCGGCTTCCGCTTCCGACATGATGACGAGCGCGGCCGCGCCGTCATTAAGGCCGGAGGCGTTCGCCGCGGTGACCGTGCCGTCCTTCGCAAAGGCGGGTTTCAACCCCGCGACCGAAGCCATCGTCGCGCCGTCGCGGATATATTCGTCGGTCTCGAAAACGACATCGCCCTTCTTCGACTTGATCGTGACGGGCGCGATCTCGTCCTTGAACTTGCCAGCCTTCCTCGCCGCTTCCGCCTTGTTCTGGCTGGCGACGGCGAAGGCGTCCTGCTCCTCGCGGCTGATCTGGTACTTTTGCGCGAGATTCTCGGCCGTCTGGCCCATGTGGTAATTGTTGAAGACGTCCCAGAGGCCATCCTTGATCATGGTGTCGATCTGGGAGACGTCGCCCATCTTGACGCCGCTCCGAAGGAACGTCGCATGCGGGGCGAGCGACATGTTTTCGTGCCCGCCGGCGACGACGATGGTTGCGTCCCCTGTCTTCACCGCCTGCGCGGCGAGCGCGACGGCGCGAAGACCCGATCCGCAGACCTGGTTGACCGTCATCGCCGGGCGCTCTTTCGGAACGCCAGCGCTCATCGCCGCCTGGCGCGCCGTGTTCTGGCCCTGCGCGGCCTGTAACACGTGGCCGAGGATGATTTCGCTGACATCGTCGGCGACGACGCCGGCGCGCGAAAGCGCCGCCTTGATCATAGCGCTCCCGAGCGCTGACGCGGGGACGTTTGAAAGCCCCCCGCCGAACGAACCGACCCCGGTTCTTGCCGCCGAAGCGATGACGACGCCGTTCATGAATCCTCCTTGAAAGCGTTCAGATTTGGGCCCCCGCAACACCCCGTGAAACGCCGTTCCGATCGCGCGCAGCCTTGCCGATCGTGATTGGGCGGCGGGATAGCCGGGCTTCAATTCCATGCTATAGGGAGATTAGCAAGCGCACAAAATTGCTGCGCTGCAGCATGAGTGTTTATGCTGCGCAAAAAATTGGGAGGCTCGGCGATGACCGAAGCGAACGAAGCGGCAGTCAGGACAGGCAAGAAATCGAAGGAGAGCGACGAGCCCGTCGTCATCAAGAAATACGCAAACCGCCGGCTCTATAACACGGCGACGAGTTCTTACGTGACGCTCGATTATCTCGCCGACATGGTCAAGAACGGCCAGGACTTTGTCGTCTACGACGCCAAGACGAATGACGACATCACGCATTCGGTGCTGACGCAGATCATCTTCGAGGAGGAGAACAAGGGCCAAAACCTTCTCCCGATCCAGTTCCTCCGCCAGCTCATCAAATTCTACGGCGACAATTTGCAGGCCTTCGTGCCGTCCTATCTCGAAATGAGCATGGACGCGTTCTCCAGCAATCAGGAGAAACTGCGCGCGCGCATGCGCGACGCGTTCGGCGCGACGCCCGGCTATCAGATGTTCGAGGAAATGGCGCGCCAGAACATGGCGCTCTTCGATCAGGCGATGAAAATGTTCTCGCCGATGGGCGGCTTCTACCAGCAAGCGCAGCGCGCGGCCGCGGCGGCGGGCGAGGAAAGCGGCGCGGAGATCACCAAGCTGCGCGAGGAGCTCGCCGACCTGAAGCGCCAGCTGGCGAAGCTGGATAAGGAGCGCTGAGCGGCGGAGCGCTGTGGACCGAACACGCGATGATTAAAGACCTTAGATCGCGACGCGCGCCTGCAGGAGCGGGCCGTCATCAGGCGCCCCGTTCGGCAGCCAATCGGGATTGGTCTGCGGCTTGCCGATGAGATAGCCCTGCAGGAAGTCGACGCCGAGCCCTTTCAGGAGCATGGCGTCCGCTTCGTTGTCGACCCATTCGGCGACCGTCTTCATGCCGAAATTGCGGGCGAGGTCGAGCAGCGTCCTGACGAAGAGCTGGTTCTCGCGCGAGGATGAAACGCCGGTGACGAACGAGCCGTCGATCTTCAGGATATCGATGTCGAGCGCCTTCAGGTTCCGGAACGAGGTGTAGCCGGCGCCGAAATCGTCGATGCCGAAGGAGGCGCCGAGCTTCTTGATCTCGGAGACGAATTCAATCGAGGCGTCGATCGCGTCGATGACCTGCGTTTCGGTGAGCTCGACCGTGATCCGCTTGGCGAGAATTTCATTGGCGCGCATGACGGCGACATAGCCCTCGGCCCACAGCGGGTCTTTGACCGTCTCCATCGAAACGTTGACGTTGAGGCGGACATTGGGGCACGCGGCGAGCGTGTTGACGGCGAGTTCAAGGACGCGCCGGTCGAGAAGATGGACAAGACCGAGCCGCTCGGCGACCGGGATGAATTCGGGCGCCGGCACTTCGCGCCCGTCGAGCGCGCGCATGCGGATGAGGCACTCGAACTTCGAGGGAACTTCGCCGATATCGCTGACGATCGGCTGGAAGGCGAGACGCACGCGGCGCTCGTTGAGCGCGGTCAGAATGACGTCCGACATGTGCGTGTTGCGGCGGCGCTGCGTCACCGTTTCGGTCTTCTCGCTGAACGATGACCAGCTTGACCGGCCGAGGCGCTTTGCCTGATCGAGCGCGGCTTCGGCGCACGCCATCGCGCGGTGCGCGCTGTCGGCGTCGCGCGGAGCCTCGACCGCGCCGATCGAGATCGACGCCGCGACGGACCCCTTTTGGGTTTCGATGACGCTTTCGCGGATGACGTTGAGAAGGCGCATGCAGACTTCGCGCACGCGCGCGCCGTCGGCGACGGCGAGAAAAGCGCCGAACTTGGTGCCGGCGACGCGGCCGACGAGATCGCCGGCTTCAAGCGTCTCGGCGATGCGGCGCGAGCACTCGACGATCACTTCATCGGCGACGTCGAAGCCGAAATCGGCGTTAATCGCGCCGACATCGTCGATGCCGATCAGAAGATAGGCGCCAAGGCCGTTATGGCGCTTCATCTCGACAAGCGCCTGATCGAGCTTGGCGCGCATCTGCGCCCGGTTCATGACGCCGGTGAGCTCGTCGTTTTCGGCAAGCCAGGCAAGGTGCGCGTCGCGGCGCTTCTGGGTTTCAATCGAGCGGATGACGCCGATGAGACGGCGATCGCCGGCAACGCCAAGCCAGCCCCCGCGCTCCTCGACCCAATGGGCGTCGCCGGGGCGGCGCGAAAGCTGATATTCACAGGCGTAGGTCTGCGCTTCTGCGTCGAAGGCGGCCTTTCGAAGGTCGACCTCACCGCCGACGATGCGCTGGTCGAACTCGGCGCGGCCGAGCGCCGTGACGGAAATTTCCGAGCCGAGAAGACGCGCCGCTGCTGAGGGATCCGACCAGGAGAGCACGCCCGTCGCCGGGTCGAATTCAAAGAGCGCCTGCAGCGCCGGCTCGCGCAGCGCTTCGCGTGCGGTATCCGGCGCCTCGCCGCAGACGGCTTCCTGCACATCCGCAGAAGGATTTTGCTGCCGAGACAATTCCGGTCCGCCCTTGGCGCCGCGCCCCCAAAACCACGCAGTCCCGCGATTGATCATGACGCCGCTCAACATTCAGTGAGCTGTCATCTAAGTCGCAAGCCGTAAATAAAGTTAAAACATGCGCGATCGTCCGGCAGGCTTATTGCCTTGTCGCGGCTCATGAATCCGCGAAACCGGCTGCCCGCTGTCCTGCTGAAAGCGAAAGGCGCGCTGATCGTCAGCGATTGCGCAGCGGTCGCCCCGCCGCGGCGCTCGCGCCGTGCGGATCTGTATCAGGGCGGGCGCGAGCTGTCCCGGATTGAGGCGTTGAACGCCTATGCGCGCGGATCGAAGATCGCGCGCATGCGCCCGCTCTTCCTCGATCTTGAGGCCTGAGCGGGCGGGGGCCGTCTCCCCTAATGCTTCTGGAGGTCCGTAACGGCGAGATCGCGCCGCGCGGTCACCGTCGTGACGACAAGTCCCGCCATCGGATCGAGGAAGGTCATCGTCAGGAAGATGAAATAAACTGAATTGCCAAAGCCCGGCGCCAAGATGAACAGGAGCAGCGCGATGACGAAAAGGAGGAAAGAAAGAAGGTGATTGGTGATCGACGCGGTTCCGGCCTTCGTCGCACGGATGAGCTCAACGAAGAGGAGCCCCATCGAGCCCATCAGGAAGAGCGTTCCCCAGGACACCCGCCAGATGTCGCCCGAATACATCGGCAGGCTGACAACGATCACATCATGCCAGGACGCCCCGTTCGCGCCGCCCATGCCGGTGACGGTCAGCACCGTGTAGATGATGAGACTTATCGTCAGCAGCGGAAAAACTTGAAGAGCCATGTCAGCCTTACTCCCTCGACGCGGCCCCCCGGGCCGACAAATTCATCTTATCGTATCATAGCCGTCGCCGGGCTCTAGCTCTGAAATCGTCATCGGCGAACGGGCGCGCGCTTTCAGCCACACCACGCCCAGGAGGTCGCGAAAGGCGACGGCGAGCCGTCCGAGATTGGTGTATTTCGACGCCCCAAAGGCGCGCGGCCGGTGATTGACCGGCATGAATTCGATCTCGAACCCCTCGCGGCGCATCAGCGCGGGAAGATAGCGATGGCTATGGTCGAAATATGGAAGCCGGAGATAAGCGTCGCGATAGAAGACCTTGAGGCCGCAACCCGTATCGGCGGCGCCGTCGCCGAGAATCCGCCGCCGCACCGCATTGGCGAGCCTTGAAGCGGTTTTCTTGGCGGCGGCGTCGCGGCGAATCCGCCGCTCGCCGGCAACCATGGCGAGCGCTTCGGGGGCGCCGCCCCTCGTCAGGGCCTGAAAAAGCGCGCGAATGTCCGCCGGATCGTTCTGCCCGTCGCCATCGAGGGTCGCGACAACCGGCGCCGTCGCGGCGAGGACGCCGGTGCGGACGGCGCGGCTCTGGCCTGCGTTTGCGCTGTGTTGCAAGATGCGCAGTCGCGGCGTGCGGCCTCTCGCGGCTTTAAGTTCCGCCGCTGTCCGATCGCGGCTGCAATCGTCGACCGCGACGATTTCGTAATCGATCCCGGCAAGGCTCTCTGCGAGTTCCGCGATCAGCGCGGCGGCGCCGCCCTCCTCATCGAACATCGGAACGACGACGCTGAGCGCCGGCGCGCCGGCGTCGTACGCCCGCCGGACGCCGAAGACCGGCGCGTGCTGAGGATTGGTCGGCGAGTTCGGCATGGGACTTCCGGAAGAGTTCTGGCCGGTTGAGGCGGTAGGTCGCAGAAAACGCCCGGAATTGAAAGCCTTGGCGGAAGACACTGCGACCGACCCTCTCTAAGCTCGCGGGCGAGGGATATCGATGCAATCATTCATGGGCGATTCCTTGCCGGCGCGCGCGCTGCGGCCTCTTCTGATCGCGGTTTTCGCCGCGGTCGTCGCCGTCGCCGGCGTTTTTTCGATGCCGCCGCTCGATCGCGACGAGGCCCGCTTTGCGCAGGCGAGCGTGCAGATGCTTGAAAGCGGCGATTTCATCGCGATCCGCTTTCAGAACGAGGAAAGAAACAAGAAGCCTGCCGGCATTCACTGGCTGCAGGCGGCCTCCGTCAGCGCTTTTTCATCCGTCGAAGCGCGCGAGATATGGGCCTATCGCATTCCCTCTCTCCTCGGCGCGATCCTCGCTGCGCTTTTCACCTACGCCGCCGGCGCGCGCCTTTATGGTCCGGCGACGGCGACGCTCGCGGCTCTCCTGCTCGCAAGCGCGCCAGCGGTCGCGGGCGAAGCGACGATCGCCAAGACCGACGCGATGCTGCTCGCATGCGTCGCAGCCGCGCAAGCTGCGTTCACCCACATCTTCGGCGCCATTGCGGAGGGCCGGCGCGCGAGCCTGCTCTGGGCGATCCTTTTCTGGATCGCGATCGGCGCCGGCGTTCTCATCAAGGGGCCGATCATTCTGATGATCATCGGCCTGACAGGCGCGGCGATGGCCCTCAATCGTCCGCGCGCCGACTGGATCCTCGCCTTGCGGCCTGCAACGGGCTTTATCATCCTCCTCCTCATGATTGCGCCCTGGACGGCGGCGATCCAGCATGCGACCGAGGGCCGCTTTTTCGTCGAGGCGCTCGGCGGCGACATGGTCGCAAAGCTCGGGCAGGCGAAGGAACGCCACGGCGGACCCCCCGGTTATTATGCGGCGCTGCTCTTCATTCTGCTCTGGCCGGCGGCTGCGCTGATCCCGCCCGGATTGAGACAAGCCCTTGCGGCGCGGAAGGACTGGCGAGCGCATTTTCTTCTCAGCTGGATCATTCCCGCCTGGATCGTCTTTGAGCTGACGGCGACAAAGCTCCCTCACTATACGATGCCTCTCTACCCTGCGATTGCGATCATCGCGGCGAAAGCGGCGAGCGATGGAGCGCTTCTGAAATGGCCGCTGATGCGGCGGCTCGGCGCGCTCGCGCATCTCGCTGTCGGCCTTCTCATCGCCGCACTGATCGCGGCCGCGCCCTTTCTCTACGGCGAGGAACCGCTCGCGCCTTACGGCGTCGTCGCCGCGGCGGCCATTGCGGCGATGACACTACTCGCTTTCATCTTGCAGGCGCGCGGCCAAGCGCTCACGGCCGCAGGCGCGTCGATCCTTGCGTCGTCGGCCGCCGCATGGGTCTTGCTCTGCGGCGTCCTCCCCAATCTCGACCGGCTCGCGCTCTCGCCGCGCATCGCCGAAGCCGTCGACGCCGCCGGCCTTCATCCGCTGAAGGACGGCGCGCCGCCCGTCATTCTCAGCGGCTATAGCGAGCCTTCCGCGATCTTTCTCCTTGGAACCGACACAATTCTTGCGAATGGAAAGGACGCCGCCGACACACTCACCCAAATGCAGAGCGCCGCGATTGTTGAAGCCCGCGAAAACAACGCCTTCCGCGCGCGCATCGATGAAATCGGCGCGCGAGCCGAACTCTTCGCCGAAATCGAAGGTCTCAACTATTCAAACGGCGACAATGTCAGGCTTCACCTCTATCGCCTGAAATCGCCGCTCTTTCCCTCGCAGGATTCCCATTGACCGCCATCCATCGCATTCTGTCGACAGACGGGCGAAGGTTCGCCGCATTCGCGCTCGTCCTCACCATGCTGCGGATCGTTTCGCTGGTTTTCGGCGACCCCGATCTTGGGCCTGACGAAGGCCAGTACTGGTTCTGGAGCAAAACGCCGGATTTTGGCTATTTCTCAAAGCCCCCGCTCATCGCCTGGACAATTGCGGCGACGACATGGGTTTTCGGCGACGCCGAATGGGCGGTCCGGATCGCCTCGCCGTTGTTCCAGCTTGGCGCCGCCTCGTTCCTGTTCCTCCTTTGCCGAAGAATCGCCGGCGCGCGCGCAGCCTTCCTTGCCGGCGCCTTCTGGCTCACCATGCCGGGCGTCTTTCTTTCGTCCGCCCTGATCACGACCGACGCGCCGCTCGTCTTTTTCTGGTCGGCGGCGCTCTATTTCTTCTTTGTGCTGACGGATGAGAAGGCGGAGGGCGGCAAGGCCCGGACGGCGGCGCTCCTTGGCGCGGCGATCGGCCTTGGCATGCTGTCGAAATACGCGATGACCTATTTCCTCCTCGGCGCCGCTCTTGCGCTCGCCTTTTCCCCCGCGAGGCGGCGGGCGATCGGCGTTGCAAACATCCTCATCGCCGCCGTCGCCGCGCTCGCAATCCTTTCGCCGAACCTCTGGTGGAACGCAGCGCATGACTTCCAGACGATTTCGCACACCGCCGCCAACGCCGACTGGAACGGCGACTTCGGACATCCCGGCCAGCTTGCGAAATTCCTGGGCGACCAGGTCGGCGTCGCCGGCCCGATTCTCCTCGCCTTGATC
Source organism: Pseudomonadota bacterium (assembly GCA_049324555.1). GTDB lineage: Bacteria > Pseudomonadota > Alphaproteobacteria > Caulobacterales > Parvularculaceae > Amphiplicatus. The sequence goes on along the minus strand of JBMOOR010000038.1, from coordinate 5,440 downwards.
CTTCTCGCCGCGCTCTTCGTCCGGCGGGGAAGGCCCGCGCGCGAAGCGGACGCCATGCGGACGCTGCTCGCGTTTTCAATTCCCGCGATGGCGATCGTCAGCCTTCAGGCTTTCATCTCGCGCGCCCACGGCAATTGGGCGGCGGTCGCCTACCCTTCGGCGATCGTGATGACCGCGGTCTGGGCGATCGGCGGCCCCCGCACCGCCTATGCTGCGAAGGCGAATGTCGCGCTCCACCTTGCCGTCGGGCTCGGCTTTCTCGCCGCCTTTTCGAATTTCGCGTTCGCCGACGCGATCGGCGCCGACAAAGCCTTCAAGAAACTGCGCGGCTGGCAGGCGCCGGGCGCGGAAATCGCTCGCATAAGCGAGGGCTTCGATGCGATCATGACCGATGACCGCGAAGTGACCGGCGAGCTCGTCTATTATGCGCGCGGCGGAAAACGCGTCGTCGCATGGAACTCAAACAACGCAATCGACAGTCACTTCGAAGCGTTCAACGGATTTGACCCCGACCGCGACCGCCGCGTTCTTTACGTGTCGACGAATGCCGACGCGCTCTACATCCAGGGGCGGTTCGGGAAGATCAGGAAAATCGGATCGATCGAGACCGACATCGCCCGCGGGCGCAAACGCACGCTCTACCTTTACGATGTGTCGGATTACGCCGCGCAGGGCGCTTAGCGCGTCAGATCCGCCTCATCGAGCGCCGTGCGCGGAGAGGACCGAAGAGCGCGCGGCCCGGCGACAAGAGGCGCGAGACGATCTTGATCCCCGATTTCAAACCGAACTGCGCCCAGAGAAGAGCGCCGACGAGCCATAGGAACGGCGCGGGATAGGGTTCTGAAAAATGCGCCCTGAAATAGCGCAGCATGCTCGACGTCTTGCGCATGTCGACGAGGATCGGATCAACCTCGCTCGAACTCTTGAAGTGCAGCACTGGAACGGTCGGATCGAAATAGACGCTGCCGCCAGCGTCCGCAAAGCGCAGGCAGAAATCGACATCCTCGACATGGAGGAAATACTGTTCGTCCATGCCGCCGATCGACCAGTAGTCCTCGCGCGGCAGGAGGAAACAGGCGCCGGAAATCACCGGCACCGGCGTCACGCCGCCGGGACAGGGATCCCCATGCAGGTTGAAGCGGCGAAAATAAGGGTGCTTGGGCGCAACGCGGTAAAGGCTCGTCGCCTCGACAAAGGCCCGCCATGGGGTCAGCGTCGCACGGCGGCTCCCCCGCTGCTCAGCGCCGTCGGGATCGATGATCTTCGCGCCGATGAGCCAAGGCCTCCCGCGCCGTTCTCCGTCGGCCGCGAGATTCGCAGCGCCCTTCGGCGGCAAGATCGCGTCCGGATTGACGAACAGGAGATAATCGCCTGTCGCCGCGCGCGCGCCGTGATTGCAGGCGGCGGCGAAGCCGACGTTACCGTGGCCGGTCAACGTGCGAATGGGCGCGCCGTCGGCGCCTTCGCCGATCGCCGCTTCGACGGCGCCGGCCGGATTGCCGTTATCGACAAGAATGATTTCGCGGACGCCTTCTTGCAGGCGCAAGGCGTCAAGGCATCGCGCGAGCACTGGCCCTGTGAAATAAGTGACGACGATCGCTGAAATCGCAAAGTCGGAAGATGTGACCGACAAGACCTGCCCCCTGAATACCAAGTCGACTTTGGCGCCGTCCCTTCGGCGCTCTCTTATTGCTTCGATTTGTTTACCGAATATGACACCGCGCATCCGAACGCTGCAAGCGCAAAAACAGCAAGGCGCCACGCCTGCCAAAGACTGGCCTCAAACATTACAGAAATGAAAGAAACTGCGGCGACAGCGGAGATCGCTGCTGCGGTGCGCGAATCGACGCTGATCCGGAGTAACGCGACAGCGGAGGCGATCATGGCCGCGAGGAACGCGCCCGCGCCTGCAAAACCGAGTTCGAGCCAGATCTGAATAAAGACATTGTGCGGATGCACCGGCATCGCCGGCAGGGGAATGGGCGAGGACGGAACGTCGATCATCGCGCCTTCGTTGCGCCAGGCGCGCGCATAATCAGCGCCGCAGCCCAGCGGCATGCACTGATGAAGCGCGCGGTCGCTCGCTTCGCGCCAGATGACGAGCCGCTGTTCCCATGATGCGGGCGCGAGCGATCCGTTGTCGAATAGCGCTTCTAACGGAAGGACGCTCGCGACGAAGGGCGTCAGGATGAGCGCCGCCGCGAAAAGGATCGCGAGCGCGATCATGACAGGGCGCGGGCGCAGGATCGCCGCGAAGAACGCGGCGGCGCCGGCGCCGATCGCGACCACATTGGCGAAGACGGAAAACTGCGTCGCAGCGATGAACGCCGCGGCCGCCGGGGCGAAAGCGGCCGCCCACGAGCCGGTGAGCCGCTTGATGAGGATTGCGGCCGGAAAGACGAGCGGCGCGATCGAAGTGACCCCGCGCGCGAGCGCCGTCATGTCTTTCCAGCGCGCCTGCGAGGCGTCCTCGGGCGGAATGACGCCGCGCAGATACCCGCCCGAGAGCCCCTCAAACATCAGCAACGCGGCGGCGAACGAGACCATCAACGCAAAGAGAATCGCGAAATAGCGCGCGCGGGCCGGCGCGGCGGTCACGGCTTCATAGACAAGCGCGCCGCCGGCGAGCACGGCCGACGCGATCGTCAGCGCCAGCCATTCCGCGCCGGGCGTCGGCGACCAGAACGCCGTCAGCGCGACAAGGACGACGAACGCCGCCATGGCGAGCGAGGCGATCGACAGGGGTTCGCCGAAGAACGATCGTTTCAGCGCGGGCGCGAGCAGGCCAAAACCCGCTCTCCAGATGTCGCGGCGAAAGGCGACCATCAGCGCCATCATCCCGGCGCAGGGCGCAAGGCCGCGATGACCAAAGACCGCGAGCCAAGCGACGCCCGCCGCCATCACGGCGAAGACGCCGTCAATCGCGCGATCGAGCCTTGATGGCCTTTCCCCCAATGTCAGCGCCTGCGGAGGTCCGGCGGCGTCGCTTCCTCAGCAAGTTGCGCGACCGCCGCGTCAAGCGAAACGACTTCCTGTTTTTCAGACCCAAGGCGGCGGAGCGAGACCTTCCGCTCCTCCGCTTCGCGCGCGCCGACGACGGCGATCACGGGAACCTTCGCATGCGAATGTTCGCGCACCTTGTAATTGATCTTCTCGTTCCGATTGTCGAGTTCGGCGCGGATCCCCGCCGCCCGCAATTCGCCGGCGATCATCGCGGCGTAATCGTCCGCATCCGACGTAATCGTCGCAACGACGACCTGCACGGGCGCGATCCAGAACGGCAGCTTGCCCGCATAATGCTCGATGAGGAGACCAATGAACCGCTCGAACGTGCCGAAGACCGCCCGATGGAGCATGACGGGACGCCTCTTCGCCCCCGTCTCGTCGATATAGTGCGCGTCGAGCCGCTCAGGCAGGATGTAATCGAGCTGGAACGTCCCCGCCTGCCAGGTGCGGCCGATCGCGTCGGTCAGGTGAAATTCGAGCTTCGGCCCGTAAAAGGCGCCCTCGCCATGCGCATAGGCGAAATCGACGCCAGCCTTCGTCAGCGCCTGCGCGAGCGCGCCTTCCGCACGGTCCCACACCGCGTCGTCGCCCGCGCGAAGCGCCGGGCGCGTCGCCAGCTTGTATTTGATGTTCGTCATTTCCATGTCGGCGTAGACGCGCTTGAAGAGCGCGAGGAAGCGCGCGACTTCCGCGTCGATCTGGTCTTCGCGGCAGAAGATGTGCGCGTCATCCTGCGTCATCTGGCGGACGCGGAGAAGACCGTGCAGCGCGCCATGCGCTTCGTTGCGGTGGCAGCAGCCGAACTCCGCCATCCGGATCGGCAGATCGCGATAGGATTTGACGCCCTGCTTGAAAATCTGGATGTGCGCCGGGCAGTTCATCGGCTTTAGCGCCATGAGGTCCGCCTTGCCCGAGAGGATGGGCGCCGCTTCGTCCATCGACGGGATTTCGTCCGGCACGACGAACATGCTGTCGCGGAATTTCGACCAGTGCCCGGACTGCTCCCAGAGAGCTGAATCGAGAAGCTGCGGCGTCTTCACCTCGACATAACCGTCTTCATCAAGACGCCGGCGGATATAGGCTTCAAGCTGGCGCCAGACGAGAAAGCCCTTCGGGTGCCAGAAAGCCGAGCCCTGCGCTTCCTGCTGGAAGTGGAAGAGATCGAGCTCCTTCCCGAGCCGCCTGTGGTCGCGCTTTTCCGCCTCTTCAATGCGATTGAGATACGCCTTGAGATCGTTTTCATCCTTCCACGCCGTGCCGTAGATGCGCTGAAGAACGGCGTTCCTGTGATCGCCGCGCCAATAAGCGCCCGCAACCTTCATCAGCCTGAAGGCCTTGCCGATATGCTTCGTGGACGGAAGATGGGGGCCGCGGCAGAGATCATGCCAATCGCCGTGCCAATAGATCTTTACGTCCTCGCCCGCCGGGAGATCAGCGATGATTTCCGCCTTGTAGGTCTCGCCGATCGACTTGAAATGCGCGATCGCCTCGTCGCGATCCCAGACTTCCCGCCGCGTCGGGCGATCCTCATCGACGATTTCCGCCATGCGTTTTTCGATGCGGGCGAGATCGTCCGTCGAAAACGGCTCATCGCGCGCAAAATCGTAAAAGAACCCGTCCTCGATGTTGGGGCCGATCGTCACTTGCGTCCCCGGAAAAAGCTCCTGCACCGCCTGCGCGAGGAGGTGCGCCGCGTCATGGCGGATGAGATCGAGCGCCTCCTCGTCCTCGCGCGTCACGATTTCGATCTTCGCGTCCTTATCGACTTTCTGGAAAAGATCGGAGAGGACGCCGTCGATCCGCATCGCGATCGCCTTTTTGGCGAGCGACTTCGAAATCCCTTCCGCGATGCCGGTCCCCGCAACCGCGCCGTCAAAATTTCGAACGGAACCATCGGGGAGAGTGATCGCAACCATGTCCGCCTTCCAATCCTGCAGCGCCCGACTTCCATGAGCGCAGGCGAAACGTCAAGTGCGCCAATGGCTTCGTCCGTTATTCGGCGTTTCTTTCCGTCCACGCCCAGTCGCCATAGCGCCAGAGCCGCCAGCCGTGATCAGGGAGATGCTCAGGCACGGGGTCCCAGCCATGCGAACCGAACGGGTGGCAGCGCGAAATTCGTGAGAAGGCGAGCCAGAAGCCCCTCATCGCGCCGTGGCGGCGAAAGGCTTCCGCGGCGTAGTCCGAGCAGGAAGGCGCATGCCGGCAGCGCGCGCCGAGCGCATAAAAGACCGGCGATAGCGTCCTCTTGTAGAGCCAGAGGAGCGCAAGGGCGGCGTGAACGGAAAGAGATTGCTTCATCCGCGCATCATTAGTCGCACCGTCTTCGATTTGAAATTCTGACGCCGCGCCCCTTGTTCCGCTCATCCCGGCGGCTCTTCATCCTGAGGAGCCCTCTCGCCTTCTCCCTTCGTGACGCTTCGCCCTCCCGCCTTCG
>JBMOOR010000037.1:0-3336 GCA_049324555.1 Pseudomonadota bacterium | reverse complement strand
GCTATTACAATGCGGATCCCTCGTTCTCGATCTCTCTGAGCTTCGGCAATGGGGGCTATTATGATCGCGGCGGGCGCTATTACGACCGTCCCTATTATGATCGGCGCGGCTATCGCGACTATGGTCGCGTCGTCGATCGCGATATCATCCGCATTCGCGGGTATCGCGCCGAAGCCGTTCTGGTCGAAGAAGAATTCGGCGGGCGCGGGTACAATCTCGTCTGCACCGTGACAGCGCGCGGACCCGACGCTCACTATGTTCCTTATGGGCGGCTGCGTTCGATTGCGGAACGCTATTGCTCTCACCGCGCCGACATCCGAGTCTATGCGTGATCCGGGGGCCAGGTTTTAGGTTTTAGGTGGTAGGTTTTGGGGATTAGGGGCGAAAACCGCCCCTCTTCAAGATGCGCAGGCGCCGGATTATCTCCGGCGCCTTTTCATTACGCTGAAAACCCCTTCCCTGAAACCCAACATCTATCTCTGCGCCGCAATTCGGTCGGCGATTGCGTGGATGCCGCGCGAGCCCGGCTGTTCTGCGGCGGCTTCAGTCCTGACGCGCCAGAAGCGCATCACGCGTTCGGCGGCCTCTTGCGGCACTTTGAGAAAGAGATCGAGAATCCTCAGCGCCTTTTGCTGTTCGTCCTCGCCGCGCTGGAGACTGAACACGATCTTTGCGAAAGTCGAGCGCTCGAGCCCGGCGGAGCGGCAGGCGATCGCAAGCGATTCAAACGATTTGTCCTGCAGGATGCGCTGCCCGGTCGAAGGGTCGACGCCGACATGATGCGCGAAGGCGAGAAGGAATTCGGTTGAGCGCCGATTGTCGACCAGTTCTTTCAGCAGCGTCTCATTGAGGGAGTTCGTCTTGATCCTGTCCTCGACGAATTTGCGCGCTTCGGCGTAATCCGCTCGCGCGCCGTCGACCGCCTGCTGGAGGATGCGCGCGCGGTTGCCCTCGATCGCCGCATCGATGAGCGAAGGATCAAGAAGGTCGGAACGCTTCAGAATTTCACGCTTTAACGCCGACGAGACAAAGAAATACATCTGCGTCAGAAGATTGGCGGGGAGGTCGTAGCGCTCGGTCAGCGGCGTTTGCAGTTCGGGAAGCGTCCGCGAATGTTCGACAAGACGCGACATTGTCTCGCCGTCAAAGCGCGCGCCCTGGTTTTCCGCAAGCGTTACGAGGACTTCCTTGTCTCCGCGCTCGACAAGTTCGGCGGCGACCGTTTCCGGCACTTCGCGCCGGCGCGAGATCGCCTTCATGTGGTCCTGCGTCCTTTGACGGATGACGCGAACGAGATCCTCTTCAGACAATGCCGCGCTGCGCTCGAGAATAGGCTGCGCGACGGTGATTTCATCATGGGCGAGCTGGCGCACGAGACCGCGCGGCGCGTTCGGCGTATCGGCGAGCTTTTCGGCGATTTCGGCGCGGAGCGCGATTTCAACGGATTGCGTCACTTTCGACAAGATGACGTCGAAGTGCTGCATCTCGGTCGAGGTGTAGCGATCGGGGGCCGCCATGAAGACGTCGGTGATCTCGCGCAGGAGATCGGCCCGCTTTTCGGTCGAGCCCTCGCGTGCAACGTCAATAAGCTGTTTGAGGCGCGAGACGGCCCCGGACGGTTGAGACATACGCAAAGCTTCCCCTCAGCCAGTCGCCGATTATTGGCCGGTAAGCGTAAAAATTTCGCTTTCGATACGGGGGCGGCGGTTTGCCCGCGGATGAGCGAGCGGTTAAGAATCAGTTGACCATTTTCGCCGGAGCCCCCCGATGCGCGTCCTTGTCGCCGCCGCCGCCTTCCTTGTCGCCGCCTGCGCCGGCGGGTCATCCTTCGATCTTGGCGGGGCTGAGAATTACGCCGCAGCATCGGTCCTCGGCGCACAACTGCCATCGCCCGACGCCCGCGCGCTGCAGCCTGCCTTCCTGCAGGCGGTCGAAAAAGGCGCAGCCGGCGAGCGTTTCGACTGGCGGGGTCCCGCCTCTTTCGGCTGGGTGAAGGCGAGGGAAGCGCGCGTCGGCAACCTCAAGGCCGATCCGAACGATTTGCCGCCGATCCCGGACGGCCTTGATCTCTCCGAAACCTACGAAACCGAACAGGGTCTTTATGCGCTGACGCGCAACGCCAATGTGCGCCTGGGGCCGTCGACCGATTTTCCAACGCGCGAACAGCTCATATCAGGAACGGCGGTCACCGTCGTCGGCAAGGTCGTCGGCAAGCCCTGGATGCTCGGCGAGGCGGATGGCAAGGTCGTCGGCTACATCCATGAAAGCCTGTTGATCAAAGCGCCGGGAACCGAGCTTGATCTCGCCGGCGGCCCGAGGCGGACGGCTCACTTCTGCCGCGCCTATGAGCAACGATTGTCCTATGGCGGACGATCGGATCTCTTCGCGGGCGTCGCCTGCAATGAAAATGGCCGCTGGGTCATCAAGGCGCGCCCTGAAGACGAGCCTGTGAAGCTCTTTTAGACGGTTCGCGCTGCAATACGGAATGCCTCAGTGACAATTATCACTCCTGCGCGATTGACACGTCTCGTCTTGTCGGCCCAATTTCGCTGAGAGAAGCGCAAGGGTTTGGGGAGCCCATGTTGAGAGTGCTTGTCGGTCTGTCCGTCCTGCAGACGATCGCGATCGGTTTTCTCACGCTGCGCGTCATGGAAATCGACAGGCGCGCCGCTGAACCTGCGCTCGCCGCCGCACCGATCGAAGGGCCCGACCGAACGCCGGTGGCCGCGAGCGGGAGCAGCCTTTCAGCGGACGACATTCGCAGCATCATTCGCGAAGAGTTCGCCGCTGCAAAACCTGAAAATTCGCCGCAACTCGCCGCGGCGCCAGCGCCGCAGGGCGGCGCGCGCCCTGACGCCTCGCGCGCGCCCGCCGATCCCCGCCTTTTCCTTGCGGTGACGCGCGACATCGACCGTTACATCAGCCGCGGCCGCATCAGCCCGAAGGAAATGGCCGCGCTCCAGATGCAGATTGCCGAACTACCTTCGGCGGAACGAACAGAAATTCTGACAAAGCTGACGAAGGCCATGAATGACGGCCGGCTCGCCGGAGAATTCTAGAAATGGTTCAACTGGAGAGGAGAGACTATCATGTACAGGAAACTCGGACTTGGCGTCGCATGCGCGTTGCTGGCGACGGCGGCGCATGCGGGGCTCACGCAGCCAGCAGAGGTTGACGTCGATCCTGCAAGCAATCTCGCCCTCGGCGATCAAGTGAGCGCACGCTATTCCGCAAATGTGACGGAATACATCGGCTGCGGCGTAAGGAAGATCGCTTCGGCGTCCGGCTATTTCACTTTCGGTTTCTGTCAGGCGGAGGACGCGGCGGGGGACAGCA
>JBMOOR010000036.1:0-3355 GCA_049324555.1 Pseudomonadota bacterium | reverse complement strand
ACATTCTTTCCGCCCGCGGCGCGCCGGCGAGAAGCGCAAACCTTGCGGTTGCTGCAGCGCTTCTACGCGCTGGCGATTACGATGACGCGTGGGCGGCGATCAAATCCCATGCGGCCGACCCGGAATTCGCCGATCTCGTCTTTCGCATCAGCGCCTCCCGCGATGAGGTCGCGATGCGCGTTGCGGAAACAGCCGCTGCGGCGTCCGGCGATCAGGAAGTAAAGGCGCGAATTGCATGGCGGCGCGGCGATTTCGCCGCAGCGGAGGCCGCTCTATCGCGGACGATCGGCGATGGAGCGAATGAAAAGGCCGCGGAGCGTTTTGCGCTTGCGGCCCTCGCCGCCGGACGCAAATCTGCGCCAGCGAGTCTGGCGTCAGTATCGCCTGACGTGGAGAACGGCGCTGCGCTGCTCGGTCTGTTTTCCGGGCCTCCGCAGGAACTTCATGCAGCGAAGGCATTTGCGAAAGGGATCGTGAGCGAAATCGCATTCATCAGGGAGCGGATTGAGCATGAGTAACGTCGCTTACGTTTCGCTCTCGCGCCAGTCTGCGCTCGCCAGCGAATTAACCAGCATTGCGAACAACATCGCCAATGCCGACACGACAGGTTTCAGGAAAGACGCGTTCATATTTTCCGAATATGTGAACGCGCTTCAGGGCGAACCGAGCCTGTCGCAGACGCGAATCGGCGGGCGGCTCATCGATCAGTCCGAGGGCGAACTGATCGCGACGGGCGGGGCGCTCGACCTCGCGATCGAGGGGAGCGGCTTTTTTGCGGTCGAGACGCCGCAAGGGCGCCGGTTGACGCGCGCCGGCGACTTTTCCGTGAATGAACAGGGCGTCATTTCGACTTCCGAGGGTTTTGCACTCGCCGGCGAGGGCGGCGCGCCGATTGCAGTTCCGTCAGGCGCTGAACGCATCGTCGTCGCGCCGGACGGCGTTGTGACGGCGGATGGCGCGCCTGTCGGCCGGATCGAAATCGTCGACGCAGACCCGACGGCGCTCCGTCGCGTCGGCGACACATTGTTTGCGGCGGAGGGCGAGCTTCGCCCGATTGAAAATCCGGCGATCCGACAGGGTTATGTCGAGGGATCAAACGTCAACGCCGTCATTGAAATGTCGCGCCTTATCGAAGTGCAGCGCGCCTTCGAGATCGGCCAGCAGATGCTGAATGACGACGCCGAACGAACCCGTCGCGCCATTGAAACGCTCAGCGGCGCACGCTGATTTGTGGAGATCGAAAAATGCAAGCCTTGAGAATCGCTGCGACCGGCATGGACGCGCAGCAAACGCGCGTTGAAGTTATTTCGAACAACATCGCCAATATGAGCACGACAGCGTTTTCCGCCCGCCGTGCGGAATTCGCTGATCTTCACTACCAGCAATTGCGGCCGCCGGGCGCGATCACCAGCACAAGCGGACAGACGGCGCCTGCGGGCGTCGAGATCGGTCTTGGCGTTCGCGCTTCCGCGGTCTCCGTCAACATTCAGCAGGGATCGCTGAAAGCGTCCGGCGGCGATCTCGACATCGCGATCGAGGGCGGCGGTTATTTCGAGGTGACGCTGCCGTCGGGAGAGGCAGCCTTTACGCGGGATGGTTCGTTCAAGCGGACCGGTGAAGGACTGATCGTCAATTCCGAGGGCTATCCGCTCGCCGGCGATATCACCCTTCCGATTGATGCGCGCAGCGTTTCCATCAATGCGAACGGCGATGTTTTCGCCTATTTCGAGGGCGAGACCGACGGCCGGCAGATCGGATCGGTGACGCTGTCGATTTTCGCCAATGAAAAAGGTCTTGAAGCGCTCGGATCAAATCTTTTTCGGGAAACGGCCGCCTCCGGCGCGCCGATTTCGGGCGTTCCGGGTGAGGAAGGGCGCGGCGTGCTGCGGCAAGGCTATCTTGAAGAAAGCTCGGTTGATGTCGTGCAGCAGATCGCGGAGCTCATTGAGGCCCAGCGCGGCTATGAACTGAACTCCAAAGTCATCACCGCCGCCGACGAAATGCTCGGCGCGGCGACGCAGATCAGGTGAGGGTGATGAAACGGATATGCGAATTAACCGTAGCCGCGGCGCTGATGTCGCCCTGCGCGGCGGCTGGCGATGAGGGCGCGTCAATCGTCGCCGCGCGCAATGTCCCGCCCGGCGCGATCCTCGCCGAGCAGGACTTGCGGATCGTCGGCGGCGATGACGCCTCGATCATCTTCGCCGCCGTCGTCGGCAAGGAAACGAAAAGACTCATTCCTGAAGGCGCAGGCGTTCGCGAGAGCGATGTTCGCGCGCCGACGCTTGTCGCTCGCAACGGGCTTGTCCGTATGGAATTCACAAAGGGACCGCTGATGATGTCGACCGAAGGACGCGCGCTGTCCGGCGGCGCCGCCGGCGAGATCGTCAAAGTCATGAACATCCGCTCGAAGACTGTTGTCTCCGCGATTGTCGTCGCCCCCGGGAAAGTGCTTGTGCAATGATGACCGTTCGTAATGCGATGCTCGCGATACTGTCGGCGATGGCGGCGAGCGGCTGCTCGACAAGGCTTGGCCACATGACGCGGCCGCCCGTCTTTTCCGAACCCGGCGAGGCGCGAAACGCCGTTCCTTCCGCCGCAAATCTTGCGGAAAGCCGTGCGGCCGCACGCACGCCCGTGACGGAAAGCGCTGTTGCAACGGCCGGTTCGCTCTGGCGTTCCGGCCCTCAATCGCTCTTTGGCGATCGCCGCGCGAGGAAGGTCGGCGACATTGTGACGATCGTCGTTGAAATCGATGACGAAGCGGAGATTTTGAACCGCACCGACCGCAAGCGCGACGGATCGGAGGAATTGAATATCCCGGCGCTCCTTGGCGTTGAGACGCTGGCGGCGCGCGCCCTTCCGGGCGGAGTTGATCCCGCAATCGAGACATCCTCGCAATCGGAGACGAGCGGGGAAGGCGCGATCAAGCGCGAGGAGAAGATCACGCTCCGGGTCGCGGCGACAGTCGTCGACGTTCTCGCGAACGGGCACCTCGCCGTCGAGGGAAGCCAGGAAGTGCGCGTCAATTACGAACTGCGCGATCTGCAGGTCGCCGGCGTCATCCGCACGGAGGACATCTCGCGCTCGAACGTCATCACCTACGACAAGATTGCCGACGCCCGCATTTCCTATGGCGGCCGCGGGCAAATTTCCGACCTGCAGAAGGCGCGTTACGGCCAGCAGGTGATCGATCTTATCTCGCCCTTCTGATTATGAAAAAACTCATTCCGGTCGTTCTTGTAATCAGTGCGCTTCTCGCGGGCGCGGGCGGCGGTTACTTCCTGCGCGCTTCAGCGCCTGCGGCCGCATCGGATGAAAGCGCCGCCGGGCCGGCCGAAACCGCGAAGGCCGC
>JBMOOR010000035.1:0-3387 GCA_049324555.1 Pseudomonadota bacterium | reverse complement strand
CACAGGCACGGACTTGTCCCGCGCGCCGCTCTTCCAAAACCTTCGGGGGAAAACCTCCCCGCGATGACGAACCCCCGCGTCCGCCAAAAGTTCAGGCGGCGCGGGGCTTCGGGCGTTTTCGGGGGCGGGTCTAGCTGACTTCCGCGAGAAACGAGGGCTGGTAGATCATGGCGCTTCGCTGCATTTCGCTCTGGTCGGTGAGGCGCGTCGGATAATCGCCCGTAAAGCAGTGATCGGTGAAAGCGGGCGCCGACTTGTCGCGCGGTCCCTTGCCGAAGGATTCGTAAAGGCCGTCGAGCGACAGGAATGCGAGGCTGTCGACGCCGATCTCCCGGCGCATCTCCTCGACCGTCATCCGGCTCGCAATCAATTCGTCCTTCGACGGCGTGTCGATGCCGTAAAAGTCAGGATAGAGGATCGGCGGACAGGCGATGCGCATATGCACTTCCTTCGCGCCGGCCGCGCGCAGCATCTGCGTGATCTTGCGCGACGTCGTTCCGCGCACGATCGAATCGTCGATGAGGACGATGCGCTTTCCTTCAATCGCGCCGCGATTGGGCGCGTGCTTGCGCGCAACGCCCGCCTCTCGAATGCGCTGTTCAGGCTCGATGAAGGTGCGGCCGATGAAGTGGCTGCGGATGAGCGCCTGCTCAAAGGGGAGCCCAGAGGCTTGCGCGTAGCCGATCGCCGCGGGAACGCCTGAATCCGGGATCGGCGCGACCATGTCCGCCGCGCACGGCGCCTCGACGGCGAGGCGCTTGCCAAGCTTCTTTCGCAGTTCATAGACGCTGTTGCCGTCGACGATCGAATTCGGCCGCGCGAAATAGATGAGCTCGAAGATGCAGGGGCGCGCATGCGCCGGAAGCGGAAAGACCTGACGGCTTTCGATCTCGCCGCTCGCGCGGCAAATGACGACTTCGCCGGGGCGGATATCGCGCACGAACTTTCCGCCGATGAGATCGAGTGCGCAGGTCTCGGACGCGAGAACCGGCTTGCCGTCGAGATCGCCGAGAATAAGCGGGCGGATGCCGATCGGATCGCGCACGCCGATCAGCGCATCCTTCGTCAGCACGACGAGGGCGTAAGCGCCTTCCACCTGCTTCAGCGCATCAATCAGCTTGTCGATCATCGAAAGCTGGTGCGAGCGCGCGGTGAGCTGCAGAAACAGCTCCGAATCGGACGTTGTGTGGAAGATGGCGCCGCGCTGGACGAGTTCGCCCTTCAGCTTCCGCGAATTGGTGAGGTTGCCGTTGTGCGCGAGCGCGATGCCTCCGCGGTCGAGATCGGCATAGAGCGGCTGCACATTCCTGAGGATCGTCGCGCCCTGCGTCGAATAGCGCGTATGCCCGATCGCAGCGACGCCTTTTACGCGCTGAAGCGTTTCCGCGTCCGAGAAATTGTCCGAGACAAGGCCGAGGTGCCGTTCGGTGTGGAACTGCTGGCCGTCGAAGCTGGCGATGCCGGCGGCTTCTTGCCCGCGATGTTGCAGCGCATGGAGGCCGAGCGCCGTCAGCGCCGCCGCGTCAGGGGTTCCAATGACGCCGAAGACGCCGCATTCCTCGTTCAGTTTCGGTCCGCCGACGAGTGCGTCGAGTTCGTGCGTGCGGCGTCGATAACGGGCGCCGAGGCGTTTCAACTTCCGTGCGGCCATCGAGGCAAAGTCGGCGTCAGTCCGGTTGGCCATCGCTCGTCGCCTCCTCCGTCAGAATATCCGTGATCGGATCGCCTGATGTTGACGTCTCGCGGTCATCCCTCGTCGTCACGGTCGCGACGATTTCCTGAAGTCCAGAGCGGTCGCGCCCGGCGTAGCCCTCGCTTGCGGCGTCCGCTTCCTTCGCGTCGCCGCCGGCGCCAAGATCGCGATTGGATGGCGCGAATTGTTCAAAGAACCCGGCCGCCGACGACGCAAGCGGCAGCAACATGGCCTTGCGGACGGCGTCCGGCTGGCTTCCCTCATCGAGATAATAGCCGTAGCCGAGAAATCCAAGACCGATGAGCGCCAGAGCCCGCAGGAGCCCGAATGCGCCGCCGCCGACCCTGTCGTAGGTCTTCATGCGCGCGCTGAACTTTAATCTCCCTATCGCCTTGTGCAGAAGGAAATAGCCGCCGGCGAAGACGGCGACGCCGACAAGTCCGGCGAGAGCAAGGGTTGCAAAGAACGATTTCTCGCCAAGGACTGCAGCGAACGGTTTCGCGCCGCCCCAGGCGAAAAGCCCGGCGACAGCGAGAGCCGCGACCGTCGCCAGTTCGCGAATTGCGCCCCTCACTGTCGCGAAAAACACCGAAACGCCGATAATCGCGAGGAGGACCGCGTCAAAGACCGTCATCTGTCACCCTTACAAGGCGCTCCAAGCCGCATTAGAGCGCGAGTCTCCCGCGGCGCCTCAATATCCGCGAATGGGCCGCCGCTCAACGCCCTTCGTTCAATCGCCGGCCCGCCGCACCCAGCCGATGAGGTCAGCAAGCGTTTCGGCGGAGACGACGTCAAGCATTTCGGCCTTCGCGTTGGCGGGCGCCAGCGCGCCTGAGAACCCGAGCTTTTGGGCCTCTTTAAGGCGGGCGTCGGCCTGGTTGACCGGGCGCACGGCGCCGGAGAGGGCGACTTCGCCGAAGACGACATAGGTCTTCGGGAGCGCGCGGTCGAACAAGGAGGAACAAAGCGCCGCCGCGGCGGCGAGATCGGCGGCGGGTTCGGCGATCCTGAGGCCCCCGGCGACGTTCAAAAAGACGTCGTGGCGTCCGAAATCGAGCCCGCATCGCGCGTCGAGGACGGCGAGCAGCATCGACAGGCGGGCGCTGTCCCAGCCTACCACGGCGCGCCTCGGTGCGGCGAGCGTCGAGGGAGAGACGAGCGCCTGAATCTCGACGAGAACGGGGCGCGTTCCTTCTATGCCGGCGAAGACGGCGGCCCCCGGAACCGCTTCGCCCGCTTCCGACAGAAAAAGTTCGGATGGATTGGCGACTTCGCGGAGCCCTGCGCCGGTCATTTCGAAGACGCCGATTTCATGGGCCGCGCCGAAGCGGTTCTTGACCGCGCGCAAGATGCGGAAGGCCCGCCCCTGCTCGCTTTCAAAATAGAGGACGGCGTCGACCATGTGTTCTACAACGCGCGGGCCCGCAATCTGCCCATCCTTCGTCACATGGCCGACCAGCATAATGATCGAGCCCGAACTCTTGGCGAGGCGGATGAGTTCCTGCGCGCAGGCCCGAACCTGCGTCACCGTCCCAGGCGCCGCCGGGAGCGCATCCGACCACAGCGTCTGGATCGAATCGATGATGACGGCATCCGGCCTCTCCGCTTTCAGCGTCGCGAGGATGTCTCTGAGCGCGGTCGCGGCGGCGAGCGCGACGGGCGCTTCGCCGAGGCCGAGGCGTTGGGCGCGCAGG
>JBMOOR010000034.1:0-3397 GCA_049324555.1 Pseudomonadota bacterium | reverse complement strand
AGCGGGGCTGATCTGCGACGGGCTCCAAGGGCGCGGGGCAACCGTTTCGGTAGGACGAAAAGAGGGAACAAAGACGGATCGAAATCCGAAGCGGTTGCGCCGCGACCGCCCGGCGCCAAGCCCGCTTCCGTTCCGCCGCCCCCGCCAGTCCAAGGGGAAACACTGAAAAAGCCGCCGCCCGGCAGGGCGGCGTCCATACCCCGCGCGTCAGCGCGGGCCGGCGGCAGGGATCAAAGCCCGGAGGGCGAAGACCGCGTTATCGCGGGCTTCTTTCACGCGAGCCCGGCGCCGCAAAGCGGCGGCCGCCCTGACGCGCCGCCGAAAGGAGCACACATCCATCCAGCGCACGCGGCCTCTTTATGAGAATTCTAACGCCGCAGCGTCATCATCAGCAGGCAGTTGCGGCGCAGGCGTGTGAATGGCGAGGAAGGAGTTCATCTATTTCGAGTTCTTCGGGGCCAATCTCGGCACATTCATGCATATGCGGGGCGAGACGCCCGAAGAGGCTCTTGGTCTGACGCCGATCGGCGAGCCGACGGAGATTGTCGTCAAGCGCAAGTCGCCGCACGCCCGGCGCCATCCAGTGACGCATATCCATGGCGCGGACAAGAAGGGCTATTACTACGCGATCGTAGAGGCCGAGCATTTCGACCGCCTCTGTCAAGAAGCCGACGCGCGGTGGGAGAAGGAGCAAGCCGACCTTATCGCCGAGATCGAGCGCGCCGTCCCAAAGGACCGGACGCGCGCGATCGACGACGTGCCCGAGGATCTCAAACGGTACATACGCGAATGCGACGATGGGTGCTGGCGATGGCAAGGACGGCTCTCCACGCAGTATTACGGACTACTCCGCAAGGGAGGCAAGAACCTCGCCGCTCACCGCGTCGTCTTTGAGCGGATGATCTGCCCGATACCGAAGGGTGCGATCCTGCGCCACGCCTGCGACAGGTCGAATTGCGTGAACCCGGCCCATCTGACGCCCGGCACGCACAAGCAGAATGTCGACGACATGGTCTCGCGCGAGCGCGCGCAATGGCAGCTCGAATGGCGGCGCATCGAAAAGTGGATCGCAGAGAAACTGCCGCCGCCAAGAGCCTACAGGACTGACGAGCTCCCCGAGCGTCTGTCGAGCAACATCGAGGTCGCCGAATCGGGATGCTGGATGTGGCGAGGGGCGATCTCGGACTGGGGCCACGCCATGGTGATGTCCGGCGGCCGAGAGAAATACGCCGCGCCCTTCATATTCAACAAGCTGGTGCGCAGGACGCCTCGCGGCATCGTCTTCGAGCCCACATGCGGGGATCGCGCCTGCGTCAACCCGGCCCATCTGACCCTGAAATCAAGGCGCCCGCCAAATCCTCGACGGTCCTGAAATCCATTGTTCATGAAGCCGGGCGAGACTCCCAGGGCGCACGCGGCGCCAAACAGAGGAGTCTTCGTCATGGAACCATCGAGCCGCAGCTCCCGGGAAATCCTTTCCGACGTCAAGCGTCTGGCGGTCGAATACTACGCCGCAACGGGGAGGCCCCTCGGCGTCAGCGGCGAGCTCGCCGAGGTCGAGGCCGCCGAAAAGCTCGGCCTCACGCTCGCGGACGCGCGGACCGCCGGCTATGACGCCGTGAGGACGATTGCAGGCCGACCGCAAAAAATTCAGGTGAAGGGCCGACGCGTCGCGCCTGGAAAGCCGAGATACCGAGGCCGCGTTCCGACGATCAACTTGGACCAGCCTTTCGATGCGGTCGTGCTCGTGCTAATGGGCGCAGACTACGAGGCTGTCGAGATCCGGGAGGCGCCCCGTGAGGCTGTGGTCGCTCGGTTGACGGCGCCGGGGTCGAAGTCGCGGACTGAGCGCGGATCAATGGGCATCTCTCAATTCCGCTCGATCGCCGTCAAAACTTGGCCGCCCCATGCGTCTGTCGGCGAGGAGGAGAGCTCATATTTCGCCGCCGGGACTTAGAGAACGCCCTTGTTCATCACGGCGTCCAAACCGACGACAAGCACCTTGAACCGGCGAATCTCGGCGTAGAAGCCGTGAAGGAATCCGAGACACCCCGACACAGCCAGCATGCAAAGGGCCGCGTCCGCTTCCATTTCGTCGATGTCCGAAACCGGCGCCCTTGGAAACTCCCTCTCGTAGTCAGCCTTCGGCGCCGCCAAGGCCTTCGCGCGCCTCTCCGGATCGAGAGAATGGGCGAGCGCGTTTCGCACGGCGTTCAGCTTCTCAATCATCGCCCACATCGAGTTCTTATGTTCGTCTAACGACATCGCGCGGCAAAGCGCCGTCTTTTGCGAAAAATTCAGACGCGCGCCGTCCAAGCACTCTCCGTGGAGGAGGTATGTATTGAGCGCGTCGTTCATGAGGCCTTCGATGACGAGATGGCCTTTAAGGACGATTTGCGCGACGTCGTCGACCTCCTTCAATTCGGCGACAAATTGATCTTGAAGGTCCTTCAACGAAATGTCTTTCATCCTTGTCCGCCTCTAAAGTCTCGCTGCTCATTTTTGAGGCCGCGATCTTTCGATTCCGTTTCGAGCGCCTCGACCGCCCTTGGGCGACTTCGTCTGAGAGTCGGGGTCCGGTTCGCGACAGCCCGGCCAGGGCGGTCACCCGCAATATTCATTGGAGAAATAGGAAGAGGCGCGTCGGCGCAGTCCTCCGACGCGTCGTCACGCCAGTCTGGATTTGTTGCGCTCGCGCAGACCCCACATTTCTCCCTTGTCCCCGTCGAAGCTGAGAGCGCCAGCGCGAATGAGCGATTTGCGGAGCTCGTTCTCGTCGATCCCCTTGAACCGCCGTTTGATTTCTTCGAACGTCCGCAATTCCCATTGTTCATTCATCAAGAGCTGGCGAATCGCCGCCTCCGTCGCAAATTCAAGTTGCAATTCGGTTCGAAGGCGGCTTTCCTGCAGCCGGACGCTGATCACCGAAGTGATGATCGCGACGACGATGGATATCAACCCTGCGACCAATGCCGCGACGAGCGCCGGATCGAGATTCATGGGTTCGAACTCCTTCTACTGATCTCGGCGATCATGTTTGCTCGGCGGATCGCCGGCGGCCGGCTCCAGAGGCGCTATCGGCGCAAATCCTTTCGTCTTCTTGAAATCCATGACATGCCGGAAATTGCGCATGGCGTCGGACGGATCCACGGCTTCGAGATTGAGCCGCTTGAACATGTCTCTAGCAAATTGAACAGAGAGGATCGGCATCTGACCCGCCCCCGAGTGCGCAGCCGGTTTCTATGTAACAGCAAGACGGGCTGCGACGGAAGGCCGATCCGGCTGGAGCTTCCAACCCGCGCCGGCCGTATCGGCCGGCTGGAAGGTTTCCGGCGCCGGCGGGCGATAGCCGAGCGAGGAGTGCGGACGTACCGCGTTAAATTCGCGCCGCCAGTTT
>JBMOOR010000033.1:1678-3461 GCA_049324555.1 Pseudomonadota bacterium | reverse complement strand
GGTCCCGCCGCGAGCGAGGGCGCGCGCCACGCGTAAAGCGACAGCGCCCCCAACGTCGCGAAAAGAAGGATTGCAAGAATGAAGACGCCGCGCGCGGGGTCGAGCGCGAAGGCGTGCACGCTCGTCAGCACCCCGGACCTCACGACGAACGTGCCGATGAGGCTCAAGGAAAAGGTCAGGATGCCAAGAAGGATCGTCCAGTTGACGAGCGTTTGGCGCCGCTCGACGACGAGCGCTGAATGAAGGAGCGCCGTGCCGACGAGCCAGGGCATGAAGGAAGCGTTCTCAACGGGATCCCAATACCACCATCCGCCCCAGCCGAGTTCATAATAAGCCCAAAGGCTTCCAAGCGCGATGCCGATCGTCAGGAAACACCAGGCGGCGAGGACCCAGGGCCGCACCCAACGCGCCCACGCGGAATCGACGCGGCCCTCAAGCAATGCGGCGACCGAAAACGAGAACGCCATCGAGAAGCCGACATAGCCGAGATAGAGAAAGGGCGGGTGAAAGGCGAGGCCGGGATCCTGCAGGAGAGGGTTGAGTTCGGCGCCGTCCGCCGGCGCCGGAATGAGCCGCGAAAACGGATTTGACGTGAACACGATGAAGGCGAGGAAGGCGGCGCCGATCAGTCCCTGCACGGCGAGAACGCGCGCCTTCAACGTCGCCGGCAGTTCGCGGCCGAACGCAGAAACGAAAAATCCGAATGTCGCAAGGATCAGCACCCACAAGAGCATCGAGCCTTCATGATTTCCCCAGGCGCCCGCCAGTTTGTAGAGCGGCGGTTGCGTCGAATGGGAATTCGCCGCGACCGACTGCACGGAAAAATCCGATGTTAAAAAGCTGTAACAGAGCGCGCCGAAGGCGATCAGGACGAAGATGAACTGACCGCTGGCGAACGATTCGCCCGCTTTCATCATTCGCCCGTCGCGCCGCAGAGCGCCGATCAGGGGAATCGATGACTGTCCGATCGCCAGCATTAGCGCCAATATTGTCGACAATTGACCGATTTCCGGCGCCATGCGTCACGCACCATTCCGCGTAGGGATAATTCCTGCGAGGCTCTTCTGATTTGAAATTGCGCCGCGTAAAAATGTATTAAGCGTTAGATTCGAACCTTACGCAAAATTGGCAACGACTCATTCGTCAGACTGCGGTATTTCGATCGTCGCTAGCGCAATGTGAATTGAAAATGACTCGCAGTCTTAATCTTGCGTCGGTCGGCGGCGGCGCGAGCGCAACCCCGGGCGCTGAACCACGCGCCGCTGCGCATCGAGATCGCTCCGCACGCCGCAAGGGCGCCGGCGGATCGCGTCTCTTTGCGACCGCGATCATCGCCGCGCTCGCCTGGGGCTGGATCAATCGCGGCGGCCATCCGAGCGCTGAATCAGGGATCGGCTATTATCTCGGAATCGCCGGTGCGCTCGCCATGTTGCTCCTGCTCGCCTATCCCTTGCGCAAGCATGCGGCGTTCATGCGCCGCGCCGGCCCGGTCGCATTCTGGTTTCGCACGCATATGGCTCTGGGACTCATCGGGCCGACGCTCATTCTCTTTCACGCGAATTTCAGCTTCGGATCGCTCAACAGCAACGTCGCGCTCTTTTCGATGCTCATTGTCGCCGGCAGCGGCCTCGTCGGCCGGTATATCTACGCGAAGATTCACAAGGGCCTTTACGGCGTCCGCGCCGAGATGAAGGCTCTGGCGTCGGAGGCTTTGGAATTTCGCAAATCGATTGACGCCGACATCGATGCGCCGCTCGCCGCGCGCTTCGACCGTGTCGAGCGA
>JBMOOR010000033.1:0-1668 GCA_049324555.1 Pseudomonadota bacterium | reverse complement strand
AAGGCGTTTCGCGTCACGGCGTCGGCGCGCGCGCTCCACCGCGTCATCAGGGGCCGGTTGCGCAAGGGGCTGCGTCGCGCCAAGGGAGACAATCGCGCGCGGCGGGAGGTCTTCGATCATCTCGAATTCAGCAACCGTTATTTCCGCCGCATCGAGCAGGCCGCCGAACTCGGCTTTTACGAACGATTGTTCGCGGCGTGGCACGTCCTGCACCTGCCGCTTTTCATCCTCCTCATCCTGACCGCGATCATTCATGTCATTGCGGTCCATCTTTACTGAAACCGGTCGAGGGTTTGCAGCGCTCGTCTGCGCGCTTTCGCTGGGCTCGGCGCCGGCGGAAGCGCAGAACGTCATCGAAAAACTCGTTGCGCCCGGCGATCTCTCGCTGGCGCATGAGGAATCGGACGCGACGTGCCAGTCCTGCCACGCTTCGTTCGACAAATCCGCGCAGAACGCGCTTTGCCTTGCCTGCCATAAGGAGACCGCCGCCGACATCAGGGACCGCAAGGGATTTCACGGCAAGGCGCCGGGCTTAAAGGATGCGCAATGCAAGTCCTGTCATACAGAACATGAAGGCGCCGCTTTCGATATCGCGGCGTTCGATCGCGCATCATTCGATCACGGATTGACTGACTATCCGCTCGCGGGCGGCCACGCCGAAGTCGAATGCGCCGAGTGCCACAAGGCGGGCGAGAAGTTCCGCAAGGCGCCGTCGCGCTGCATCGACTGCCATACGGACGACGATCCGCACAAGGGCGAGCTCGGACCCCAATGCCAGTCCTGCCACTCGGTCGCTGACTGGAAGACGGTGAAATTCGACCATTCAAAAACCAGGTTTCCGCTCTTCGGCAAACATCAGGACGCGACCTGCGGGGCCTGTCACGCCGATCAGGTTTTCAGAGGGCTTCCGAGCGAGTGTATCGACTGCCATCGCAAGGACGACGCGCATAAAGGCGCCTTCGGCGCCGATTGCGCCAGCTGCCACGGGGCCGACAACTGGACGAAAATCGAGTTCGATCACGGCGCGCGCACGAGATTTTCCCTTGACGGCAAGCACGCATCGCTCGCCTGCGCGTCATGCCACACGAAATCGCTGAAAGAGCCGAAACTACAGACATCCTGCGTTTCCTGCCACAAAAAGGATGACAGCCACAAAGGCCGAAACGGCCCCCAATGCGCGAACTGCCATGACGCCTTTTCGTGGACGGCGGCGCGCTTCGACCACAATACGAAGACAAAGTTTCCATTGCGCGGCGCCCATAAAAACGTCCGTTGCGAAAGCTGCCATTTGCAGCCGGTGACAACTGCGCTGCCGGGCCGCGCCTGCATCGACTGCCATCGCGAAGACGATCCGCACAAGGGCGGCGAGGGCGAGGACTGCGCCGCATGCCACAATGAGGCGTCATGGACGGCGTCAGTGCGCTTCGATCATGATCTCTCGGCGTTTCCGCTGCTCGGCGGCCACAGGAAAGCGAAATGCGAGGACTGCCATCAGGACAAGGAGTTCGCCGCGACGCCGACGGCGTGCGCCTCCTGCCATCGCGAGGATGATGTTCACGCCGGCGGCCTCGGCGCAGGATGCGGCGACTGTCACAACCCGAACGGCTGGGCGTTCTGGGAATTCGACCACGACGCGCAAACGGAATTTGCGCTGACGGGCGCTCACAA
>JBMOOR010000032.1:0-32626 GCA_049324555.1 Pseudomonadota bacterium | reverse complement strand
GAGGATGACCGCATCGACGCGCCGGCGCGCCGCTTCCTTAGGATCGAGCGCTTCGAAAATGCACTCGTCCTTGTCCTCAGGCGCAACCTCGGAAACCTTGCGGCCCGCCCATTCGCGCGAGACGGCGTAAGCGAGCATCATTTCCGGATGGCCGGATATGAGGCGGATAAGTTCGCGTCCCGCATGTCCGCGCGCGCCGACAAGGCCGATCAAATACGGCTCGCTCATTAGACCGCTTCCTCATTAATCCGCTCATCCCGGCTTTCGCCGGGATGAGCGGGGAAGGTTTCTCTTCACGCCAGGCACAATGCCTCATCCTTCAAATGACGCCGGCAACGCCGCCACCCGCTCGACATTGCGCGCAATCTTTTCAAAGTCAGTCTCGCCGATCCAATAGACCGTCCATTGCCCGCATTTCACGCAGCCCGACGCCATATCATTGTAGAAGGCGTTGAAATTGTTGACCGTGCGCGAGCGCCACCAGAAGACAGGATTCTGCTTGGTGAACTGACGCCAGACCGTGCGCGAGAGGCCTTCGCCGCGCGCTTCTTCGGTCACGGCGAATTTGTCGAGATAGATGAAACCGTCGACCTTCGTCAGAATGGCGCCGGCGCGGAACTTCTCAGACATGTAGACCTGATGGATGTCGAGACTATCCCACCAGTCGGATTTGAGTTTGCGACCGAAAGCAGATTCGACAAGCGCTTCTGTCTTCACGCGATCAAGACGCGTTTTCGACGTGAAGGTGCGGATCGCCTCGCCCTGGCGGATGAGCGTGCCGGAACCGCCATGGGTGAAGAGCTCGCGCACGAGACCCTGCGGCGTCGTGATCGAGACGGACGATGTCAGCGGCAGGCTGTCGAGAAGGCGTTTGATTTCCTGGAGTTTCAAACGCATGCCGCCGGCGACCCAATCCGACTTCATCAGCTTCTCATAGTCCGAGGCGAGGTTGATCGAGTGCATCGGCCGCTTGTGCTTGTCGAGAAGACCGCCCGTTCCGGTCAAGAAGACGACCTTCATCGGCTGCAAGGCCTCGACCACCGCGCGGGTCGCCGAATCGCCGTTTATATTGAGAAGCTGCCCGCCCGGCGCAATGCCAAGGCAGGTGAGGATCGGAATGGCGCCCGACTTCACGATCGAACGGAGCATGCCGAGGCGGACATTCGTCGGTTCGCCGACGAAGCCGTATTTCTCCTTGTCGAGATAATCGGCCTCAATGACGCCGACAACAAGGCCGTCCGCCTCTACGCCTTCGGCGCGGACGGCCTCGACCAGCTTGATGTTCTCGCCGATGAAAACGTCGCGCGCGGCATCCATGGTCGCGGCGTCCGTGACGCGAAGCCCGTCGATCTTCGGCGTCTCGATGCCGCGGTCACGCAAGGTCGCGTCAAGCTGCGGTCCGCCGCCGTGAATGACGATCGGGGTGAGGCCGACCGTATGCAGAAAGGCGAGCGCGTCCGCCGTCTCCTTCAACTGTTCCTGAAGGATCGCGCCGCCGATCTTGATGACAGCGAAACGCGACTGATCGACCGCCGAAAAACGCTGGAGGTAGGACCTTATCTCCTTGCCGTCCTGCATGTTGGACAGAAGCTGAACGATCGTCTGGCGCGTGTTGAGCGAGGGCGCAGTCATCATGGTCTATTTCACCAACGCCTTCATGATCGCCTTTTGCACGTGCAGGCGGTTTTCGGCTTCCTGATAGGCGATGCAGTTTGGGCCATCGAAGACGGCGTCGGTCATCTTGACGTTGCGGCGCATCGGCAAGCAGTGCGAGACGAGAGCATCATTGGTCATCGCCATTTTCGGCCGGTCGACGATGAAGTGTTTGTGGGCGTCGCGAATCGGCTTTTCCGGCGCCCAATTGCCGAAATAGGGGAGCGCCCCCCAGCTCTTGCAATAAACAACGTCCGCGCCCTTGTAGGCGTCCTCGATATTGTGTGTGATCGAAAGCTTGCGGCCATTCGCGCGGCAGTCCTTCTCCGCCTGCATCATGTAGCGCTCGTCGAGCAAATAGTCGGGCGTCGGACAGAGAAGCGTCACGTCCATGCCGAATTTCGCCGCGGCCATCAGCGCGGAATTGGCGACTGCGGTGTTCAGGGGCTTTGGATGATAGGTCCAGGTGAGAACGTATTTCTTGCCGTCGAGGCCGCCCCGCCCTTCAAGCTCGAATTGTTCCTTCAGGGCTAGAATATGCGCCAACTCCTGACAGGGATGGGTGATCGTTTCCATATTGATGACGGGAACGTCAGAATATTTGGCGAAGGCGGAGAGGACCTTGTCCTTGCGGTCCTCCTGCCAGTTCTGGAATTTCGGGAAAGCGCGGACGCCGATCATGTCGCAATAGCGCGAGAGGACGCTGGCGGCTTCCTTCACATGCTCTTCCGCCTCGCCGTCCATCACGGCGCCGTCCTCGAACTCAAGCGGCCACATGCCGCCCGAGGGCGAAAGCGTCACCGCGTGCCCGCCGAGCTGATGGACGCCGATGTCGAAGGAGGTGCGCGTCCTCAAGGAGTTGTTGAGGAAGAGGAGCGCGACGGACTTCCCCTTTAGCGCATCGCCGAAGGGCTCTTTCTTCATCGCGCGCGCTTCCGCGAGCATCGCTTCGAGTTCGGCCCGGGACCAGTCGGCGGTGTTGAGAAAGTGTTTCATTCGGGGGCGTTTATCAGATGAACCTCCGCCCCGCTACGCCCTTTCCCGGGCCGGCGCGCGAGGGCGGTTAACCCCGTTTTGACCGGGAGCCTGTAGGCTCCTTGCAGGGGAATGCCGGGGCGGCGTCTTGAAACAATTTCTCTCCCTCCAATATTTGCGCGCCGCCGCCGCGCTCGGCGTCGTTCTCTTCCATTTCACGCACCAAAAGCCGCTGACGGACGAGGCCGCTGGCGTTTTCGAGCGCGGCCAGTTCGGCGTCGATCTCTTCTTCGTGCTGAGCGGCTTCATCATGCAAATGTCGACGAGCGGGCGCGAAATGGCGCCGGCCGCATTCCTGGGACGGCGGATCGCGCGCGTCGCGCCGCTCTACTGGGCGGCGACGCTCGCCGCTGCGATGATCGCGACCGACCCCGCACTGTCGTTCGGCCTCCATGCGGACGGGCGAACGCTGCTTTCGTCGCTGCTTTTCATTCCGGACTGGTCGCCGAAAACGCCAGGGGTCATCGCCCCCTTGCTCACCGTCGGCTGGACGCTCAACCTCGAGATGGCCTTTTACGCCCTGTTCGCACTCGGTCTCTTCTTGCCGGTCCGTCTTCGACTTCCCCTCGTCGGGGGCGTTCTCGCCGCGCTCGGCCTCGCCGGCCTGTGGATCGACACCGGCAATCCGGCGATAGAAGCCTATACGAACAGCGCCGTCATCGAATTCGCCTATGGCATGGCGCTCGCACGCTTCCATGAAAGCGGCGCGCTGAAAGGCGAGGGCGGCGAGTTCCTGATCGCCGGCGGCCTCGGTCTCGCTTTGCTCGTCCCCTTCGACCTTGGATGGCGCGGGCTGACCTTCGGTCCCGCCGCCGCCGCGATCGTCGCAGGGTTCGTCCTCCTCGACGGAAAACTTGTCCGGCGGCCGGTCAAAGCGGCGAAGCTCCTCGGCGACGCATCCTATTCCCTTTATCTCACGCACGGCATGGCGCTCGCATCCATGGCCCTTCTGTTGAGAAAGCTCGGCGTCGAAGGCCCCTTAGCCGCGATCATTGCGGCCGAAGTCGCGGTCGCATCGCTCGCCGCGGTCGTCATCTATTTCGCGATCGAGCGGCCGCTTACTCGCGCGGCGCGGCGGCTCGCCGACGGCCGAATGGCGCCAAGCGCGCGCGAACGGCGAATCTTCGCCGGCGCGGGTTGAAGGCGGCGGGTTCGCCGATCTAAAGAACGAACTGACGCCGCCCCTCAGGAAGGCAATTTCCCCATGCGCACCGACGACGCCCCAGAGCCGATCCGCCTCGCGGACTATCGTCCGAGCGATTACCGCATCGCGCACGCGGACCTTTACTTCTCGCTCGATCCCAAACGCACGACCGTCAAATCGCGCCTGACGATGCGTCGCGCGAGCGGAGCTGCAGCGGATGCCCCGCTCGTCCTCAACGGCGAGAACATCGAACTCATCTCGCTTGCGCTTGACGAAGACCTGCTCCCCGCTTCGCGTTACGAAAAAACTGATGAGTTGCTGACGATCCGCAATCTGCCGGCGGAATTCACGCTCGACATCGAAACCGCGTGTTCGCCGGAAGCGAATACGGCGCTGTCGGGGCTGTACATCTCGAACGGCATGTTCTGTACGCAGTGCGAAGCGGAAGGCTTCCGCCGGATCACCTATTATCTCGACCGCCCCGACGTGCTGGCGAAGTTCTCGGTCAGGATCGAGGCCGACAAACGCGCCTATCCAGTCCTCCTGTCGAACGGAAACAAGCTGAGCGAGGGCGAACTTCCGGGCGGGCGCCATTTCGCGCAATGGGCGGATCCTCATCCCAAACCCTGCTATCTTTTCGCGCTTGTCGGCGGCGATCTCGTCGCGGCAGAAGACACTTATGTCACGCGCTCGGGCCGCGAAGTCGCGCTAAAGGTCTTCGTTCAGGCGCAGAACCTCGGCAAATGCGCCTACACGCTCGCGTCCTTGAAGCGCGCAATGAAGTGGGATGAGGATGTATTCGGCCGCGAATACGATCTTGACATCTTCATGATTGTCGCCGTCGACCATTTCAATTTCGGCGCAATGGAGAACAAGGGCCTCAACATCTTCAACTCGGCCTATGTGCTGGCGAGCCCCGAGACTGCGACCGACGCCGATTATGAGGCGATCGAATCGATCGTCGCCCACGAATATTTTCACAACTGGTCGGGCAACCGCGTCACCTGCCGCGACTGGTTCCAGCTTTGCCTCAAGGAGGGCTTCACCGTTTTCCGCGACCAGGAATTTTCAGCCGACATGCGCTCGCACGCCGTTCAGCGGATCAAGGACGTGCGCCGGCTGTGGGCGCAGCAATTCCCGGAAGACAGCGGCCCCCTCGCCCACCCGGTTCGGCCCGAAAGCTACATCACCATCGACAATTTCTACACCGCGACCGTCTATGAGAAAGGCGCCGAACTTTGCCGGATGATCAAGACAATCATCGGCTCGGAGAATTTCCGGAAAGGATCCGATCTCTATTTCTCGCGTCATGACGGCGAGGCTGCGACCGTCGATCAATTCGTCAGGGCGATGGAAGACGCGAGCGGCGAGAACCTTTCGCAATTCCGCCTCTGGTATTCGGTCGCCGGAACGCCGTCGATCGCGGTGAAGGAAAAATTTGAAAGCGCCGGCGCCTATTCGCTGACGCTTGCGCAATCGACAAAGCCGACGCCGAACCAGAATGACAAACCGCCGCGCGACATTCCGGTGTCGTTCGCGCTGATCGGCTCGCGCACGGGCGCCGTGCTGCATGAGGGACTGGTCCGGCTGAAGGGCGCCGAAGAGACCCGGCAATTTGGTCCGTACCGGGAGCGCCCCGTCGCTTCGCTTTTGCGCCTTTACTCGGCGCCGGCGCGGCTAGACCAGAAACTGAGCCTTGATGATCGCCTGCTGCTCGCGAAATCCGAACCCGATCTCTTCAGCCGCTGGTCGGCGACGGAAGCGCTTTGGCGGGATCTTTCGCTCGCTTTCGCCGGAGCGACGGAAATGACCGACGCTGAAGGAACGCTCGATCGTTTTGCTTCAGCGCTCGGCGCCAGCCTCGATAGCGCAAGGCGTGATCCCGCCTTCGCCGCCGAGCTCTTGAAGGCGCCGACCGAGGCGGAGCTCTCCCAGCACGCTGAAATCATCGATCCCGCCAAGATTACGGCGGGACGAAAGCGCGTGCGCGAGACAGTCGCGGTGAAACTCAAAGACCAGCTCCATTCGCTCTACCGGGAACTCGCGACCAATCAGCCCTATGACCCCTCGGCGCCTGAAGCCGGGCGCCGCGCGCTCCGCAATGCGGCGATGGCGCTGCTTGTTGCGGCGGGCGAGTTTGCGCTCGCGGATGAACAGGCCGCCAGCGCTTCCAACATGACCGACGAAGCAGCGGCGACGGCGGCGCTCGCAACGTCGACTGCGCCAATCCGCGAAGCGTCGCTGCAACGCTTCTACATGAAGTGGCGCGCCGACACGCTCGTCGTCAACAAATGGCTCGCCTGGCGCGCAATGGCGCCGGCCGAAGGCGCGCTCGGCGAAGTGCGTGCGCTTCTCGATCACGAAGCTTTCGACATCAAGAATCCGAACAAGGTTCGTTCGCTCATCGGCGCTTTCGCCGCCCAGAACCTCGCGGGCTTTCACCGCGCGGACGGCGCGGGCTACGACTTCCTGGCCGATCAGCTTCTCGCGATCGACCGGATCAACCCGCAGCTCGCCGCTCGGCTGACGACATCGCTTGAAAGCTGGAGGCGGCTGGAGCCGGCGCGGCGCCGACATGTCGAGGCGGCGCTGCGGCGGGTCATTGCGGCGCCAAACCTTTCCTCGAACCTATACGAAATGGCGTCGCGCCTTGTCGCGAGCTCATGAATTGAGCGCCCCGATTCGCGCGTGACACACGGCGGCGAATAGGAATAGTTTCCAAATCGTAAATGGCGGGCGGCGCTATTTTCTTGATTCCGTCTTTTCATCTAGGATTTGGGCGATCAGGGCGTTTGATGGGGACGAAAGAGAAAGGAGCGGGCGTCGTGACCGCCGGAGCTGACGCTTTGTCGCCGCGCCGCCTGATGCTCCTGACGGGGATTCTCGTCGTCGCCATCGCCTTCCTCTTCGTCGGCAAGATCGAGGAAGAAGCCGCGGCCCGGCGGACGGAAACGGCGCTCCGCGTCGAGCGGGCCGCAGCCCTCTGCGGTGCGAGCGCCAATGTGGCGCTGATGACGGGCGAGCCGGTCAGAAAATCGTTCGGGTCTTGCACCCCTGGCGGACGCGCCGCCGTCTATCACCTGTCGGCGAGCGGCGACGTGCTGGCGATGGCGGGATCGGTGAAGACGGCCGAACTCGAACCCGCCGATGCGCAGGGCCTCGCCCTCGGCGCGAGCGGGGTCGCAGTCGTCCCACTGAAGACCGGCAAGGCCTTCCTCGCCTGGCGCCCGCTCGACAATGGCGAAATCGCACTCGTCGCCGCGCCCGAGGGCGACATCTATGCGCGCTCGCCAGCCTGGCTCTTCTACATTCTCATTCTCTCCGCGGTGTCGATCGCAATCGCCTCGTTGATGGCGGCGTTCATCCGCCAGAGCCGCGCAGCCGCGCTCGCCGCAGGGGCGGTCGATGCTCTGCAGGCAACGACCATTGCGCTCGCCGCCGGCCGCTCGGGGACATGGACCTTTGACGCCAAGGAGCGGACTGTCGCGATTTCAAAAACCTTCCTAGAGGCGGTCGGCCTTGGACCGCGCGACCGGTCGTTCACGTTGCGCGAGATCACCGCGCTCGTTCACGCCGAGGACCTCAGAAACGCGCTGGCAGTCGTTACGGGCGACACGAGCGGCGTCAGCGAAGCCTCGGTGCGGCTGCGCCAGGCGTCGGGCGGCTGGACGCGCGCCTATTTGCGCACCGCCCCGGACGCAACGCGTTTCAATCGCTCCGGCGTCGCCTTCGATCTTTCAGGATCGAAAACAGCGGCGCCGACCGCCGCCATCGCCGAAGCAAGATTGAAGGACGCGATCGAAAGCATTCCCGAAGCCTTCCTTCTCTGGGACGGTCAGGGAAGACTCGCCGCGGCCAATCGCCGCTTCACATCGATTTTCCGCATCGATCCGAAAGCGATGAGGCCCGGTCTTTCCGCCGCCGAACTTATCGCACTCGCGCCTGCGGGCGGCGATGTGATCGGGCGCCACTTCGCGCCCGATTCCCCGCTGGACGAGCAGAGCGTTGAAATCGAGCTGCCGAAAGACCGCTGGCTTCATATTTCCCGACGGCGCACGGGAGAAGGCGGGCTCGTCTGCATCGCTTCGAACGCAACCGACATGAAGCGCCGCAGCCGCGCGCAGAAGAAGAAAGAACGCGAGCTTGAGGCGACGGTGAGCGATCTCAAAACGTCGCGCCGCGAACTTTCCGAGACGATGCGCAATTATGAGCTTGAAAAACACCGCGCCGAAGAAGCGAGCCGCTCGAAGAGCGAATTTCTCGCCAATATGAGCCACGAGCTCCGCACGCCGCTGAACGCCATCAACGGCTTTTCGGAAATCATGCAGTCCGAGCTTTACGGCCCGCTCGGCGACGAGAAGTATCGCGAATATGTGGGCGACATCCTCTCGAGCGGCCAGCATCTCCTCGAACTCATCGACGATATTCTCGACATGTCGCGTATCGAAGCCGGAAAACTGCAGCTTGAGCCGAGGCGCGTTGAGCTTGAACGCATCCTCGACGAATGCGCGCGGCTCGTCGCCAAGCGCGCCGCTGACGCCGGCGTTGCGCTCACCGCGTCCGTCGCGCATGCGCCCGCGGTCTTCGCTGACGCGCGCGCCGTCAAGCAGGTGACGCTCAATCTCCTGTCGAACGCCGTCAAATTCACGCCCGCAGGCGGGGAGGTGACGCTGACCGCCGAAGCCGATCTCGACGGCGTCACGATCATTGTCGCCGATAACGGCGCCGGCATCTCCAAGGAAAACATCGTCCGCCTCGGCGCGCCGTTCGAGCTTGTCGAGGATCATTTCTCGAAGACGCGGCGCGGCTCGGGTCTCGGCCTTGCGCTGTCGAAATCGCTGATGGAATTGCAGGGCGGGATCCTCGCTCTCGCCAGTCAGCCTGGCCGCGGAACGGTCGCGTGCGCGACGTTCCCGCGCCGGCGCGAGGCGCGCGTGCGCCTGCCGCAATTCATCCGCGAGGAAGCGCATGTGCTGACGGCCGCTCAGGCCCCGGCGCCCGCCGCATCGTCGCATATCGAAGCGGCGGAATAGACCTCGCTTTTAATCCGCTGGCGGATCTTCGGCTGGCGGCTCCTCCGTCAGCGGGCCTTCCGGCGGCGGGCCGCCGGGCGGCGCCTCTCCGTCATCACGGCGCCTCGGACCGAAATGACGCATGAAGCGCTTTTCGCCGCGCCGGTCGAGGTGGCGCGCAAGCGCCTTGCGATCTTCCGCCGGAAGCCCGTCCGCCGCCTCGACGATAAGCCGCGCCATGCCGGCGCGGCCAGACCGTTCAACCGCCGCGATCCTGTCGACGATCGCTTCCGCCTTGGCGCGATCAAAGACATCGGCGCCGAGCGCAGCGGTGAACTCGCGATGAAGCGCGTTCGCCTCGCGGCGCATTTCAGCGCCTTCGCGGCGATGGGCGATGAAGACGCGTTTCAAACTTTCACGCGCCGCCGGCGTCAGGTCGGCGAAATCCTCATGTGCGCCGCGCCCCAGGGAGAACCCCGGCGGATGTGCGCCAAAATGCGGCTTGCCGACGATCTTCCCCACGACGAACCCGCCGAGGAAGACATTCACGGCGAGCGACAGCGCAAGCGCGACGGCTATTCCTCTGCCCACGACGCATCCTCCTCTGAATAGCCGAACGACTGGTCAAGCGAAGCGGCGAGCTCCGCATAGGTCTCGCGGTCGCTTGGCGAGGCTGCAGCGCCGGCGATGAAGCCCGTCGCGCAAAGTCCTGCAAGGATTCCGGCGGATGCGAGCGGCCGCGAGAGCGCGCGCCAGCCGAACGCATCGGCGAAAAGCGACAGCGAGAGACGATTGCGCCGCCGCCGCTGATGGTCGTCAAACGAGGCGAGCAGTCGTTCCCGGAAACCGGGTCCGACGATCTCGTCGACGC
Organism: Pseudomonadota bacterium; assembly: GCA_049324555.1. Taxonomy (GTDB): domain Bacteria; phylum Pseudomonadota; class Alphaproteobacteria; order Caulobacterales; family Parvularculaceae; genus Amphiplicatus. Next base: position 22,911 of record JBMOOR010000032.1, on the reverse strand, counting down.
GTCGCACATCGGCGAGCAGATCGTCGAGCAGGGCGTCCATCATCGCATCCGTCGGGCCGCCCTTGTCGAGACGGTCATCCTTTTCATCCGTCATCTGACGCTCTCCATCAGTTCCTGGCGCATGCCGAGCAGCGCCTCCTTGAGGCTCTTGCGCCCGCGCGACAGCAGAGATTCAACCGCCTCAACGCTGATCTCCATCGCTTCGGCCGCTTCGATATTCGACAATTCCTGATAATGACAAAGCGTCACAGCTATCCTCTGGCGTTCGGGCAGTGCGGCGAGCGCGTTTTCAACCGCGCGCCTTCGTTGTTCTGCGGCGATCCGTTCGTCCGCGGATGGATCGCCGTCGATGAGATCTCCGCCATCCTCTTCGGGCGCTTCGCGCCTGCCGTTCCGCAAGCGATCAAGGCAGGCGTTGGTCGCAACCCGGTAGAGCCATGTGTCGAGGCGCGCCCCGCCCGCCCGCCAGCGGCCCGCATGCTCCCAGAGCTTCAGGAACGTCTCCTGCGCCGCATCTTCCGCGCTCGCCCGGTCGAAAAGGATTCGTCCGCAAAGGGTTAACACCTTCGCCGAATGGCGCGCGATGAGGACCGACGCCGCCGACCGGTCGCCCCGGCCGGCGCGCGCGACAAGCGCTTCGTCGCTTTCCTCATCGCTCGTCAAAGGATCGCTCGCACCCTCCCGCCGCGGAGCGGCGCCGTCTTACCGGCGGCGGCCGCGGTGATGCTTCTCCATTTCGTCCTCGGTGAGCAAGCCGTCGCCATTGGCGTCAAGCTCGTCAAAACGCGAGCGCGCGGCGTCTTCGAATTCGCGCCGGTCGACCTTGCTGTCGCCGTTGGCGTCCGGAAAGCGGCGCGCCTTCATCTCGGCCCGGCGGGTTTCGTGCATTGCGTCCATTTCATCTTTCGTGATGAAACCGTCGCCGTTCGCATCGGCCTTGGCGATAAATTCTTTGTGATGGGCGTCGATCTCGTCGACCGCAACCTTGCCGTCGCCGTCTTCGTCGAAGCGGGAAAAATCCCCGCGGGGACCGCCGGCGAAGGCGATGCCGCCGACCGCGGCGGCGGCGAAAATGGCGGCGAGAGTCAATTTGTAGGTCATGGGATCAGGCTCCGTTCAGCGGGGCGCCTCGCGCCCCTCTTGCTTCCTTAAACGGATCAGCGGCGCGATTCCGTCGCCGACCGGAGATTATCCCTGAAGGCTGCGGCGAGCCTGCTTTCCGCCGTGTCGTGGAGCCTTGCCCCGGCCCGCTCCCCCGACGGTGTTGCGAGGGCGACCTCAAGGGACGCGCCGAGAGCCGAGGCGGCGATTTCAGCAAAGGACAGCGCCCGCTTGAGGCGCGGGGAGAACGCCGCCGAGGTGATGCGCCCTGCGGGCGAGCCGCCGGCGAAGACCGCAACGCCTGGAAGCGCCGCATCAGAATCGACCGAGAGGACGACGAGATAGCGCGCCGCCGCCGGCGCTCCCTTCATCGCCCGCCGTCCATTGAACCAAGCGCGATTGGGCGGGGCGAGGTGCGGCAGGCCGATCTCGTTCGGGAAACGCCGGGCGGCGGGCGTTGCCCGGTCGGCGCTCACATAATCAACGCCGAGGCGCGGCGCGCCGCCCTCAATGCGCAGAATCTCGAGCGCATCGAGCCCCGCCGCCGGAATCGGCCGTTTGCGGCGGAGCCTCTCCCAGATCACAAGCGCATCTTCCGCCGGGCAGATAATCTCAACGCCGGGCGTCGCCCCGATATTGATTGCGCGGATCGCAAGCTCGACGCCGCGCACGCGCCCCTGCGCCGAAGCATCGGCGCTGAGAACATCGACGCCCGCGGCTGCAATCGCGTCGCGCGCGCCGGGCCCGATCAGCCCGAGCGCTGCGACCATCGCGCCGACATTGCTGACTGCGACATCGAAGCCGCGCGCGGCGAGCTGCAGCCGCCGATCCGCCGACATCGCCGTTGTCAGAAGAAAGAGGTCGCCCGAAAGCCGCGTCAGATCCGCCTTGTCGACGACGGCGCCGTCCGCATCGAGAATGAGGCCGCGGGCGCTCTCTGCAACGCCGAGTTCGCCGACCGGCGTCGTCGTCAGCCGCGCGAGGAGTATCGCCGCATCTGCGCCGCGCACCGTATAACGGCAGAGGGGGCCGAGATCGACAAGCGCCGCGTCTTCGCTCGCCGCCTTGTACTCTTCTTCAACTGTCGTGTAGACGCGCGCCGCCGCCCAGCCGTTGACGGATGTCCAGCTGTTTGAGGCGGACACCGACGCCGCCGCGGCGTAAAGCGGCGTCGCCCGCGGCTCCTTGCAATCATCGTCCTCTGCGGGAAAGTTCATCGGCCAAATCCGCCCTGCCTGAAATACTTCGCTGCGCGTTCGCCCGCGCGCCGCCCCGCCGACAGGCTGACGCCGCCGCCGATGAGCGCCTCCGGCCCGCAGAAGAAATAGCCTTCAAGCCCCGACGCGTCGGTCAGCCGGCGCCGACGTTCGATTGCGGCCGCGGTCGGCGGCGCGGCCGTTTCCGCGGCGTCGATCTCAACGGCCTCGATCTGCGAGGCCGAGCCCGGCGCAAGCCGCGCAAACACCGCCTTCGCCGCCTTTTCAACTCCCTCGCGCCAGCGTTCGTCAGAAAGCGGATGATTAGCGACCGGATGGAGAAGGAGGCTCGCGGTCGCGCAACCTTCCGGCGCAAGCGAGCGATCGAAAGCGCTTGGAAAGACAAGTTCCGCAATCGGCGCCTCGGCGACGCCGCCTTCGCCGGCGCGATTCCATGCGGTGTCGATCTCAATCGGGGACGGCGCAAAGAGGAACCGCCGGTCGAGCCCGGCCGCGACATGGGGATCGGCGATCGGGCCGTTCACCGCAAGATGCGCGCGCGCCGAGGCGATCGCCGGCGCGGGAAGATCGAGGCTGCGCGCGAATTCGATATCGAGCCGCGCGCGCCCGACAAAATCAAGAAAGGATTCGCGCGCCGGCAGCGCGGTCACGATGATCGGCGCGCGGATCTGTCCGCCGTCGTCGAACTCAACACCGGCGACGCGGTCCCATTCGACGATGACGCCTTTCACGCGGTCGGTCTGGCGAATGACGACGCCCGCCGCCTGCCCCGCACGGCGGAGCGCGTTGACGAGCCCGCGCCCGCCGCCCTCGATCGCAGCGACGGCGCCTTGAAGGCCGGCGGCGTCGCCCGCCCAACGCCTGAGGAGCGCAAGAAAAGTATAGGCTTCGGAGGGACGCGCCGCCGCGCCGAGAGAGGCTTCCGCGCGGAGGAAGTCCTCAAGCCGCGCGTCGGCGAAACGTCCGATGATCGCCCCGTCGAGGGAGGCGGAGGAGGCTTCCGCAAGATCGTCGCGCGTCGGCGCGTCGCCTCCCGCGAACCAGTCGGCGAGAGAGCGTGCGCTCTTGCGCTCGGTCTCGACGAAGTCCGCGAATTTTTGCGCATCGACGTCCGACAGCGCCGCGACCGCTTCGCCGATAAACGCCGGATCGCCGGGGAGCGCGAGCGGCGCGCCGTCGGAAAAGCGCACCATTGTTTCGAGCCGCCGCCCGGCGAAGGAAAGACCGTGCCTGTAGAGATCGAGCGCATCAACCGTCGCCTGATCTAGCGCGCTCGCCAAAGGATCGCCGTCACCTGTGAAAAATCCCGGCGCGAATTCGCGCCTGTCGCGCAGGCGCCCTGCGCCGGTTTCGATGAGAACGACATGAAGCCCTGCGCGCGCGATGAGCGCGGCGGCGGCGAGCGCGTCCGCCGTCGCGCCAAGGATGACGGCGTCGACGCCGCCTTCGATCTTCGGACCCTGCCAGCGGCGCAGTTCATTCATCGCCGACGATCTCCAGGGCGAGCGCGGCGGCGGCCCCGACCGGGTCGTCGGACGGCGCGGGGGCGGGGATCGGCGGCGTCTCGAACGACCGGCGTTTCAGCCCGGCGCGAACGTCAGGGCCGATCGTCGTTTCGATTTCGCGAACGGTTCCAAGCGCCGTCCCAAGGCGGCGCTCGATAATCGCCGCCGCCTGCCGGCCGAGGATTTGCCGGTCCTGCCCCGTCCACTCGCGAAGCTCGCCGTTGTCTTCGAGCCTTGCAGGACAGAACGGCGCGCGCGCGATAATTTCCTTGCCCCGAATTTCAAACGCGATCGGCGCGTCCTCGTCGATCCGCCCTTCGAGCATGCTGTTCCGGGCGCGAACGATCGCCGCGCGGCCGGACGCCGCGAGATAGGAAGCCGCGGCTTCCTTGGGCGGCAATTTCGGCTTGCGGTCATAGCGGATGCGGATCGTTGCTTCGACGCCGCCCCGCCGTGCGAGCGGCGCTCTTCCCGCAGCGATGCGAAGGCCCGCCGCCTCACCGAGAAACGCGGAAGAGGCCATAGCCCTGCGCGCGCGAATCTCGCGCCCATCCTCCATCGCGGCTTTCCAGAACTTGCCGCCCTCGCGCGCGAGCGAGCGAAGTTTTCCCGCCGCGATGTCGACGCCCGCCGAGGCCGCCGCGCTCTTTAACGCATCGACGAGCGGCCCCGCCGCCGTCCGACGGCGAGGGTGTTCCCCCGCGCCGATGAGCGCTTCGACGGAGCCCGCCTCATCGCCCGCAAGGCCGAACGGCGCGACATGCGCGGCGATCAAATGCGCTTTCAAATCCTCGTCGCTGAAATAATCGTCAAGCGCGGCGTTCGCCGAGAGATGGCGGCTCGGCGCAAGTCCCGCCTCGCGTTCTCCATCCTTCGCGCGCGCTTGCCTCTTCATCTCGTCGACAAAGGCCGGCCAGAGATGTTCAAGCGGCGCGCTGCGGAGGCCAAGCGCGCGCGCCGTTTCGCGTTCATCGTCGAATGTCGAGAGGGGCGGCGTATCGGCGAACAGCGACGTGCGCGCGGCGACGGGTTCGAAGGCGAGGTCATATTGGTGAAAGTCGAGCAGGCGCCAGACGAAATTCGGCGGCTCGGGAACTGCGCCGTCTTCTGCGAGCTCGGTTCCGCTAGCTGCAAGCGCGGTTGATGCCCCCCGTCGCGCAGCGCAGGCGGCGGCGGCCAGACCCGCCGCGTCGGCGCCGATGACAAGAAGATCGACTGTCTCGCGCTGCGCCATCAGACCATTTCGCCTTTCGCCGCGACGACGATTTCTTCATAGACCCGCCGCACGGACGCTTCGAGCTGGGCAAGCCTTGCTTCCGCGGCCCTGATGCTCCGCACGCCGAGAATGGCGGCCATCATTCGCCGGACAGCGTCGCCCGCAGCGCCCGGGGCGAAGACGCCGCCGGTCGCCGCCCGGCTCATCTGGTGGACCGCTTCGAAGACATGCGAGGCCTCGATGAGGACGCCGGCGCGCTCGGGAGAAACGGCGTCCGCCGCTTCGAGCGCAGCGGCGGCCGCCGCCATGTTCTGCCGCATTTCGTCCGCCATCGCGTCAGGATGGATGAGAATGAGATACTGGACGGTGAAATCGATCTCGACAAATCCGCCGACGGCGTTCTTCAGATCCCAAGGGCTTACCGCCGCCTTCGCCGATCTGACCCGCTCGCGCATCGCATCGACGTCGCGCGCGATCGTCGCCCTGTCGCGCGGACGCTTGATGATCGCAGTAATCTCGTCGGCGATGCGCCGGCCGAGCGCTTCCCCGCCTGCAATCACGCGCGCCTTCGTCAGCGCCATCTTCTCCCAGGTCCATGCGTCCGTTTCATAATAGCGGCGGAACGCCGACACGCTCACAGCCGCCGGCCCTTTCGCGCCGGAGGGGCGAAGCTGCATATCGACTTCGTAAAGCACGCCCTCCTCCGTCGGCATTGCGACCGCGGAGAGGAACCGCCGCACCAGTCGCGCATAATAGGTGACGGCGTCGAGCGAGGCCTCGCCCGTCGAGCGCGCGCCCTCCGCCGCATCATAGATGAACATGAGATCGACGTCGGACGCCGCCGTCATCGCCCTTGCGCCGAGGCGCCCGAGCGCGATGACGGCGACATCGCCGTCGATCGTTCCATAAAGTCGTTCGGTTTCAGCAATTGCGGCGACAAGGAGCGCTTCGAGTGAGACTTCGGCGATCAGGGTGAAGCGGCTCGCCGCATCAGCGGGAGCGATAAGCTCGACGAGAAGCTGCGCCGAGACCGAGAAGGATTCTTCAAGCGCCCAGCGCCGCGCAGCGTTGAGCGTCGCCTCATGCCCGTCGGCCGCGGAAAGACGCATGGCGAGCCGCGCGGCGAGGTCTTCGCGCGAGGCCGCCTCGTCAGGCCAGCGGCTTTCGATGAGCGCTTCGGCAAGGTGCGAGCGCCTTGCGACTTCCCGCGCAAGGTAGGGCGAGACCGTCATGATGCGGATCAACCGCTCGAAGACGTCCGGGCGATTGATGAAAAGCGAGAAGATCTGCACGCCCGCGGGCAAGCTGCGCAGGAACCCATCAAAGGCCGCGAAGGCCTCGTCGGGCGCGCCGGCGCGGGCGAGCGCCTCGATGATCTGCGGCGTCATCTTTGCAAGAAGCGCACGCGCGCGCGCGCTCCGCGTCGCCCGCGTCTCGCCCGCATGCCAGCGACGGAAAGCATCGGCGACTTGTTCCGGGCGCGCAAAGCCGAGCCTCCTCAGGGTTGCGATTGTCTCCGGATCCGTATCGACGCCGGTGAAATTCAGCGCGCCGAACGCCAGCTCCGGCCGCTCTTCGGGACGAAAGAGCGAAGCCGTCAGTTCATGCGTCGAGCGAAAGGTCTCGACGAGCCGCTTCTCGAATTCGGCAAGACTTTCTTCGCCGAGAAACTGCGCAAGCCGCATCGCATCGGCTTCGTTCGCCGGCACGCGGTGCGTCTGTTCGTCGGCGATCATCTGCAGGCGATGTTCGACTTTGCGCAGATAGCAATAGCGCTCGGAAAGCGCATCCGCGCCCTGACGCGCGACGAGGCCGGCGCCGGCGAGCGCCTCCATCGCGTCAAGCGTCGCCCGTTCGCGCAAGGCGGGGTTCTTGCCGCCGCCGATGAGCTGCTGCGCCTGAACGTAGAACTCGATCTCACGAATGCCGCCGCGACCGCGTTTCAGATCGCAGCCGAAGAACTCCGATTGGCTCGCGCCTTTCGCCGCATGGATCTGGCGCATCACCGCATGGATTTCCTCGATGGCGGCGAAATCGAGAAACTTGCGCCAGATGAACGGGCGCAGGCGCCGGATGAATTCCTCCCCGAGCGGAATGTCGCCCGCCGCCGCGCGCGCCTTGATGAAGGCCGCGCGCTCCCAGTTCTGGCCATGGGATTCGTAATAGGTCTCCGCGGCGTTGATCGAGACCGCGGCGGCGGAAACGCCCGGGTCGGGACGAAGCCGCAGGTCCGTGCGGAAGACATAGCCGTCGCCCGTCTGATCGTTGAGACGCGAGACGATCGCGCGCGCTGCGGCGACCGCGATGCGCTTTGCTTCGACTGGACCGCCGAGCGCCTCGCTTGCGCTGTCGTAAAGAATGACGAGGTCGATGTCGCTTGAATAATTGAGTTCGAACGCGCCATGCTTGCCCATGGCGATGACGGTCAATCCCGATCCTTCCTCGGGCCGCTCGTCATCCTGCGGACGAAAGCCGAGCCGCTCCGATTGCCGGAGCGCCATTCTGACCGCAGAACCGACAGCCGCATCGGCAAAGCGCGACAGGCGGCCGGCAGATTCGATTGTTGTCGCGGCGCCGGAGATATCGGCAATCGCCGTTGAGAAGGCGGCGTCCGCCTTGGCGCAGCGCAACGCCTTCATTTGCGCCGCTGCGTCGCTTTCGTCCGCGGCGCGCCATGTTGCGTCCGCGGCGCGTTCAAGGCTTTGCTCGGGCGATGCGTCGAGCGCGGCGCGCGCCATTTCCGGATAGCGGTCGATGAGACGCGCAAGATAGGGCGAACATCCGGCGACGCCGACGATGAATTCAGCGACATCGCCGCGGCCCCCGAGCGCTGCAAGCGCGCGCTCGCCCGCGGCCCGGTCGACGGGCGCCGGGACGAAACGGATCAGCGATGAAAGGGGCGCGTCGTCAGCCATCGGAGTGTATCTAGGGCAAGCCGCCGCCGAATTGAAATATCGCCCGCGCGCATGCCGAGGATTGTTCGTCGGGCGGCGCACTTGCTGCGTTTTCTCACCCCTTGTCGAAGGGAGGAAACGCGATCGTCACCTTGAGCCCCCGCCGTTCGCCGCTTGACGAGGAATCGCCGAGCGAAATTGAGGCGCGATGCGCGCGCGCAATCGCCGAAACAAGACTGAGCCCGAGACCGCTTCCGGGCGTTGACCGGCTCTGTTCGAGGCGGACGAAGCGCTTGAGCACGCTTTCGCGCTCGTTCGCCGGCACGCCCGGACCATCGTCGAGCACCGAGAGGAGGACCCGCCCTTCCGAACCCTTGCGGACGTCGATGCGGATCGTCGTGCCGCCGGCCGCGTATTTCAGCGCATTATCGAGAAGGTTCGCGAGCGCCTGCGAAATCAGCGAGCGCGAGCCCCGGACCGGCGGCGTCGGCGCCGCTTTAAGCTGCAGGACAAATCCCGCATCCTGAGCGGCGGGTTCGTAGAGTTCAACCATTTCCTCGGCGATTGCGACGAGATCGACGGCCTCCATCGCGCCCGCTCCCTCGCCCGACTCGATGCGCGCGATCGACAACAGCGCATTGAATGTCGTGATCATGTTCTCGGCGTCGTCGAGCGTTGCGCGCAGCGCATCTTCCTTCTCTGCGGCGTCGCTCTTCAGGGCGTCGGTGAGGCGCCCGCGAATGCGGTTCAATGGCGAGCGCAGATCATGCGCGATATTGTCCGACACCTCGCGCATGCCGCTCATCAGCCGCTCGATCTGATCGAGCATGGCGTTCAGATTGATCGCAAGATTTTCAAGCTCGTCGCCGGCGCCAGTGAGCGCGATGCGCTTGGAAAGATCGCCGTCGCGAATGGCGCGCGCGGTGCGGTTGACGGAATCAACGCGCCGCAAAAGGGCGCGCGAAAAGACAAGGCCGACGATGATCCCGAGCCCGATCGTCGCCGCGCCGATGCGCGTCATCAGCGCTTCGCTGCGCTTTCTAAGCGCCTCTCTCGTCGAGATGTCGCGCGCGACGAAGACGAGGAACGAGGTTTCGGCGTCCGGCGTCGGCTTGAAGCGGCGGATCTTGCCGCGCGCTTCGCGCGTGTCGGTGCCGATCTCGCGACCCGCGGCGTCAAGGCGCGGCCGCTCGAAAGTGAAATTGAAAAACCCTTCGCCGGCGGAAAGGGCTTCGGGCGGCAGCGCCGACAAATTGCCGGAAAGGACCGCGCCTGAAGGCGCGCCGATCAGCATGTAAAGGCCGTCGTCGCGCCAGGCTGCGCGCTCGCGAATGACGCGGCGCAGGACCCCCGCGCCCTCGCTCGAGAAGACTTCGGAAAGAACGACGAGTTCCTGATCGACAATCGAGTCGGTCTGCTTCGACATGACGCCGAAGGTGTTCTGGTAGAAGAGGAGGCCGAGGAGCGCGACCGCGATCGCGAACACGAACACATAGACGATCGTGAAGCTGAAAGTCGTCGTTCGCAGAAGACGGAGCATGAGCGAGGTTGGAGGTTGTAGGTTGCAGGCGTCAGTTTGTAGTCGATCCGACGTCGAATCTTTCCAACTGCAACCTACAACCTACAACCTGCAACCTACAACCTTTTCTACTCCGTTTCGGCGATCGTATAGCCCGCGCCGCGGATCGTCTTCAAAAGCGCGGTGTCGAAGTCCTTGTCGATCTTGGCCCTGAGGCGCGAGATATGGACATCGATGACGTTCGTCTGCGGATCGAAATGGTATTCCCAGACGTTTTCGAGAAGCATGGTGCGCGTCACCACCTGCCCCGCGTGACGCATCAGATATTCAAGAAGGCGGAATTCGCGCGGCTGCAGATCGATCTTGCGCCCGGCCCGGCGGACCGTCCGCGTAATGACGTCAATCTCGAGATCGCCGACGGCGTAGCGCGTCGTCACGTTCGCGGGCTGCTGATTGCGCCGGCGCCCAAGCGCCTCGACGCGCGCGAGCAGCTCGGGGAAAGCATAGGGCTTCACAAGATAATCGTCGCCGCCGGCCTTGAAGCCCTTGACGCGATCGTCAACCTCCCCGAGCGCGGAGAGGAAAAGCGCCGGCGTTTCATCGCCGCCGGCGCGGCGGCGCGAGAGAAGCGATACGCCGTCAAGTTTTGGAAGCATGCGGTCGATGACATAAGCGTCGTAGTCGCCGGCGCCGGCCATGTTGAGGCCGACCTCCCCGTCGAGCGCGTGATCGACGACATGGCCCGCCTCGCGCAGTCCCTTCGAGACGTGCGCCGCGGCTTCAGAATCGTCTTCGACAACGAGGATTCTCATCGATCTTCCTTCCTGTACGGCGAATATCGCTTGGCTCCATCCGCCCTACGGCCTAACTCTTCTTAATCGTCAGTGCACTGAACTGTTTGGCTTCGCCGAGCTGGAGACGGAGAAGGACGGCTTCCTTGCCGGCGGAAACCGCGTCGGCGACCTTTTTCTTAAGCGCGGCCGAACTCGTCACGGGCGCGCCGTCGACCTGGAGGATGACGACGCCCGGCTGCAGGCCGGCCTTGTCGGCGGGGCTGCCGGGCTTGACCGCCGTCACGAGGACGCCGTTGACGCCGTCGGCGATGCGGAACTGCTGGCGCATCGCGTCCGTGATGTCGGCGACGCGAAGACCTGCTTCCTTCGACAGCTGGTCTTCCGGCTTTGACGGAGTTTCTTCATTTGACGCGACTTCTTCCTTGTCGCGCTGACCGAGCGTCACGGAGAGGACTTTTTCCGCGCCATTGCGAAGAACGGTGACCTTCGCCTTCTCGCCCGGCGGCAGCGCCGAAACCTGGCGGGTGAGGTCGCGCGGACTGTCGATCGCGGCGCCGTTGAGTTTGAGGATGAGATCGCCGCTTTCAAGGCCGGCCTTGAACGCCGGGGTTCCTTCAAGCACTTCCGCGACGAGCGCGCCTTTCGTTTCCTTGCGGCCGAGCGCGGCGGCGATTTCCGTCGTCACCGGTTGGATCGAAACGCCAAGCCAGCCGCGCGTCACCGAGCCGTTCGAAATGAGCTGCGCGACGGTTTCTTTCGCGACCTTCGCCGGGATTGCAAAGCCGATGCCGACGCTGCCCCCGTTCGGGGAGTAGATCGCCGTATTGACGCCGACGACGCGGCCCTTGAGGTCAAAAGTCGGGCCGCCCGAGTTGCCGCGGTTGATCGGCGCGTCAATCTGAATGAAGTCTAGGAACTGGCCCTCGCGATTCTGGCCGCCGATCGCCGAGACGATGCCGCTTGTCACCGACCCGCCAAGACCGAACGGGTTGCCGACCGCGACGACCCAGTCGCCGACGCGGAGGTTAACGCCCTCCGCAAACTGAACGAAGGCCTGGCCCTTCGGCGGCTCGACTTTCAGAACCGCGAGGTCGGTCAGGGGATCCGTTCCGACGAGCGTCGCCGCGATTTCCCTGCCGTCGGCGAGGCGGACTTTGATCTCGTCCGCGCCCTCGACAACGTGATTGTTGGTGACGATGTGGCCTTGCGCATCGATGAAAAAGCCGGAGCCTTCCGCTTCAAGGCGCTGCGGTTCGCCGCCGTCAAAGCCGTCGTTGCCGCCGTCAGGCGATCCGAAGCGAAACTGGAAGAAATCCTGCAGCGCTTCGGGGACCGGCGGCTGCTCGACTTCCTTTTCGACGAGAACGCTGACGACCGCAGGCGCGACGCGCTCGACGAGATCTGCGAAAGAAAGCGACCCGTCGACCGCCGCCGGCGGCGGCGCGACGAGGCGCGGCGCCTGCGCGCTTGCGTCGGGAAGCAACATCACGCCAGCGCCCGCCAGCGTCAGCCCGGCGGCGACGCCCGCCAGCAATCCGGACCTCATACCCTTCATCTTCAACTCGCTCATTTTCATCCTTTTACTCGTCCCAGTCAGTGGCCAGTCAGTGGCCAGTCAGTGGTCGCGCCGCCCGTCTTCCGTCAAAACGTCTTTCCTATAACCCATGCGCCCTTGCGCGGGTGAAGATACGCCCCGCCATGGGGGCGAAATCCCGGCGCGGCGAATTAAAAATTATCAAGGATTTGGGGCGGTTATGCGGCGTTTCAAGCCGGGCTGCGTCAATCTTGCGCGACCTCATGCCGACACCATCGCCGCCGCCGCACGCTCTTTGAGAAGCGCAATCTCGCCGTCGGGGAGGAGAGGCGCGGCCGCGGCGAGGCTCGCCTCCATGCGTTTTTTGGCCGCCGCGCGCTCGCCGCCTTCGGCCGCCCTGATTTCGGTGATGAGATCGCCTGCATAGCGCCGCGTTTCGGCGCGCGCGTCGGCGACGATAGGACCCGCCGCGTCGGGCCGGCCGAGCGCTAGGCCAAGCGCGTCCGCCTTGCTGAGAAAACCGGCGCCGGCGCGCGCTGTGCGCTCGGCGATCGGATCGACGGGGCGCTCGATATCGGGGCGAAGCGCCATCAGCCGCGAGGAGCCCCCGGCGTGGCGCACCGGATGAACGCGCCGCAGAGCGGCGATCGCGTGCTCGCAGAGGCGGGAAAGGGCCGCGGCCGCGATATCGCGGCAAGCCTCCGCGCGGCTGACGAGGGCGCCGTCGTCCCGGCGCTCCGCTTCGGCGATGACGCCCGACGCGAATTCGGCGAAATGGGCGAACCGCGCCGGCGCATCCTCAGTATCGGGATCATCGTCGGCGTCCCGCTCAAGGAGCCGCGCGAGACCTTCAAGATCTTCAAACAGCGTCTCGACAATCTGCGCAGCGTCGGCGCGTGCGTAAGGAAGGCGCTCATCTTCCGCATGCGCCATGTGGTAATAGAGCGGGAGCGCGCGCCAGGGCGCTTCGAGCCTTCCCGCAATCGCGAGGAGAACATAGCCCGCCGTTTCCGGAGCGCCCGCAGCGGCGACGTAGATGCGCCGCGCCTCGAAGAGGTCTTCCTCCGTCAGCGCGGCGAGCGGGCGGGCGAACGCTTTCTGCGCGGCGCGAAGATGCGCGATCGCCGGCAGGAGGAGGTTGATCTCCGCAAGATCGTGCAGCGCGGCGGCGCCCGCCTGCGCGTTCTTTCCGCCGAGCCGCGCGCCGATATCGGAGCGGAATGCGGCGTCAGCATCGGCGTGCGCGATCAGTCGCGCAAATCCTTCGCCCGACTCCGCGAAGAGCGCGCGTTCATAGGGGAGGAGCGCGCGCTCGCCCCTTGCAATCGCCGCATCAAGATCGGCAGCGGCGCGCGCCGCGCCGGCGCAGGCGGGATCGGCGAGAACAAGCGACCAGATCGGCCCGAGCGAGGCGCGATCGATGCGCGCGCGGCGCTTTCGCCCGCGCCGCCCGGCGATGAAGAAATCTTCAAACGGCGCGAAGAAGAGCCGCTGCGCCGTCGGCTTTCTCGGCGGAAACGTCTCCCCTGACGATATCAACCGTGCACGGAGGGTAGCGAGGATCGCCGACGCCGGGACGCCGCTTTCATCAATTCCGCCGCCCCTTTCGAGCGCTTCAAAGAGGCGCGATGCGGCGGACGGCGGCAGCGCGCCAAGGAACGCTTCAAGCCGCGCCCATTTGCGGGGGGCAAGCCCCGTCGGAGGCGACGGCGCCGCCGATTGGGGCGCTGAAGGACACGCTGATTGAAGATCGGCCATGAACGCGCGCGACCCTAAAGACCCGCGCCGTCAAACGCCAGCAAAATGCTTGCGCGGCGAGTGCTGCGCGCCGGCGCGCCAGTTGCGGACGAACTCCTCAAGCTCGGCGTCGCCGCCCTCGGGGAGAACGATTTTCAGTTTCACGTACTGGTCGCCCGCAGGGCGGCCCTCGCGCGCGACGCCCCTGCCCTTGAGGCGCAGGACGGCGCCCGAACTTGTATTCTTCGGCACGGTAATCGAAACGTCGCCCGCAATCGTCGGCGCCGTGATCTTTCCGCCGAGCACGGCTTCGCGGATCGTGATCGGCGCTTCGATATGAATGTCGTCGCCGTCGCGCTCGAAAATCGGATGCGCTTTCACCGCGATTTCGACAAAAACGTCGCCCGCGGGACCGCCCGAAGGGGGCGCTTCGCCCTGGCCCTTGAGGCGCAAGGTTTGCCCCTCTTCAACGCCCGCCGGCAGGTTGATGTCGAGCGTGCGCCCGTCCGGCATGGTGACGCGCTTCTTGCCGCCGCGCGCCGCATCAAGGAAATCGACTTCGAGCCGGTATTTGGCGTCGCGGCCGCGGAACTGGCCCCCAAATCCGCCGGCCTCGGCGCCGGGATGAAACCCGCCGCCCCCTGCGCCGCCCGCCATGCCAGATGTCCGGCCGCGCCCGAAAAGGTCGGCGAAAATGTCGCCGAGGTCGTCGAAATCGCCCTTGTTGGCGAAGCCGCCCGTATAGCCCGCGCCGTAGCCGCCGGGCCCTTGCTGCGCGGCTGCGCCCTGTCCGGTCCACTGGCGATACTGATATTGCGGGCGTTCACGGCCCTGCTCGTCGATTTCGCCGCGATCGAACTTCTTGCGCCGGTCGGCGTCGCCGACAATGTCGAAGGCGGCCGAGACTTCCTTGAACTTCTCCTCGGCCTTCTTGTCGCCCTTGTTGCGGTCCGGATGGTGCTGCTTGGCGAGCTTGCGGAACGCAGCCCGGATATCGCTGTCCGAGGCGGTCGGCGAAACGCCCAACACGCTATACGGGTTCCTGGCCAAGATTCAGACGGCTCCTTTCGGCCGCAAAACGTGCAAAGAGGGGCTTTTTCCCTCATCGGTAGATAAGCGATCCTGCCACAAATTGAAGAGAACGCAGTTAATTTTGAGGGGAGGCGAAACGATCACCGGCGCCTCCTTTTCCAGAGGGACCAGTCGACCGGCTCGCTTTCGATTTCGGCGAGCGCTTCGGGGGCGGCGTTGTCAAGAAAAACGACGAGATTGGCGCAGTCATAGCGCGCGCTCGGGGATATGAGGCCGTCAAAACCGAGAAACGCCGCGGCGGCGCCGATCTCCTGCGTCTTTGCATAAAGGATGCCCTGATAGCGGCTCATCTCGACGCCGAGCCTCGTCAGCGCTTCGACATCGAGCAGCGTCAACGACCGCTTCAATTCGGCGCCGAGCTTCCAGACGACGTGGCGGATGCGCGAGGGGAAAACCGGCTGGCCGCGGCTCAGGTGAAAATGGATTTCAGAAAGCGCGCCGTCCTTCTCCTCGGCGCAGTAAAGGACGGACAGATCCGACGGGTTCCAGCGCCCGCCCCCACGCGATCCGTCCGTAGGCGAACGGCCTTCGCGCACGACGCGCCAGACATTGCGGTCATAGCGGGCCGGCGCGATCTTGCCGATCGCATCGAGAAGGCGGTCGTCATGCGCGCGGCGCTCAGTCATCGCTCACATTTCACGTTCATCGCGATTACTATTCGCCGCTCATCCCCGAGGAGCCGCAAGACCGCCGCGTATTGCAGAGAGATCTCCTCTCCCCTCTCCCGCTTGCGGGGTCGGACCATGCGTCCGACGGGTCGGGGGTGAGGGGCCGTACACGGAAAGATTTGCGCAGGTTAACGCCCCCTCACCATGCCCTCTCCCGCAAGCGGGAGAGGGTAAGAAGCAGCATGCGACGGCCTTGCGGCTTTCGTCGGGACGAGCGGGAAAGAAATGAGCGTTCAAGCGTCAGCCGGATCAAAGATAAACGCCCGCATCAAGACGCTCGATCACCTCAAGAACCTCAGCCGTCCGTCCACTGACGATGAGATCATAGGGGCGCGCGCCCGAAAGCTGCGGATGCGCTGATTGCAGCCACAATCGCGCCTCGTCCGGTTCGTAGAAATCGGAGAGCCGCTCGGCGACCCAGCGAAGCTCGGCGATGATCCGCTGCTTCTCGATCGTCGGCCCGCTCTCCCCGCTCGCCCAGCGCGAAACGGTCGGCGGCGACACGCCCAAAATATTGGCGATGTCCCGCCCGGTAAGACCCCCGCGCTCGCGGAGGTCGTCGAGGAGCCGGGAGACGGCGGTCTGACGGGCTTCGATAGCGACGGACATGGGTTTGCTCCAAGGCTCAAATTACATATTGGTTTCAGGATTGTCAAGGTGTGAAATCATTATGTAATTTACGTTTCCGAGACCGTATCCAGAACGCATCGTCGATCAACGAAGGTCCCGCATCGTAAAGACAGTGCTCCATGAAAAATCGGCTCGGCAGATGGTTTCAATCCATGCGCCGTTCAACCGGTAAACCTGCCGGAAAACCTTTCGCGGCGATCCGCCGCTCAGCGGAACATGGTGAGAGCGATTGTCAATGAAAACCTCGCCTCGGCGTTTCGAGATGAGGAAAGAGATGACGCCATGATCAAAATCGATTCCACCAAGCGTCTCACGCTCTATATGCTGGATGAGCCGCGCATTTTGAAATGTCGGCGCGAGGGCTGCGTTATCATCCGTCATGATGACGGGGGTCTCGTTATATCGCCCATAGCGCGGCGCGAAAGTGTGAATGAGGACTGATTTGACCGACTCGGGTTCGCCGTCATTGTCGATATCTATCGCGACCGTTTCGGAAAGCGGCTTGATGCCGTAATAGGGATCAAAAACGTCGCTCAAGAAGTCCGGCTTTTCCCAGCCATTGAGGATCGCAATTTTTTTGGGCCGTTCCAATTCAATGCGATTGAAGTCAGCGTTGTTGAACTTCTCACAGCCGCTGACTTCTTTCCAATCACGGTCAAAGAAGCACTCCGGCGCGCCTTGAAGAGATCCGTCTTTCGCATCGCGATTTAATCGCCACACCATTGAAAGCAGGTCGATGTCGCGGGTGACGCCGAAATAGGCACCGTCGATCTCTATTATCCCCTCATGGTTCGCCGTCACGGATTTGTACTCAGGCGCGATATCCTGCAATAGTCGGCCTTCAATTTCATAGCCGCGGGAAGTCGCCTCGAAACGTTCCTTGACGCCGTCGCCATCGAGATCAATCTCAATTTGTCCTGGCGCGTTCGCAGCCCATGATTTGCCTGGAACCACCTGCCGACGAGCCAACCCGCCAGAGTCCTCCAGCGCCGCAATCTCCGCGCAAGCCGACGGCGCATTGTCCTCCGCAAACGCCGAGTTGAGAAAAACTCTGACAAACAAGCCCACTATCAATATTTTTCGCAACGCAGCTTTCTCCTTAGCTTTTGCCACAATAGAGTTTGGCGACGTTAATGAGGCAATAATATGCATCACACCCCCGCCTCCGCCCATTCCCCCGGACCGACCCTGTCCGAGATCTGCGCGACGCGGAAAGTGAGCGGCGGCCTTCCGCTCGGAAATGACGACGGCGGGAAGTCGGCAGCGATGTCGGCGTAGGCGTAGGCGGGCGTTCCGACTTCCGCTGTGCGGACGAGGCGTTCACCGTCATAAATCTCGACGCGATAGCGCTCGAAGGCTTCGCTTAGCGGAACGTCCTCGCCCTCCCAGGAATCGCCGCCGGTTCGCGTGCGGCGTATCCACGAGATCTCGATGTCGCCGCCCGGCGTTTGGGCGGCGCGGACGTGAACGGGGGAGAGAGGCTTTAGCCCCCGCGCCTCGCCGGTAAAGGTCCTTGTGCGGAATGTCGGCTCGGAAGGGAGATCGTCCGCCGGCCCCGCAGACCAGTCGAAGGAGAGCCCGCGAAGGTCGAAGGAGAGCCCCGCCTGCGTCACGGCGGCGGTCAAAAGCACAAAGCGCGCGCCGGCGGCGGCGCCGGCGGCGGCTTGCCTTTCCGTCCCGCTCTGGCCGCGCAAGACGCCTTCAAGCGCCCACGCGCCGTCCGCGCCGAGAAGAGCGTCGCGGAACTGGAGAACCTCCCACCCCGCCGCCGTTTCGATCGCCGCGGCGTTGGCGCCTGCAAAGACTTCCTCCTCGCTTCTTGAGGCGAGCGAACCGTAATTCAGCCGCACACGGATCGCCCGCCCATCCCATCGCCCTGGGACGCCGGGGGAGAGGTCCGCCTCGAGCCGCCCCATAACGGCGCGCGCTGTCGCCGTCGCGGCGAGCGAGGGCCCCCGATAAAGCGCAACCGCGCCCGGCCACGGGTCGGCGAAGGCCGCGAAATAGGGCGCGCCCGCGTCATCGTCCTCGCGCAGGAGCGGCAGGTTCATGAGTTCAAACAGAGGCTTTCCAAACTGCGGCGAGACGGCGGGGATCTTGAACCCGCCGCTCGCAAGGGGCGCGTCATAAACCGCGGGCGCGACGCGCACCGCCTCGACTTTTCGCGACGCGCCGTCCGCGATCGAGACGATGCGAAGATCGCGCGAAACGCCGTCGAAATCGACAGTGACCGCGTCGCCCGGTTCAAGCGCGGCGAGCGACGGCGGCAGAGTGAAGCGCGCGGTCTCGCGCATCACGGCGGCGTCGGCGAGAATGGAGCCGGCGCGCGCAGCGGCGCTCGCCTCATCCATCGCCGCGGGAAGCTCAAGCCCGACCTCGCGGATATCGTCCGCATAGGGATGGCGCGCCTCGGCGATTGCGGGAAGATAATCCCCGCCCTCGTCGATATAGCCGAGCCGGACCGCCGTCGGCAGGTCCGATTTCTGCCCCGTCGCCAACACGAACGGCGCCTCCCCCTCATCGACGAGTGCGGCCTTGTCGAGCGTTGCGACGCTCGCGCCTCCCCGAGGTTGAAAGCGAAGTCCAGCCTCCGTTTCAACCATGTCGAACTGGAACACATCCGCCAACGGATCGATCATCTGGCGCGGGGAGAGCGGCCGGTCGACGATGTAGCCCGCAAGCGATCCTTTAAGCGCGTTCGCGTCAACTTCGCTCACGCCCGCCTCGCCTGCGAGCGCTTCGACGAGCGCATCGAGGGGCGCGCGCGTCAGCCGTCCGTTGAGCCAATGCCCCTTCTCCCAGTTGGCGGCGTCGCCCCAGATATCCTCCCGCGCCGGAAAGAAAGGATAGGGCCGCGCGTCGAAGGCGTAGACGTAAAGCCGGTCCGTCTCGATCATCGGCGCGGCGTTGATGGCGGAAACCGCGTTGTTCGCCCGCCAATAGGCGTGAACCGCTTCGAGCGCGCGGCGCTGGATAAGATCGTCGCGAGCGCCGTTCGAATAAGGCGGGAGCGCCGATTCCGACGACTTCGCATCAATGAAGACATTCGGCGCGTTCGCGCCCTTGTCGACGGCGGGAGCGCCGACCTCGGTGAAACGAAAAGGCTTTGACTGCGGAACCCACGCCGTCGGCGCATTGCTGCGAACGAAGTTCGGCCGGTCGTGATGCGCATTCGCCCACCAGCCGCGGATGTCTTTCGCGCGCCAGATGAACGGCTCGTTATAGGCGTCGTCCGCAATCGGCGTTCTCACTTGCGCGTCGCGGTCAGCCTCGCTCGCGTAAAACCAGTCGAAATTTTCGCCGCCCTCGATATTCGCCGCGATATAGTCGCGCGCATATCGGCTCTTCCACCCGGCGGCGAGATCGGCGTGCGCAAATCCGTCGCGCCAGTCGGCGAGCGGCGGGTAATAATCGACGCCGATGAAGGAGATCGACGGATCGCTCCATAACGGATCGAGGTGAAAGAACCTCCCGTCCGCCTTCGTCACGCCCGACCATTCGGACCAATCCGCGCCGTAGGAGATTTTCGCCTCCGGCAGGACCGCCTTGACGTCCGCGGCGAGCGCCTTGAGCGCCGCGACCGCCGGGAAATTCCCCGCGGAATCGCGCGCGCCCGTCAGCGCCTTTAATTCCGAGCCCAGAAGAAACGCCTCGACGCCGCCCGCCGCCGCGCAAAGATGCGCATAATGGAGGATCATGCGGCGGAAGGACCATTCGGCGGGGCCGTTGTAAGACACAACGCCGTTCGCAACGCCAAAGTCCGACGGCGCGGCCGTTCCGAAAAAGGCGAGAATATCCGAAGCGGCCCCCGCCGTTCCTTCATTCGCGCCGACCGTGATCCGCCCGCGCCACGGGAACGCCGCCTGGGCCGCCCCGCCGTAGGGGTCCGGCAATCCGTTCGTTGACGGAATATCCATGAGGATGAAGGGATGAAACATGACGGCGAGGCCCTTCGCCCTCATCGCCGCGATCGCCTCGATGACGCCCTTGTCGTCGGGCGTTCCGCCGTAGGCGGGCCGTCCGTCGGCGGATGAGACGAGCCGCGCCTCGCCGCGAGAGACGCCGCCGCCGCGCCAGTCGGCGGGCGTTGTCGTCTTGTCATGGGTTTCGACCGCGGGCTGCAATCGGCAAAGGCCGGCGCGAAGATCGTCGCCGAACCAGGCGACGGCGAGCGAGGCCGCTTCAAGATTCGGCGCCGCGGAAAGGAGCGCGTCGAGCGAGGAGGAAAAATCCGTGACGCCGTCATTGTTGTTGACGTTTTCCGCAACGGTGACGCCCTCGCCCGCCTCGCGCGCGACTTTCGTCGTCCCATAGGCGAACTCGCCGGAGGCGGGGATGATCGTCACCGCGGAGAGCGCATTTTCAAGCGCCGCAGCGTCGCTCTTCCCAAGCGACTTCTCGATCTCGAAGGACAATTGCGGGATGCGGTTCCCGAATTCCCTGAGCGGCAGGTCTTCAAAAACGACATAGGCGAGGCCGCGAAAGGCCGGCGCCTCCCCTTCGATCGCGCTGATGAGATCGTCCGGCGTCTGATCTTCCATTCCGCGAAAGACGCGGGCGTTGACTTTGGAAAGATCGAACGGCTTGCCGTCGGCCCAGACGCGCGCGACGCGGTCGATCGGCCCTTCGCAGAGGCCGACCGCGAAGGAAAGCGAATAGAGATATTCCCTGACCGTCGTTTTCGACGCGGCGAGGCGCCCGCCCTTGCCGCCCGAGGATTGCGTCGTCTCCGCGACGCTTTCCTTGAAATTCGCGGCCCAGATGATCTGTCCCGCAAGGCGCGCCCTCCCCCATATGCGGGGAACAGCGGCGCCCTCGGTCGAGGACTGGATCGCAAGGCTTGAAAGGCGAGAGCCTTCGATCGTGCGCTTTCGCGGCCCGAAGATGAGGCGCTCGGCGGCGCCTGCGGCGTAGGAGGCCGCCGTAGAGGCGACCGTCCGTGCAATGAGGGTTCCGACGCCGGCGCGGCCAGCGGCGGAGGCGGCGGCGGAGACGGCGGAAAGGATCAGTTGCGCCATGAGGGGGCCTCCTTCCGCGCGCCCGCGCTAGCGGGGGAGCTGTCAGGCGCCGCCTGGCTGAGGGGGCGAGCTCCATTCGCGAGAACTGCGCGCGCGGAGAGAGTGCGCCCCCTCAGTCGCTCCGCGACAGCTCCCCCGTTGAAGAAACGGGGGAGCGGGGCGCGTTTGAACGTGTTTGACATCACAGGACTCCCGGAAAATCAAAGACGCCGGCGATACGCTCGATCCACCAGCGCGAGAGCCAGCTTTCGACGACGCATCGCCCGGCATAGGCGTGAATGAAATGATCGGCGCCCGAGACGACGCCGCAATGCTTGGCGGGCCCGGTCTTCACGATGCGGAAGATGAGGATTTGACCGGGGAGGAAATCTTCTCCCCTCTCCCGCAAATGCCGTCTCGCCGCGCTCAATAGCGGCTCCTCGCAGGGGCGGCGTTCGTTCCAGTCGGGCGTATAGGGCGGCGGGGCTTCGGGCTCTTTCCCGTAAAGCTCCGTATAAAGACCTCTTACGAGCCCGAGACAGTCGGCGCCCCTCCCCTTCGCCGACGCCTGGTGGAGATAGGGCGTGCCGAGCCAGGTTCTCGCCGCGGCGACGATGGCGTTGCGGGAAAGCGGCGGTTCCGCTCTCCCGTTCTTTACGGGGGAGCTGTCAGGCCGCGCAGCGGACTGACTGAGGGGGCGCGCTCCATCCGCGAAAGCGGCGCGCGCGGGGAGAGTCCCCTCAGTCAGCGTCGCTGACGGCTCCCCCGCGGGGCGTGGGAGCGGGGAGAAGCGATCCGCCGATCTGGTTTCGAGTTGAACGTCTCTCATCGTCTCCCTCCATCGTTCTTTTCCGACTTCAGCGGATAGGAGACGGCGAAGTCGTTCCCCGGCATCAGGTGAAACCCGCGGAAATTGATCAGGTTGCTGAACTTTCCCCTGCAGGTCCCGGCGCGCTTGTCGCAGCCCGCCGTCACCGTGAAAGCATCCCCGATCGCAAGGGGGCGTCCTGCTGGAAGCCAGAGTGAGATCGCATCGCCCGATGGATTCTTGTCGTGCGCCTTAACGGCCCCTCGCGTTCCCGCATTCGCGCCCGTCGTCCATTGGAGCGCGCCTTGCGCAAACCATCCGTTAGCGAACGATTGCAGGCCGCTTGCAATGAATCGCTGATCGTCGAGGATTGCGGCGACGGCCCCCGCGCCCCGATAGGCGGGCGAGGCGAGATCGACGCCGCAGCGCGGATCGCCGAGGATCGCGTCGCACTGGCGCTGGTAAAGGCGCCCGACCGTGCGGTCGAGAGCGTGCGAGGCCCCGCGAATCTCGGCGCGAAAGCGCGATCCCTCGCGCGCGACTTCGCCGATTGTCCCGCGCTTCAAAAGCATCCGTTGCGAAATGTCCGCCCAGTTGACGCGCCAGATCTCGACCGATGCGTCGTCGTAGCGCCCCGCCGCAAGATCCTCGGCCGAGAGCGCGTCGGAGACGAGCGCGCCTTCGATCTCGGTATTGTCGACGGAAAGATCGGCGGAGCTATCAATCGCCGCGCCGTCGGCGCCCGACTGCGGCTCGAACGAGACGCCGTCAAAGCCGAGCGCGCGGTCGTGATCGGAGAAGCCGAGCATGACGCCGTCGACGCGCGAAATCTTCCAGCAGGTCGCAAGCGTCGTCGCGCCGGAGGCAAGATGCGCGGTGAGATTTGGATCGAGCGCGCGCATCAGACGAGAACCTCGATGAGCGGGATCGACGGGATGTCGCCGGCGCGGAAGGCGGCGAGATTGATGCGAAGGGCGTCGGTGTCGAACCGAACCGGACAGTCGAAGACGAAGCCCGCGGTGATCGCAGCGCCCGCGGGAGGAGCGACCGCGAAAGTGACGGTTCCCGTCGTTTCATCTTCGGTGAAGGCCGCCGTTTCAACCCCGTCGATCGCAACGGCGACCGAGCCGGCGACGGGCTTGGCGATGCGGCGGGCATAGGATGCGCCGCCGTTTTCGTAGGTTTTCATGAGGCTGAAC